>DAORKG010000016.1:0-71982 GCA_035439445.1 Bacteroidia bacterium
AGTGTGTAGCCGTTCGTAAAACAAATGGTAACTGGACTCTATTAGATTTTGAGCAGTTTGTTATTCAACCAACGGTATCAAAAATTATTTTTGATAAACAAGATCAAGCTTGGATTATTTTACCCCGAAATGTTGGTCTTATGGTTTACAAAGATGTTAATGGATTGAGCCAACCAAATACTAGTAACACAAAATTATTATCAACAGCAGTAGGAAACGGAAATCTTCCTTCAGTCGATATCCATTCTGTTTGCGAAGATAAAGATGGTCATGTTTGGGTAGGAACGGCAAAAGGAGTAGCTGTGTTTTATAATCCAGAAAATATTTTTACTGGTGGAAATTGGGACAGCCAACAAATTTTAATAGACCAAGACGGTCAGGTAAAAATATTACTAGAAAATGACATTATCAATTCGATAGCTGTTGATGGAGTTAATCGCAAATGGATAGGTACTGAGAATTCAGGAGTTTACTGTCTTTCCTCTGATGGCCAAGAAGAGATTTATCATTTTACCATAGAAAACAGCCCATTGTATTCAAATTTAATTCGAGATATTGTAATAGATGAAACAACAGGAGACGTATTTTTTGCAACTGATAAAGGAATACAATCATATAGAACACCTATTATAAAAGGCTTTGAGGATTTTACTAAAGTTCATGCTTTTCCTAATCCTATCCGACCAGGATTTTCAGGGTCGGTTTGTATAACAGGTTTAATAGACGAATCTGATGTGAAAATCACCGATGTAAGTGGTAATTTAATTTGGTCAACTAAATCTCAAGGCGGACAAGTTATTTGGAATTTACAATCGTTTGCTGGCACAAAAGCGGCTAGTGGTGTATATATGATTTACTGTGCTTCGGCAACTGGCGATAAATCAGCAACAACAAAATTATTGATTGTTAACTAATGCTCTATACCACCCAGGGCATTGTTTTGCATAATATAAAATATGCCGATAAAAAAATTATTTCAAAAATTTATACAAAGGATTTTGGATTAATATCGGCTAACGTTAATGTTGGTAATGGACCAAAAGCAAAAATTAAATCGGGCGTTATTCAGCCACTCACACAAATTGAGTTTGTTCTTTCTTTAAAAGAAAATAAAGACATCCAGCACTTAAGCGAAGTAAAGTGCTTATTTGTTTACACTGATTTACAATCCAATTTTTCTAAACTTTGTATTGCTCAATTTTTAAACGAAGTATTGTATAAATGCTTAAAAGAGCAAACTCCTAATGATGATTTGTTTGATTTAATATGTCAAACTTATCAATGGTTAGATCAGGCCGATGAGGGATATTTAGATACTCATATTTATTTTTTGTTTGAATTAACCAAACATTTAGGCTTTTATCCAGCTAATAATAGAGACAAACATTTAGCCTATTTTGATACACTAGAAGGAAAGTTTCAATCTACCATTAAAAGTTTTCCTTTAGGCTTTGATTTTTGGCAGTCCGAATTGTTTGCAGGTTTATTCTCACATTCATTATCTAATCAAAAAAAAATAAATAGGAGTGAGCGCTTAGCACTTTTAGATTGTTTATTACATTATTATAAAATGCAAATTCCAGGATTAATGGATATGAAATCATACCAAGTAATGCAAGAAATGGTTAACGACATGTAAACTACTCTTTGTCTTCTTGAGTAAAATCTTTAGCACGTTTAATTCTTCTTTCTTTGATATTGAATAACTCAATCATCATAGCAAAAGCTAAAGCGATGTAAGCATAATTTTTATTTAACTCAATATGTTGTTCGTGTGGTAGGGTTGTATTGTAGCTGTCAATTAGAGCTTCTGCCACTAAAATACCACCAATTACTAATAAAAACGATAAGGCAATCATTTTAATACCAGGGTTTTTATTGATAAAATCGGCTACTAATCCAGAAAATAAAATCATTAAAATCATGGATATAACAACAGCCGAAACCATAATTAACACAACGCCCGAAAGCCCCACAGCAGCTAAAATGCTATCAAAAGAAAATACAAAGTCAATAATGATGATTTGCATGATAATGGCCTTAAAAGTGGATTTCCCTTTTTTACCATGACCAATTTCATCTTCATCTCCATGTATGTGTTCTTGAATTTCTTGCCATGTTTTTACTAATAAAAAGATTCCTCCTCCCATTAAAATTAAGGCTTTGCCAGAAATTCCATATCCAGCTATATGTAAGAAAGGTTCTTTTAATCCAGCAATATAACCAACAAAAAATAATAGTACGGTTCTAACCACTAAAGCCAATAATAAACCGATGGTTCTAGCTTTTGCTTGTTGTTCGCGTGGCAATTTATCCACAGCAATTGAAATAAAGATGATATTATCAATTCCAAGAATGATTTCAAGAATGGTTAAGGTTAATAAGGTCACTAGGCCATTTACTGTAAGTAAACTGGATAAATCGGAAGCAAAACTGTGCATATTTTTATATCAAAACACAAATATACTTGCTTTTTAAATCTTTACCTAAAAAATATTTGTATTGATAATCAATTAGTTATAAATTAATTTAGTACTATGTGTTGCAAGGTACTAAATAAATTACATATCTTTGTGTCACCAACTAATAAACTTGGCATAGTACTAAAAAACGTTCTTTTTTCTTAATTCATTTTAAACTGCAGATTATTAATGAAGGTAGAACATCAATTTTAAAAATCAAACTCGCGATTTGAAAAATTAAATAGATGATAAGAACGAATGAGTAAAAAATATATACAAAAAAAATTAAACAACAATGAAAACAATATTTAATAAAACAATCATCATTATAACAACAGGTTTGTTTTTAAGCATGAACATAAATGCTAAAGACAATGAAAATCCAAAATCCGTATTGATTTCGGATGCCAGTAAAACTATTAAGGAACATATTAAGTTTCCTGATTTTTTGATGCATTTTAATGAAGAAGAAAAAGTAAATGTAGTGTTTACAGTAAATGAAAAAGGAGAAGTTAATTTAGTATTGGCAAATACATCTAATGAATCTTTAAAAAAATCAATTGAATCACAGTTTGTAAAACTGAAATTAGATAAATTGAAGCCAAATAATGCTTACAGTGTAGTTTTAAATTTTAAAAAAATATAATTATGGTAAATTCAGAGAACACAAAAGCCCAAATGCGCAAAGGTGTTCTGGAACTCTGCATACTTTCTATCCTTTCTCAAGGCGACGCTTATCCAACCGAAATTATTGAGAAATTAAAAGAAACAAAGTTAGTAGTAGTAGAAGGAACGCTTTATCCGCTTTTAACCAGATTAAAAAATACAGGATTGCTTACTTACAGATGGGAAGAAAGCACCTCGGGACCACCACGTAAATACTACATGCTTACCGAAATAGGCACCACGTATTTAAAAGAATTACATCTGTCGTGGTACGAACTCGTAGATGCAGTAAACAAAACCATTAATAAACAAGACTAAAAAAATTAAATCAAATGAATAAGACAGTAACTATAAATATAAGTGGCATTATTTTTCATATCGAAGAAGAAGCTTATGAAAAGTTGAGTAAATACTTAACTACGATTAGAGGCTATTTTAATAAATCTGAAGGTGGCAGCGAAATCATGAGTGACATTGAAGCGCGTATTGCCGAAATGTTGCAAGGTAAAACCAGTGCAATTAAGCAAGTAGTGTTAATGAGCGATGTGGATTTTGTAATGGATAGCATGGGTAAACCTGAAGAGTTTGCGGGTGAATCAAATGAAAACAGTTCTACTGCTGAAAATACAGAAACTTCTTATCAAGATACTGAACCAGTAAAAAAACGTTTGTATCGTGATGGAGATAGTAAAGTTATAGGAGGCGTTTGTTCGGGTATTGGTAATTATTTTGATATTGATGCCGTTTGGTTGAGAATTGCTTTATTATTAATGTTCTTTTTTGCTGGCACGGGTTTTTTATTATATCTAATTCTTTGGATTGCAATACCTGAAGCAAAAACTACAGCCGAAAAATTGGCGATGAAAGGGGAGAGAGCAGATATTAATAATATTTCTAAAGCTGTAAAAGAAGAAGCCGAACATTTAAAAAAACGTATGGAAAAATACGGAGATGATTTCAAGAATATGGCTGCTGACAGTCGTTTGGCGCCTCGAAATACTATCGAGAAAATAGTCGATTTTTTAGGAGACGTTTTAACTAATATTGGTAAAGTATTATTAAAAGTGATTGGTGTGTTTATGGTGATCATTGGTATTATTTTCTTTTTAGGATTATCAAGCTCAATTTTTGGTTTATCTTTTATGACAGATAGTTCAAATGGAGGTGATTGGATTGACTTGATGTTATTGGATGGGAAAGATTTTTACTTAGGAGTGCTTGGAATTGTAATGTTTGTTGGCGTTCCAGTGGTAATGATTATTTATGGAGGAATTAAAATTTTATTTAAAATTAGATTTTCTAACCGTTGGGTAAATTTAACAGCAGGTATTATTTGGTTATTTGGTTTGTTAATGTTACTGTATGTAGGTGTAAAAACTGGAAGTGATTTTAATAAAACAGCTAAAGTGCGAGAGAATTTCAGCGTTGTTCAAAAAGATGTTTTGTTCTTAAAAATGCATGAAACACCTATTAAATCAAGCGAATTACATGAAAGTGATGATGATGAAGAAGGTGAGAAAAATTATCGTCGCCATAGTAGAGGGGATAATGATTATATGATTGGGTCTAACAATGGTATAAAATATTTATTAGGACATGCTCAATTAAACGTTATCAAATCTCAATCTGGTAAAATAGAAATTGTAATTGTAAAAGAAGCAAAAGGTGCTAATAAGTTTTCGGCCACCGAAAGAGCTAAAAACATTTCTTATGTTGTTTCTCAAACAGACAGTTTAATTGAATTTGATAATTTATTTAAAGTAAATAATGCTGATAAATTTAGAGTTCAAGATTTAAGCATCATTGTAAAGTTACCTGTAGGTAAAACAATTTACTTAGATAAATCATTAGAAAACATGATATATGATATCGAAAATGTAACCAATACTTATGATGGAGATATGGTAAACCGCCGTTGGACAATGACAGAAAATGGTTTAAAATGTGTTGATTGTGATGGTTTAATTTCAGTTGGAGATCATATCAATGGTTTAGATGAAGAAGTAGATATTGAAAAAGATATAAAAATTGATGTCAACGGAGTTAACATTAATGCTAAAGATGCCAAAATAAAAGTGGATAGTAATGGTGTTAAAATTCATTCAAAGGAATCTAAAGTTACAATAGATAAAAACGGAGTTCATATTGATTCAAAAAAACAATAAAAAGGTTTTAATTAAACAACATGGTTAAAATCAATTTTAATGCCTTAAACTATAATGGTTTAGGGCATTTTTTAATTGAAGGTTATAAACATTTTCGAGAATTGATTTCTTAATAAATAAACACTAAAAAATCTCAAAACTGTATAAAATTTGTAAATTTGTTGAACTAATTTTATTTAAAAAATCAGCTATTTTTTTCTTTAAAACGAATTTTAGCTTAATATCAAAATCGCATGAATAAAACATTTACTACTTTACTATCATTATCAATCTCTTTAATCTCTTTTTCTCAAACCCAAATTACAAATGGTGGATTTGAAAATTGGGATAATGTTGGAACAGCAACAGAAGAGCCAGTGGATTTTAACTCTAATAAAACAGGTTCAACCACAGCTCAATTAGGAGGTAATGGCTCTCAAACTTGCTTTAGAGACGCCTCAATTAAACATGGCGGTTCATATTCTCTAAGGCTTGAAAATAAATCGGTAAACATTATTATTACAACTATTATAGTAAATGGTAGTGCTTCTACTGGTGTGGTAAACGCACCATCTACTAATAAAGCTGATGGATATTTAGGAACTACTAATTATGGCAACGCATCTGACGTGAGAAGATTAGCATTTACTGGTCGCCCAGATAGTATTGTGGGTTGGTATCAATATACATCTGGCGGAACTGGTGAAGTAGGTAAAATAACTGCTATTTTGCACAATAATCATTATTATGATCCAGAGACTCCTTCCACTAATCACCCAGACCCAACAGCAGATAAAATTGCAAGAGCAACATTTTTAACTCCAACTGGTTCTAATGCTACATGGACAAGATTTTCGGCTCCTTTTGTTTATACAGCCTCTGGAAATCCTTCTTATATCATGATTAATATGACTCCCTCTAATAATCAATTAACGACATTTGCAGGAAGCAAAATTTGGTTTGATGATATTAGTTTTATTTATAATTCGGTGACTTCGGTAAAAGATCTTGACTCTGAAAAAACATCTAAAGTATATGTTTATGATGAAAAATTATATGTTGATTTTGGTACTAAAGCTGCGGAGCAATCAACTATTGAATTATTTGATGTAACAGGACGGATTATATTATCACAAAAATTAGATAATACCTCTACTCATACAATTGATATTTCAAATTTAAATACTGGTATTTATATTTATAAAGTATCTGGCAATAAATCTGATGAAAAAATTGGAAAAATATTTATAGACTAACTTGTAATAAATAACTAATTTAAAACCCTAACTTAAAAACAGTTAGGGTTTTGTTTTTAAAAATTATGTATATATATCGTTTATTTTTATTGGTTGTATGTAGTATAAGTTCAATTGCTATTTATTCTCAAACCGGAACAGGTGTTTTAAAAGGAAGCATCTTGGATAAAGATACTAAAGAACCTATTATTGGGGCTACAATTCAGTTGTTGAGTGATTTATCAAAGGGAACCGCCTCAGATATTGAAGGCAATTATGTGTTGGTTTTAGATACAGGTAAACATAAATTACTGTGTTCGTACTTAGGATTACAAAGCGATACTTTTTCGGTAAAGATTAAAGAAAATGAAATTTTTCAGAAAAATATTGTTTTAAAACAGCATGCTAAAACACTCGAAACCGTTGTAGTGTCGTCAGGCAAATTTGAACAAAAATTAGAAGAGTTAACGGTGTCTATGGAGGTTTTAAAACCGAATCTAATTGCTAATAAAAATACAACGAGTATTGAAACTGCTTTAGAACAGGTCCCGGGCTTAACTATTATTGATAATGATCCTCAAATTAGAGGAGGAAGTGGTTTTACCTTTGGAGTGGGAAGTCGCGTAGCCATTGTCGTTGATGGTGTTCCTTTATTAAGTGGAGACGCAGGAAGACCCGAATGGAGTTACATTCCAGTAGAAAATATCGAACAAATTGAAGTTATAAAAGGAGCATCATCTGTATTATACGGTTCATCTGCATTAAATGGCGTGATAAATATTCGCTCAGCTTATCCACGTTCCAAACCAAAAACAAGTATTAATTACTCCGCTGGGCAATATAGTATTCCTCAATCTCCTGCCGAAAATTGGTATCGAACGCGAGGCAATAATTCTTTTCCAGGCTTTAGTAATTTAAATTTATTTCATTCTCGCATTATAAAAAACAATTTAGACTTTGTTGCTGGGGCAAATTTCAATATCGACCAAGGTTATATTGGACCGCCGCCTCCAGCAAAATTTATTCCTAATGATTTAAAAGAAGCTTTGCATATGGAAGACACTGTACCTGTGTTTTCAAATAATGATATGATAAAAAAAAGAGCTCGAGTTAATTTTAATTTGCGTTATCGTTCAAAACGCATCGAAGGCTTGAATTTCGGTGTAAATACCAATTTCATGTTGAATAAAACAAATATGGTATTTGCCTGGCTAGATGATTCGTTGGGCTTATATAGAGGTTATCCAGGCGCTGTTTTTTTAGAAGACCAAGTTTTATTTAATGTTGATCCATTTATAAAATATACTACAAAAAATGGGTTAAGTCATAGTTTGCAAACTCGTGTATTTCATTCAGATAACGTGATTTCAAATAACCAATCGAATAAAGGAACAATGTATTTTGGAGAGTATCAAATTCAAAAGAAATTTAAAAGTATTGATTTGAATTTTATTGCTGGAACTACGGGTAATATCTCTTATTCAACTTCAAGGTTATATGCTTCAAGCGGACAACCGGATAATAAAATTGTTAATACATCAGCTTACATTCAGTTTGATAAAAAATTCTGGAGAATTTTAAACCTATCCGGTGGAGTTCGTTATGAGAATTTTAAGATCAATAATTTAAGTGCCGATGATGCTTTTATTTACAGATTTGGTGGAAATTTGCAACTAACACGAGGAACTTTTGTGAGAGGTTCTTATGGAACAGGGTATCGTTATCCAACAATTACCGAAAGATACATTACTACAAAGGCTGGAATGTTTGGTGTGTTTCCAAATCCTGATTTAAAACCTGAAACCAGTAAAAGTTTTGAAGTGGGAATTAAACAAGGTTTTAAAATTGGAAATTGCAAAGGTTATGTTGATGTAGCTGCTTTTCACCAAAAGTATGAAGATAATATCGAATATCTATTTGGAATTTGGGACCCAAATGTGTCAATAGTGGGGTTCAAATTTTTAAATACTGGAAAATCGCAGGTTAGGGGAATAGATGCATCTATTGCGGCAACAACTGCTGAAACAAATAAACGTTTTGGCGTATCTGCTCTGATTGGATACACCTATATCGAACCTATAACATTAACACCGGATAGCATTTATGGGTACAGTAAAAATATTGATGGATCAGTAGGGCCAGCTTTAAACTATAAAAATAGTAGTATGGATACAACGGACAATATTTTAAAATATCGATTTAAGCATATGTTTAAAATGGATATAGAATTCAAAATTTATAGATTTAATTTTGGAATTAGCAATAAGTATTATACAAAAATGCAAAACATTGATAAAGCATTTGAGTATATAGAAGATTTAACATCAACAAATAATCAATTTTTTGATGTGATTTACGCAACAAGATATTGGAAAAAACATTTAGATATAAGTATTTGGGATGCTAGGCTAAGTTATAATATTGATAAAAAACAAAAACTATCAGTGGTTTGTAATAATGTGTTTAATGTGGAGTATTCGTTGAGACCACTTAAAATCGAATCGCCACGAACAGCCGCTTTGCAATACGTGTTAACGTTTTAATAAGGGTATATTTTCGGGATTTTGTCTTTAGTACACTTTAATTCTTTATTTTTGTTTTAAAGATGTTTTATGCAACTATTTGCTGGTAATTTACAAGCCTTTCATGATTTTTTTAGTCATTACTTACCAGTAAAAAATCCGGTATTAATTCTTGCATTAACTTTATTAATTATTTTATTTGCCCCGCTTGTTTTAAAACGTTTTCGTATTCCCGGAATTATTGGTTTAATTATAGCTGGGGTTATTATTGGACCAAATACTCTTCATATTATTGAAAAATCTACCAGTTTTGAATTGTTTAGCAAAACCGGTTTATTGTATATCATGTTTCTTGCTGGATTGGAAATTGATATGCAAGAGTATAAACAAAACAGAACCAAGAGTTTAGTATTTGGAGCTTTTACTTTTTTTATCCCTATCATCATTGGTTATATTGTTTGTGTTTATGTATTTGGTTTCACCTTATGGCCAGCATTATTATTAGCTAGTATGTTCTCTACTCATACCTTATTAAGTTATCCTATTGTAAGCAATATGGGAATAGTGAAAAATAGGGCGGTTCAAATATCATTTGGAGGAACTATTATCACAGATAGCGCCGTTCTAATTCTTTTAGGTGTTATTACAAATGTGGTTGGTGGTGAAATCAACTCAATGTTTTGGATTCGATTAATTATATCACTCGGTCTATTAGTTTTTTCCGTATTGTATTTATTACCCAAAGTAAGTCGTTGGTTCTTCAGAAATATTGAAGGACAGGGAAGTTCACAATATATCTACGTGTTAGCTGTAGTTTTTATTGCCGGTTTCTTTTCTGAATTAGCAGGTGTAGAACCAATTATTGGAGCTTTCCTAGCTGGTTTAGCTTTAAACAGAGTTATACCACACAATTCAGTTTTAATGAATCGGGTGATATTTATTGGTAACACTATTTTTATACCGTTCTTCCTAATAAGCGCCGGAATGTTGGTGGATTTTAGTTTGTTTTTAAAAGGAACAGATGCGTTAGTGTTCGCCGGTATATTAAGTTTAGTTGCTTTGTTAACAAAATGGCTAGCAGCTCAAGTTACCGGTGCCATTTACAAATATACCAAGTATGAAAAACGTGTCATGTTTGGTTTAAGCGCTTCTCATGCTGCTGCAACATTAGCTGTTATTAAAGTAGGATACGATATTGGTTTATTTGATCAAAATGTTATTAATGGGACAATTATTCTGATTTTGATTACTTGTATGGTTAGTTCTTTTGTAACAGAGAGAGCTGCACGAAAAATAGCCATGACAGATAAAGAAACAACAAAAAAAATCATTGACAGAACAGAACGTATTTTGATTCCTGTTAGTAATCCGGATAATATTGCTCGACTTATTGATTTATCTCTTATTATTAAAGATGATAAGTCACAAGAACCTATATATCCATTATCTATAGTTGAGGAAAACGAAGATGCTGATGAAAAAATTAATGTTGTTAAAAAAGTTATTGATGGCGTTGTAGAGCAAATATCTTCTGGAGATAAAAAAGTACAAGTATTAAAAAAAGTAGATTTAAGTATAGTTGACGGAATAGCTCGTTCGGCTAAAGCCTATAGTATATCCGATATTTTAATTAGCTGGAAAGCCCAACAAGGAACAGGTAATTTGATTTTTGGAACTATTGCAGATAATTTATTGGTGAAAACTAAACAATCAATTATTATTTCAAAAGTTATTCAGCCATTAAATACCTATCAGCGAATTATTGTTTTATTGTCTCCTAATAGTGAATTGGAAAGTGGGTTTAATCTAGTAGTTCGTAAAATTAATGCCATTTTAAAACAGGTTGGTAGCAATGCTGTAGTTTATGGACAACAAAAAACAATAGACGCTTTTACCTCACTAAATAAAGATAGAAAACGAGAGTTTTATAATTATCTCATTGTTAATGATTTTGAGGATAGCGATATTATAGATAAGGTAAAAGAAGATGATTTGTTTATCTTTTTAAGTAGTAGAAAACAAACAGTATCATTTGATTATCATATTGATAATATGCCTAAAGTATTGAATAAGAATAATGAATTTACAAGTTTTATTGTCTTTTATCCGGAATCTCAAAAGTCACTGAGTGATTCACAAATTACCGAAATGACAGTACCACCTATTCAAGAAAATATTGAAAAGGTGATACAGTTAAAAGATAAGATAAAAGATATTTTAAAAGGAGATAAGTAAGTTGTAAAATGTCTTATTGTGCATTCCAGCCACCATCTACCGGTAAAGCTGTTCCAGTCATAGTTTTAGCTACGTCAGATGCTAAGAAAACTGCTAACTGACCTAATTCTTCAACGCTTACAAAATCTTTAACAGCTTGTTTCAATAACATCACTTTGCTTACCACATCGCTTTCGCTCATGTTATGAGCTTTGGCTTGATCAGCAATTTGTTTTTCTACTAAAGGAGTTTTTACATATCCCGGGCAAATAGCATTGGCTGTGATTCCAAAAGGTGCACCTTCTAGAGCAATTGTTTTTGTAAAGCCCACAATTCCATGTTTACTGGCGATGTAGGCACTTTTAAATTCAGAAGCAACCAAACCATGTGCAGAGGCAATGTTGATGATACGTCCGAATTTACGTTCTTTCATCCCTTTCCAAACAGCTTTAGTTAAATGAAAAGCAGAAGTTAAGTTAATACCAATAATGGCATTCCATTTTTCTTCAGGGAAATCTTCAATAGGTGATACATGTTGAATACCTGCATTATTTACCAATACATCAATTTTACCAAATTTAGCAACTGCGTCATCAACCATTTTTCTTAACTCAGCAGGTTGTAACATATTTGCATTGCTAAACATTACTTCAATACCATATTGTTTAGCGACGTTATCAGCAATCTCTTGTCCGTTAGTTTCTAAACCATTAAATATAATGTTGTATTGTTTTGTTTTTGCAAATTCAATAGCAATACCTAGTCCGATACCGCTTGTGCTTCCTGTAATTAATATTGTTTTCATGTTAAATATTGGTGTTTAATTGTTTTTTATAAATTTTATTGAACTTGTCATACCTGAATTATCAATTATTTTGATAAAATAGATTCCATTTGCTAAGGAGTGTATGTCTATTATTTTTTTTACCGAATTAATTTCTTCATTTATAAGCAGTTGTCCTAAGTTATTAAACAGTTCAATATTAAAATTATCAGAAGGTTTAACGTCGAAATTAAGTTGGTTTTGAGCAGGATTAGGGAAAAAGGATATGGTTTGTGATTGATGTTTTTCATTTAATCCGATTGCAATATCACTTAATTTAAAAATGTATGTGTCAACAGAATCTATGGATGTTAGATTAAATACATTTGAACTAAAATCAAAATCAATAGTACCTTGAAATCCTCCGCAAGAATAAAGACTGCCCGATATCTTAGATGAGAGTCCATATCCAACATCGTTAAAAGTACTTCCGTAACTTTTTGCCCATACAGAATTGCCAAGACTGTCTAAGCATGAGATAAATGAATCTGAAGCTCCTATTGAAATTAAATTAAGAGTGTCATTGCTGGGATCAAAGTCGCAAGTGCCACTGAAGTATCCAGTTGTAAAAACATGGCCAATAGAATCATTGATAACAGATAGGGCTTGATCATATGATGTTCCTCCCATTTTTTTTGCCCATAAATAATTTCCAGCACTATCAAACTTTGAAATGAATATATCGCTTAATCCAGTTGAAGTTAAATTATATACGGTGTTGCTTGGGTCAAAATCTGAAGTTCCCCAAAAATAACCAGTTATATATATATTATTTGATGCGTCTATACTGATACTGTTAGCTAAATCTGTAGAAGTTCCACCTATTTTTCTTGCCCATACAAAACGTCCAGTACTATCTAATTTTGATATAAAGACATCAGAACCACCAGTTGAAGTTAAATTATAAATTGATGTTCCAGGATCAAAATCAGCTGTACTTTGAAAAACACCCGTTGTATATATATACCCTGAATTATCTATGTTTATATCTAACCCCTGATCAATGGAATTACCTCCCTGTTGTTTTACCCAAACAAAGTCACCATTTGTATTTAGTTTTAGAATAAAAATATCATTCCCGGCAATGTAATTTAAATTATAGACTGTAGTTCCTGGATCGAAATCGACAGTTCCTGTAAAATACCCAGTACAGTATATGTTTCCATTTTTGTCACCTGTTATTTTTTGCCCTATATCACCATAAAGTCCACCAATTTTTTTTGTCCATTTGTGGTTACCAAGAGAGTCAAATTTTGAGATAAAAATATCATCTATGCCAGAAGAGGTAAGAGTTATATTTGTATTTCCAGGATCAAAATTCGCACTTCCTTTGAAATTACCTATTATGAAAATATTTCCATTTATATCTACAAATATGGATTTACTATAATCATAAGAAGTGCCGCCAATTTTCTTAGCCCATACAAAACTCCCAGCGCTGTTTAATTTAGAAATAAAAACATCTTTATCACCTGAGGATGACAAATTAAAAATACCAACACCTGGATCAAAATCGACAGTACCTTCAAACCAGCCAACAGTGTATACATTACCGAAATTATCAGTTGTCAAATTTGTACCAACCTCAGTGCCCAAACCTCCCAATTGTTTTACCCAATTAAAATTTGACTGAGCAGTTGCTAAGTTTATAGAAAATAAAAATATGACAGACAATATGATTTTTTTTAGTAACATAAATTAGTCTGTTGATCAAACTAAAAATTTGGTTTTAACATGTATTTGCTATAGAAATCAACAATGTGTTTTACTGCTTCATCAGCAGTATCCACAATTTTAAATAAATCTAAATCAGATTCATTAATATTATGTTCTTGGTGCAACATCGTTTTTTTGATCCAATCAATTAATCCTTCCCAATATTCACGACCTACTAATACAACCGGAAACTCCGCAATTTTATTGGTTTGTACTAAGGTTAATGATTCAAATAATTCATCAATAGTTCCAAAACCGCCAGGCATTCCTATAAATCCTTGAGAGTATTTTAAGAAAACGGTTTTACGAACAAAGAAATAATTGAAGTCAATACTTTTATCTCTGTCAATATAATCATTCGGTTTTTGTTCAAATGGTAAATTAATATTTAAACCTACTGAATTTCCACCGCCACGTTTAGCGCCTTTGTTGGCAGCTTCCATGATGCCTGGTCCGCCACCTGTAATAACACCGTAACCTTCTTGAGTTAGTTTAAAAGCAATTTCTTCGGCTAATTGGTAATATTTATTTTCAGGTTTTGTTCTTGCTGAACCAAAAATGGAAACACAAGGACCAATCTGTTGCATTCTTTCAAAACCATTCACAAATTCGCTCATGATTTTAAAAATCTTCCAGCTATCAGAAGCCATCACTTGATTTGTTTCTTTCGTCGCAAAGGCTCTTCTGATTTTTTCTTCTTTATCGTGGGTCATAACAATTAGTTAATAATGTTGTATTTAATATTTATAATATATGAAATTATGTTTTTTTAGTTTTTACAAATGTTAATCAAACTTAATTTATTAAACATATGTAGCTTAAAACTCATTTCTAATTACAGTTCCTTTTTCAAAAATGGTGCCGTATATCCTTTTTTAAACTTCACTAATTCTTCAGGAGTACCTGTAAATAGTATTTCACCACCGCCTTTTCCACCTTCCATGCCCACATCAATAATATGATCGGCCACTTTAATAATATCCATGTTGTGCTCAATCACTAAAACCGTATTACCACTATCAACCAAACGATTTAATACACCTAATAAAATACGGATATCTTCAAAATGTAAACCCGTTGTTGGTTCATCTAAAATATAAAGAGTGTTACCAGTGTCACGTTTGCTTAATTCAGTTGAAAGTTTCACACGTTGCGCTTCACCGCCACTTAATGTTGTTGCTTGTTGTCCTAATGTAATGTAGCCTAAACCGACATCTTGTAAGGTTTTTATTTGACGGAAAATACTTGGTTGATTTTCGAAAAATTCACAAGCTTGGTCAATCGTCATGTTTAATACATCGCTGATAGATTTTCCTTTGTAACGAATTTCACAAGTTTCTCTGTTGTATCTTCTGCCATTACATTCATCACAGTTTACATATACATCAGGCAAGAAATTCATTTCAATGGTTTTTACTCCAGCGCCACCGCATGTTTCGCAACGCCCACCTTTTACATTGAATGAAAAACGACCGGGTTTGTAACCTCTGATTTTTGCTTCAGGTAATTCAGAGAACAAAGTTCTGATGTCCGAAAAAACATTAGTATATGTTGCTGGGTTACTGCGTGGAGTTCGTCCAATTGGAGATTGATCAATATCTATGACTTTGTCAATATGTTCAATCCCAGTAAATGATTTATAGGGAAGGGGACGCTTTTCAGAATTGTAAAAATGATTACTTAAAATAGGATACAATGTCTCATTAATCAAGCTTGATTTTCCGCTACCGCTAACTCCGGTAACGCAAATGAATTTACCTAAAGGAATGTCAATGCTTACATTTTTTAAGTTGTGGCCCGTACAACCTTTTAAACTTAATTTTTTACCGTTTCCTTTTCTACGGACTTTTGGTACTTCAATTTCTCGTTTTCCGGTAATGTATTCAGAGGTAACCGTGTTGAATTTCAACATGTCTTTTGGTTTAGCAGCAGCTACAACTCGTCCGCCATGTATTCCGGCACCAGGGCCAATATCAATCACATAGTCGGATTCGATAATCATGTCTTTATCATGTTCTACTACCAAGACACTATTTCCAACATCACGTAAGTTTTTTAAAGCTTCAATTAAGCGCATGTTATCTCGCTGATGCAAACCAATGCTTGGCTCATCTAAAATATATAATACGCCCACTAATTGAGATCCTATTTGTGTAGCTAAACGAATACGTTGGGCTTCGCCACCACTTAATGTTTTTGATGAACGATTTAAAGTCACATAATCTAATCCAACTTCCAGTAAAAAGCCAATACGAGTTCTGATTTCTTTAAGAACTTCTTTAGCAATCACATTTTGAGATTTACTTAAACGTTTTTCAATTCCTTTAAACCAATCGTTTAAAATATTGATGTCCATTTCCGATAACTCAGCAATGTTTTTACCGTCAATTTTGAAATAAAGTGCTTCTTTTTTTAAACGTGTACCATTACAAACAGAACAATTAATTTTATTGGTAAAGCCTTCAACCCAACGTAACATAGCTGGAGAAGGATCTTCCTCTGCCTGACGAGAAATATGAGTGGCAATGCCATCAAATGCTGAGCTATAGCCATTTGAGTTGGTATCAGATTTGATGGTGAATAATTCCTCTGTTCCGTTTAATAATATATTCACGGCTTCTTCAGGTATATCTTCAAATGGAGTATCTAAAGTGAATTTATATTTCTCACCAATAGCTTCAATTTGTTTAAACACCCAAATGCCTTTAGCTGGTCCAAGAGGGGCAATGGCACCTTTGCGAATAGATAATTTTTGATTAGGAACAATTTTACTTATATCAACTTCACTAACAACACCTAAGCCATTACAATGTGGGCAAGCACCGTAAGGAGAGTTGAATGAAAATAAATTTGGTGCAGGTTCATCGTAAGATATACCGGACGTTGGACACATTAACGAACGAGAGAAAAACTGTACTTTCCCAAAAACAAAAGATGACGTAGCTTTCTTTTTTACTTTTGGACTTTCTTCCTCATGTTCTAATACCATGATGGTTCCTTTACCTTGCTTCATAGCAGTTTGTAAAGATTGGTACAAACGTGTTTTAATGTCTTTCGTAATTTCAAGTCTATCAATCACAATTTCAATATCATGAATCTTGTAACGATCTACTTGCATTTTTGGAGTGATATCAACTATTTCTCCATCAATCCGTACTTTATTAAATCCTTTTTTACGAACATCTTCAAATAACTCTCTATAATGTCCTTTACGACCTTTAACTACAGGAGCTAAGAGATTTATTTTTTTATTATTGTATTTTTCTAAAATTAAATCGATGATTTGGTCATCGCTGTAGCGAACCATTTTTTCTCCGGTAACATAAGAATAGGCTTCGCCCGAACGAGCAAATAGTAAACGCAAGAAATCGTAAATTTCAGTAATAGTTCCAACTGTAGAGCGAGGATTTTTATTAACGGTTTTTTGTTCGATAGAGATAACAGGACTTAAACCTGAAATTTTATCTACATCAGGGCGTTCCATGTTGCCTAGGAACTGACGAGCATAACTCGAAAAGCTTTCAATATATCTACGTTGGCCTTCAGCATAGATAGTATCAAAAGCTAGCGAAGATTTTCCACTACCACTTAGACCTGTTAAAACAACTAATTGATTACGGGGAATATTAAGAGAAATATCTTTTAAGTTATGGGCTCGAGCACCAATCACTTCTATTTGTTCGTCTTCCATTTATTTTTTTAAAGTGTCTGGTTTTACAAATAAGCTGTCTGCAATAACGCTTTTAATCAATGTATCTGTTGTTACATCCTGAGGAAAAACATCATTGAAATAAACACTTAAATCTAAGTTTTTGTTTTTAGGTATTTTAAATTGATATGTTTTTTTATCAGGATTATTTAACTGTTCTCCAATTAACCAAGGGTTAAATGTTTTTAATACAATCTCATTAGTATTGATGTGTTTTGCAAAAGCTTTTAAGTTGGTAATGGAAGAGTCGACTTTTACAATTTTAAAAGCTGGAAAACCTCCACTTTTTTTGATTTTGTGTTTCACACCAAAATGTTCGGGGTTTGACAATAAGGTTTTGAAGGCTAAGATTCTATAAATAAAACTTCCGGTTTCTTTATTTAGTAATAAATCATAATAATTGTTTGTGTTTTGTTTTTTTAGTGCGTTTTGTATACCTCCAATTCCAACATTATAGGCAGCTGCGGCTAATGTCCAGTTATTGAAATAGGCATGGGCATCCTTAAAATGCTTACAAGCCACATGAGTAGCCTTTTCTACATCCAAACGCTCATCAATTTCATTGTTGACTGTTAGTCCGTAGTGTTGTGCAGTAACGGGCATCAATTGCCAAAAACCGGCTGCTCCCATAGGAGATACAACATTTGATAAATGACTTTCGATGATGGCAACATATTTAAAATCGTCAGGAACACCCTCTTGTTTTAATATAGGTTCAATTAAAGGAAACCACTTTTGAGCCTTATTAAATAAAGCCAATGATGAGTTTTTCCATGTTTTATTGGCAAAGAATTCTTTTTCCAAACTTTCCTTGATTTCATAATCATTTTGAGGAACACGTTCACCGGCAAATTGAAGATTGGATGGGATATTTAAACCAAGAACTTTAAAATTTGCATTAGAGTAGTCTAAATTTGTTTGGAGTGGGGTAAAAGATATAAACTTGATTAAGAAACTAATCAATGCCCACGACGCCAAACTCACATAGGTTTTTTTATAAAGAGGACTTGGTTCGCGAAAAATTTTTAATATCCAAACAGATATGGTCACTTTCTTTTTATAATCGTATTTAGATATAAAGATACGAAAGTGATAGCACAAAATATAATAGAAACTACCAACCAACTTGTTTGATAATTTAAAATTTGATTTAAAGCCAAAGAAATTCCCATTAGTCCTACTCCGCAAAACAAAATAGCGATTCTTTTTTCAGTAATACCTTTAAAAAATAAATGATGAGTTGTATGGTCTTTCCCTCCAACAAAAGGAGATTGCCCTCTACGAATTCTGTTAATACTTACGGTGATAGTATCTGTAATTGGTAAAATGAAAACTAGAGCTATGGATAAAAAGCCCATTAAAATTGGGTTTACTGAAAACCACGCATTATTGATTAATGTAAATGAATTCCAACAATAATCAATACCAACAACACCTAAAAATGCGCCTAGAAACTGACTACCTGTGTCGCCCATGAACATTTTTGCAGGATGCCAATTATGAACTAAAAATCCTAACAGAGCACCCAAGAGACCTAGACAAAGTATAGGTATAGGACTTATCAGAAGCTTTAGGTTTATATTTAAAAGAATAACAAATGTTAGTACTGTGATTGAAACAAGAGTTGATATAGCATCCATGTTATCAAGCATATTGATTGAATTCATAAATCCAATTATCCAAAATATTGTTAGTCCAAAATTTAATGCTTCATTAGAAAATATATTTATTTTGGTTCCGGTAAAGTATAGAATTAATCCACAGATAAGTTGGGCAATAAATTTTAATAGAGGTTTCGTATTATATGCATCATCTGCTAAACCCATTAAGAAAGCAATAGTACATACAACAAAAACTCCAATTATTTTTAAACTACTATAATTCAATGGAAGAAGATGATCTATGAAATTTAAAATAATAAACGTAATTAGAAATATTACAAAAAAAGATATTCCTCCTATAGACGGTCTGGCTGAAGGATTCCAACGAATTTGTTTTTGAGATGTTTGTTGTTGTCTAATTCCTAAAGTTTGTGTGAATTTTAATAAAATTGAATTGAATACAAATGATATAAGAAAAGTTGAACCAACAGTGAGTACGGTAAATAATAAAGTATTATTTTGAAAGTAAGTCATTTAGAAAGGGCTTATAAAATCTTTAAAGGGAGTTCCAATGATATCTTTTTCAGACAAAATTGGATTTTCAATGTTCCAATTTATATTTAAATCAGAGTCATTCCAAAGGACGCAGCCTTCAGACGCTTTATTATAGAGATTACTGCATTTATATGAGAATATGGTGTTATCTCTGAGTGTTAAAAAACCATGAGCAAAACCAGACGGTATGTAAAACATGGTTTTATTTTCTTCAGTTAATTCTACAGTTATATGCTTTCCATAAGTAGGAGAATTTTTACGGATATCAACAGCAACATCTAAAACAGCCCCAGTAATTACTCTTACTAATTTTCCCTGATCAAATGGTGGTGCTTGAAAATGTAAGCCTCTCAAAACTCCATAATTAGACAAAGATTGGTTGTCTTGAACAAACGCAACATCCACTCCGTTTTGTCTAAAAACAGCTTCGTTGTAGCTTTCAAAGAAATACCCACGAGCATCAGCAAATACTTTAGGTTTAATAATTAAAAGGTCTTTAATGTTCGTCTCAATTACTTCCATATTTTTGATAATCCACTCTTTTTTTCAACTTTATCATCACCATAATATCCGTTTCCATAACCATAACCATAACCGTAACCATAACCGTATTTATAGCCATATGATGAACGATTTGTGTCTACCCCATTTAAAATCATAGATAAATTTTTTATACTACCCTCATTAATTAGTTTATCTAATATTTGCACGAAAGCTTTTTTAGAATAATCGGCCCTGAAAACATAAATAGGAAAATCTGCTTTTTGAATTGTAGTTATACCATCAGTCACCAAACCAATTGGTGGATTATCAAACACTATATAATCGTATGATTGTTTAAGTTCCTCAATAAGAATATTTAATCTATTGCTAATAATTAATTCTGAAGGATTTGGAGGTATTGGTCCTGCAGTTATATAATCTAAATTTGGGAAATGACTTTTATTAATACAATCTTTAGTTTCTGTCATGTTCGTTAAAATAGTACTCATACCAACTTCATTAGAAACTCCAAAACCTTTATGAATTTTTGGTTTTCGCATGTCTAAATCCAGCAAAATTACTTTTTTACCAGTATAAGCTAAAATACCAGCAATATTTAAACAAACAAAGGTTTTGCCTTCTCCGGAAATAGATGATGTAACAGCAATTATTTTTTGTCCTTCGCTATTGTTGATGAAGTTTAAGTTTGATCTTATACTCCTGAACGCCTCAGCTATTTGGGATTTTGGATTTTTGTCTACAACCAATTGCGAGACAGGAACATCACTCTCATAGTTTGGAACAATTCCTAAAACAGATATTGAAGCATCAATGTTATTAACAACATCATTTATCGATGTTATTTTATCATGAATAAAATAACGAATAAAAACTAGTAGAAGGGAAAGTAATAATCCTACCAAAATGGCTACTAAAATGGCGAATTTTTTATTTGGCGAAACCCAAGCTCCATCATTTACAGCTTCTTCTAAAATAACGTTTTGAGAAACAAATCCGGCTTTTGAAATAGAGAATTCAGTTTTCTTCTCAAGTAACATGGTATAATATTTTTCACTAATACTGAATAATCTCATTAACCTGGAGTGTTCTAAGTCTTCATCAGGATTGTTAATATTTTTATTTTGGTATTCAGAGTACTTTTGTGTTAAACTAGTATATCTGGATTTATATTTTAATCTAACAGCATTTATAGTCTCAATTAGGAGCTTTTTTTGTGTTTCAATATTAAAATTAATTTGTTTTATATTCTCGCTACTTGGAGTTACCATGTAAAGTAAATCTTCTTTTTCCAATAATAACTTTTGAATACTTTGTGTATATTCTTTTATGGCAGCTTCGTATTCAGTACCAGATATCATTGAGATTAACTGATATGTGTCGATGCTTTTATTCTTTATAATATTTTGTTGAAGTTCTGCTAAAATTTTTTCGTCGAGTTCAACTTTTAACATGTCGTCTTCTATTTTAGAAAGACGCATCATGTTAGGATCAATATTATTATTTTTATCAGTATAGTTATGAGCTTTCCTAAATTCCTGAAGATTATTTTCAGAAGATTTTAAATCGCTATATACTAAATCTAATTGATCATCAATGAAGGATAAAATACTTTTTGAACTTTCACTTTTTCGCTCAACGTCAAACTTTAAGTACTCTTCAGAAATTAAATTTACAACATCTTTTGATTTTTGAGGATTTATATCTGTAACTTTTACTTGAATTGTGCGCGCCGCTTCGTTAATTAATTTAATATCTATTTTCGCCTGAAGATTTGCTGTTACATTATCTATATTATTAATAATGAAATATGATTTATTGTTTTCCAATAATTGAGATTTACATACCTGTTCATCAAGTTTTTTATTAGGAGCAATACTTAATTCAAAATAAGGAGAGCTTACAACGCTGTAAGTAATAAATGGAATGTTGAAATTTTTTGCTTCCGCTTTAAATGTAATAAAACCTGATGTTAACGAGTTAAAATGGATATATATTTTTACTCCGTATATATTTTCTTTTTTAACATTAAATTTTACCAGGTATGGCGATGAAAGGTATAATTCATTGTTTTTAAAAGTACCCTCGTTAAAATAGCTGATTTGAATTTCAGATTTTTCAACTACTCTTTTTAAGAAAATCTTTGAGCGGATTTGTTCCATTGCTTCTGCAATTTTATTATCTGAACCTTCAAAAGAGTTCATTTTTAAAACCTCAGAAGCCTGATTGTTCTCATTAATTTGTATGATAGTTGAAGATTGGTATTCAGGTTGACTATACCTCAAATATATTGTAGCAATACCCAAACTAATTACAAAAAAAGCAAGAACAAACCAAAGACTCTTTTTGATAATATATATAACTAAACCTAAGTCTAATTCGCTACTAAACTTTGATACCCTATCTCTATATTTGTCAATAGAGTTATTTCCTTGAGGTTGAATCATTTAACTCGGGATACTAAAGTATATAGTAAAAATGTAGAGGAAATCAATGAAACAATCGGTGTTATTTCTGCAACTAAAGTTCTTGCTAATTTATATCTCGGCTCAACATAAATGATATCATGAGCTAAAACAACAGTGTTTCCTGCTGCTATACCCTCAATTTTTGATAAATCCATTAAGTATACTTTAGGCTTTTCGTTGGGAGGATTTCGAATTAATTTTACTTTGTAAGCTTTACCATCTTCTGCAATACCACCAGTATAAGCTAAGGCCTCAATAACCGTAGTATTATTATTAGTTAAATTTAAAACTTTTGCAGCCCCACCATTTCCAGGAAAAACAATAACTCGCTTATTTGTTACTGTCATAAAAACAAAAGGCTTTACGTAATAATCTGCATAAACTTGTTCTAAATATTCTGTAGCTTCTCTAACACTTAAACCAGATAATTTAACTCTACCAATTAATGGTAGTTTACAAGTTCCATCTGTATTCACAACATAATCTAGTTCAATGAAACGAGTTACTTGGTTGGAAGTTGCTAAATCCACAATTTTGAAACCATCATTCGAAAAAATTCTCACGTTAATGATATCATTGGCTTCGATCTTATAATCCTGCTTAGATAAAGAGTCTACAATTTTATCATAAGTATAATCTTTAGAAGTTTTTAACATCAAATTTGATCTGAAGACTTTACAAGAAGAAAAGTATAAAACAACTAAAAAAAGAAGGAAATATTTATAAAAACGCATATGCTTATATTATACTACAAAGTTAAAATTTATCCGCTAATAACAAAAATCATGCTCTTTTTAATAATTGAGCGTATAATTTTCTCATGTCGCTTACTAGTCTGGTATAACTGTATTTTTCAAGTGCCCATTTTTCACCTTTTTCAGACGAATTAAACAAAATGGAATTGTTTGTACAGGCCTTTAATAAATTGCTAAAAAAACTGTTTTTATCTGATATTTCAGATAAAAAGCCACACTCCGGATGTAAAACATCTTCAATTCCACCTACATTGGTAGATACTACAAACTTTCCTGCTGCTTGAGCTTCAATAATACTTACTGGAGTTCCTTCATTTAAAGAGGTTAATGTTACAATGTCCAATCCATGAAGAGCCCATTCAACATTTGTAATCCAGGAAGTGAAAATAACATCTGCATCATCTGTTGGGTTGTTTGACCATGAAACATGATGGGTTTTACAAGCCTCAGTAATTACATCTCTGGTATCACCATCTCCTATGATAAATGCTTTAAAATTAGTGATGCCGTTTTGTTTTAAATGAGCTATAGACTCTATAAATAAACTGTGGTTTTTGATTGGAGCAAGCCTACCAATAATGCCAATGGCTAATTGGTCTTCTTTTAAGTTGTATTTTTCTCTGAATTCTTTACGGTTTTGTTCTTTATTTTTTGTGAACTTGGTTAAATCAAAACCTAATGGAACTACGTGAATTTTATCTTTTGGTGCAATATGAAACACCTCAGATAACTCATTTTTCTGTTTGTTACTAATAGCTACAATAGCAGTTGAATGTTTTGCTAAATAGCGTTCTATTGTTTTATAGAAAGCAGTCTTTAATTTTCCGAAATAAGAGTGAAATACATGTCCGTGAAATGTGTGAATAATGATAGGTACATTGCAATCAATGGCTGCTAAACGACCTATGGCTCCTGCTTTTGAGGCATGTGTATGTACTATATCCGGTTTAAATTCACGGATTATTTTTTTGATTTCTTTATAGGCTCTGTAATCAGATTTTAAATTAATTTCTCGTTGAAACTCATGCAATACTCTTGGTTTTAAACCTAAACCTTCAGGAATATATAATGAACTATCTTCTCCTTCTTCTTCCGGACCACCAACTAAAAGCGTTTCATATTCAGGCTCTAGGTATTTAGAAAGGTAGCTCACATTGTAGGTAATTCCACCAATGTTAAAACGATTAATTATACGCAGTACTTTAGGCAAAATATTAATTTAGGTTTAGTTCTGTAGAAAGTTGTTTAAAATCAATTCCGTCAAAATTTCCTGAACTCATCATCAATAATACATGATTTTTTAGTGATTTAGATTTCAAGTAACTCACTAAGGCACTACTTTCAGTAAATATTTTAAGGTCTTTGCGATTGAAATATTTAAGTACTTGTTCCTCTGTAATTGGTTTTAGCTTTTTATGAGCAATTGTGTGAGGATTAAAATAAACAATAGCTTCATCAGCATCATTCATGGCGCCATTGTATTCTGCTAAAAAGTTTTCGTTTAAGCTGCTAAATGTATGAAGTTCCATGCATGCTAAAATCTTACGATTTGTAAATTGCTGTTTCACAGCTTGTGTTGTAGCTTTTAATTTTGATGGAGAGTGAGCAAAATCTTTATAAAAAGCAAAATCATCTGTTTTGGATACTAATTCCAGTCGCTTAGCCGCTCCTTTAAATGATTGAATCGCCTCATAAAATTGAGAATCGGTTAACCCTAATTTATTACAAACCAAACGCGCACCGTTTAAATTCATTAAATTATGATTTCCGAAAATCAATAGTGGAATTTCTTTACCATTATCTTCTAAAATAGTTGTTCCGTTTTCAATACGGTGTTTAGGAACAGAGTAGGGGGTTTTAGAAATATGGTTTGATTTACCAGAGTTAGCAGCTACTTTTTGTAGTTCAGTGTCTTCATTACAATAGATTAAACTACCATTGGGTTCAATTAAGTCAACAAATTTCTCAAACTGATTGACGTAAATATCGAATGTTGGAAATACGTTAATGTGATCCCATGCAATGCCACTTAAAATGGCAATATTTGGTTTGTATAAATGAAACTTTGGTCTTCTATCAATTGGAGAGGCTAGATATTCGTCACCTTCAATTACTGCTATAGGAGCATCTTTGGTTAATTTTACCATTGTATTAAAACCTTCCAACTGTGCGCCAACCATAAAATCAGTATCCATTTTATGGAAGTTTAATACATGTAAAATCATTGCTGTAATGGTAGTTTTACCATGACTTCCTCCAATAACCACTCGTGTTTTATCTTTAGTGGCCTCGTAAATGTATTCGGGATAAGAGTATACTTTAAGATTTAATTCTTTGGCTCTAATTAATTCAGGATTATCTTCTCTGGCATGCATTCCTAAAATAACAGCATCAATATCAGAGGTTATTTTTTCAGGAAACCAGCCAATAGCAGGAGGTAGAATTCCAGCATTTTTTAAACGAGTTTTTGATGGCTCGTTTATTTCATCGTCACTACCTGTTACTTGAAATCCTTTTTCATGAAGAGCTAAAGCCATGTTGTGCATGGCGCTTCCTCCAATTGCAATTAAGTGAACGCGCATAATAGAACTATATTTAGTGATACGAAGTAAACCTTTTTAAATAAAAAATGCAGACTGTTCGAGTCTGCATTTTAAACAACTAAGTGTTAAGTATTATGCCATTTTAGGACTTGGTTGGCCCAATTGGTAAAGCAATTTTGCATGAGCTACTAATGCTCCAATAAATGTTTTTTTGGAATAGTAAGGTAAATTAAATTCTTCGGCTGTTTTTTTAATAATTGGCGCAATTTTTTTGTAGTGAACATGGCAGATGTTAGGGAACAAATGGTGTTCAACCTGAAAATTTAATCCACCAACAAACCAAGAAAAAGCCCAGCTTCTTTGCGCAAAGTTGGTAGTTGTTTTTAATTGATGAGCTGCCCAATCATCTTGCATGTTCCCTTTTTCATCAGGTAAAGGGAATTCAGTTAAGTCAACTACATGAGCAGGCTGGAAAATTAAAGCTAAAATCATTCCGCATGTAAAGTGCATGATTGACCAACCAATTACAATTTGATACCATGGATTTTCCATCACTAATAATGGTAAGCCAAGGCTGTATCCTAAATAAAATACTTTATTTAAGATTAATAAAATTAGTTCTTTCTTGTAAGTTGTTTTTCTGATTGTTAAAAGTCCCATTTTGTTATAACGAGCCAACTGATTAAAATCTTTAGTGGTAGCCCACATAATAGTCATTAAACCATAAAAAAACCAAGCATAAATAAACTGGAACTTGTGAATCCATTTATGTTCGGCGTGAGGTGAAAACCTTAAAAATCCCGGAGGAGCGATATCCTCGTCATGCCCCTCAATGTTGGTGTAAGTATGGTGTAAATTATTGTGTTGTAATTGCCAGTTTAAGGAACTTCCACCTATGAAATTCATACTACGGCACATTAAAGCATTTAATTTAGCATTACGAGCGTAAGAACCATGATTGGCATCATGCATAATAGATAATCCAATTCCACTCATTCCAAAACCCATTAAAACGCATAGCAATGATTGAATCCAAAGATTATCAAAAGCATTGATGATTAATAAAACAAATGGTGTGAAATATAGGGCAAACATGAAAATTGATTTGATGACCATTTGCGCATTTCCATAACGTGAAAGATTGTTTTCTTTGAAGTAGTCGTCTACGCGTTTTTTTGCAGTTAAATAAAAAGAACGATTGGCATTGTTGAATCTGATTGATTGGGTACTCATTTAGTGTTAAGTTTTTGTGTTAGTGTGCCAAA
Source organism: Bacteroidia bacterium (assembly GCA_035439445.1). Taxonomy (GTDB): domain Bacteria; phylum Bacteroidota; class Bacteroidia; order B-17B0; family Aurantibacillaceae; genus UBA4416. The sequence continues at coordinate 27,180 of DAORKG010000016.1, forward strand.
GATAAGCTTTATAAACTCAAAAGTCAAGATTGTTAAAATGTTAATAATGAACAATTTAACGTTTGTAATTCGTTTTAGATGATATAAAAGCTTATTTCTGAGAGGAAAGTGATTAATAGAACGATAAGATTAATTTGGCTAATTCTTCCACTTCTTCTTTTTGGCTTTTTTTACCAAAAGAGAAGCGAATACAATTATCAGATTCTTGTTTTTCTAATCCCATAGCCATTAAAACATGAGATGGTTCGGAATTAGCAGACGTGCAAGCTGAGCCTAATGAAACGGCATACTTATTTTTGATTTTAGAGAATATTGAGTTTCCGTCTTTTAAAGGTGGAAAATAAATATTGGAAGTATTGTAAAGTCGGTATCTAGTTGATCCATTGATTCTTAGATCTGATATTTCAAGTAATTGATGTTCTAAGTAGCCTCTAACTTTTGAAATATGCATATTGTTATCCCAAAATTCGGCTTGAGCAATTTCGCAAGCTTTTCCTAAACCAACAATTCCTGTTACGTTTAAAGTTCCGCTTCGTTTTCCATTTTCGTGACCGCCTCCATGAAATAATGGTACCAAATTAACTCTCGGATTTTTACGTCTTATATGTAAAGCACCAACGCCTTTTGGTCCGTATAGTTTATGTGCTGAGATGCAACATAAATCCAATCCCATTTCATTCACATCAATAGGAAGTTTACCTGCCATTTGAGTGGTATCACTAAAAAAGGTGGCTTCGTGTTGATGAGTGATTTCAGAAATTTTCTCTAAATCCTGTAAAACACCTGTTTCATTGTTAGCAGCCATAATAGCTACCAATATGGTTTTATCAGTAAAACTTTCCTTCAATTCATCTAAATCAATACGTCCTTCGCGGTCAACATTTAAATAAGTAATCGTAGCTCCTTTTTCTTCTAAATAAGCGCAGGTATCTAAAACCGCTTTATGTTCAGTTTTACAAGTAATTATATGATTGCCTTTAGTTTTATAAGCATTAAAAACTCCTTTTAAAGCCATATTAATAGCCTCCGTAGCGCCTGAAGTAAATACGATTTCTGAAGATTCTGCTCCAATGAAGCTGGCTACTTGTTGTCTGGCTTTATCAATAGCGCCTTGGGCATACCAACCTAAAGGATGTGTATTACTGGAGGCATTTCCGAAATGTTCGGTAAAGTAGGGTAGCATTTCTGCTAACACTCTTTCATCAACAGGAGTTGTTGCGTTATAATCTAAATAGACCATTAAGCTTTCTCAATAATAGCAGCGTAACCTTGTCCAACTCCAATACACATAGTTGCTAAAGCATATTTTTTGTTTTGAAGATTTAATTCGATTGCAGCCGAATTGATGATACGAGCACCACTCATTCCCAACGGATGACCTAAAGCAATAGCTCCACCATTTGGGTTAATGCGAGGATCTTTATCATCTAATTTCCATTGACGGGTACATCCTAATGCTTGAGCCGCAAAAGCCTCGTTTAATTCAATAATATCAATATCATTCCAAGTTAAACCTGCTTTTTTAAGAGCTTGATTTGCTGCTTCAACTGGACCTAATCCCATAATGCGAGGTTCAACACCGACTACGGCACTGCTAACAATACGTGCTAATGGTTTTAAGTTATATGATTTAATAGCATTTTCACTTGCTAATAAAATAGCAGCCGCTCCATCATTTAATCCTGAGGCATTACCAGCCGTAACTGTTCCTTCTTTGCGGAAAGACGGTTTTAATTTTTGTAAACCTTCTAAAGTGGTATTGGCTTTTGCAAATTCGTCTGTTTTAAAAATTATGGCATCACCTTTTTTTTGTGGAATTTCAACAGGTACAATTTCTTTTTCAAATCGTCCTGCTGCCATTGCTTTGGCTGCCTTTTGCTGACTCCATAATGCAAATGCGTCTTGGTCTTCGCGACTAATTTTATACATTTCTGCTACATTTTCAGCAGTTTCACCCATGGCATCAACCCCATATTGTTCTTTTAATTTAGGATTGATAAATCTCCATCCAAAACTACTATCAAATAATTGTTGGTCGCGACCAAAAGCAGAACTTGCTTTACTCATCACTAAAGGACCACGAGTCATATTTTCAACACCTGAAGAAATCATTAAATCAGCATCTCCTAATTGAATGTATCTTGCAGCATCAATTGTTGCACTTAAGCCTGAAGCGCATAAACGATTTACGGTTTGTCCCGGAACGGTAATAGGCAAACCTGCCATTAAGGAAGCCATACGAGCTACGTTACGGTTATCTTCACCAGCTTGGTTAGCACAACCCATTATTACATCTGCAACTTTGGAAAAATCAACAGAAGGATTTTTTGCCATTAATTCTTTTAAAACTAAGGTTGCTAAATCATCTGTTCTAACAGTTGAAAGAGTGCCTCCAAAATTTCCGATGGCAGTTCTAACGCCATTTATAATATAAGCTTGTTGCATAGTGTTAAATTTAGTGACGCAAAAATATCGTTTTTTTAAGACTTACTCATTAAAAAGCCCCTTTTAATAGTTTTATAATTTTTTAAATACTAAAACAGTTAGTTTTTCGTTTCTTTGTAATTGAATAACAATAATTTAGTGTCTTTTTTTGAATAGATTTGGTTTATATTTTCTGATAGTGTTTTGCTTTTTCCTTTCTATAAAAGGAAAAACTCAGGTAGGGCCACCAGAGCTAAAATGCGCATCTGTTACTTCCACTAATAGTGCTGTTATTTCATGGGTAATCCCCCCTGATCCATCTGGTTTATTTACTCAGTATCAAATTTGGTCATCTGCTATTCAATCTGGTCCATATTCAATGATAGGAACCGTTAATGTTTATACGCAGTCTTCATTTACACAAACACCATCCAATGCTAATTTGCAAGCACAATATTACTATGTTACAACAGTTAGTGGAACTAACACTTCCATTCCATCTGACACCATCAGAAGTATTTATCTGAATTTGAATAATACAGGTAACGGAGTTATAAATTTAAACTGGAACGCTACCCATAATCCTCTTTTACCATCATCAGCTACTACTTATACCTTATCAAGAAAGACTCTATCAGGAACATGGAGCCCTATTTATATCGGACCAAAACTAAATTATAAAGACACCATCTATTTATGTACTGTTTATTATGATTATAAGGTTGAGATTTCTGATGGTGCGGGATGTGTATCTCAATCTAATATTAATGGAGATTTGTGTCACAATATGCAACCACCATCAATCATTAATGTTGATTCCGTTTCAGTTTTAAATAATGGACAAACAGTAATTGGTTGGCCTCCTTCTTCTTCTACTGATGTAAATGGTTATGTGGTTTATTTATTTAATGGTGGATTTCTTACACCTGTAGATACAATATATGGGTATACTAATACTTCGTATACATACACCTCTTCAACTGCCGGTTCAGGTTCGGAGTCTTATTGTGTAGCGGCTGTTGATAGTTGTGGTAATTACAGTATCCCAAGTACTGCTTATAGTACCATGTTTTTAAACATAACCTATGATTTATGTTCCAGATCATCCGGCTTAAATTGGACGGCCTATGTGAATTTACCTAAAGGGATTTTACGATATGATATTTATTGTTCTGTAAATGGAAACACATTTAATCTTGTAGGTTCTACAAGTTCTACCTCATTTACACATAACGGTTTAAATCCCGGAGACGTATACTGCTATTATGTGAGAGTTCAAAATACAGATTTATCAATTAGTGCAAGTTCTAATACAAGATGTTTAACAGCAACAGCACTCCCGGGTCCAGGTTATGTATATATTAATTCTGTTAGTGTAAATACTTCTAATAAACAAATAGAAGTAACCTATTCGATTGATACTTCCAATTCATTTAAAGGATGTAACATTTACAAGTCGGAAGACGGAATTAACTTTACTAAACTGGCATTTGTTTCATCAACCGTTTCTCCGCAAACATATATTGATAAGGATGTAAAGTCTACCGAAAAAAACTATTTCTACAAGATTCAGGTAGCTGATGATTGTGATAATCCGGGTGCGGTGAGTAATATTTCCAAAAATATTGTTTTAAAAGTAAGTAATGATAATGAGAGTATATTTAATAACATTTTGACATGGGATGATTATTCCACTTGGTCGGGAGGTGTAATATCATTTAACATTTACCGAGCTGTAAATGGTGTTTTTGATCCTAATCCTATTATGAATGTTCCGTTTTTAACTAGAACTTATACTGATAATGTTCAAGACTTTGTAGCTGACCAAGGAAAATTTTCTTATTATGTAGAAGCAGTTGAAGGTAACGGGAATGTTTATGGTTTTAAAGATGTAGCTAAATCAAATCCTGCAGATGCTTATGTTGAGGTGAATGTTTTTGTGCCTAATGCTTTTGCTCCAAAGGGAATAAATAGTGTTTGGTTACCCGTAGCTCAGTACGTGGAAAAAACAGATTATAAAGTTATGGTGTTTAATCGTTGGGGCGATAAAGTATTTGAGACTCATAGTGATACGGAAGGTTGGACCGGAGATGCAGCCACAGATGACGTGTATGTATACTTAATTGAATATAAAAATGCCCGAGGGGAGTTTATTCAGTTAAAGGGGCATCTTAATATTGTGAGATAATATTTCTTAGCATCTCATTTTTAATAAGTTTCGTTTTTCTTTTATTTTATATCTGTAACCTCCATTAAATTTGGAATTATACTATTTGATGAGGTTATTCAAAGACATAGCTGTTATATTTTTAGTACTATGTGCTTTTCAAATTAAAGCGCAGGTAAAAAAAACAGAACTATCTTTAACAAGAGTGCTGTTCGTGTTTGATGCTAGTAATAGTATGAAAACTAAACACAAAAACACAACCCGTATTCAAGGCGCTAAAGAATTGTTTTATAAATTTTTAGATAGTTTAAGTAAACAAAAAAATATGCAATTTGCTTTACGTATGTATGGACATACAGTAAAGTACCCTCCAGGAGATTGTAAAGACTCTAAACTAGTAGTTCCATTTGCTAAAAACAATGTTGCGCTTATTAAATCAAAGGTTGCAGAGGCAAAGCCTACAGGGATAACTCCTATAGAACATTCTTTAACAGAATCTGCTAATGATTTTCCGGATGCAAAGGCTGTGAACATGATTATTTTAATTACCGATGGAATTGAGGAGTGTGAAGGAGATCCTTGTAAAGCTCGTCAAAAACTAATGGAGAAAGGCATTGTATTTAAACCATTTATCATTGGTATTGGATTAAGTCCTGAACAAATTAAAACATTTGAGTGTGTAGGTGATTATTATGATTTTGATAATTCAAATACTATCACAGACATTAGTAAAATAATTTCAAAACAAAAATTAAATAAAACGTCATCCCAGGTTAATTTATTGGATTCAAAATCTTTTCCAAGTGAAACTAATGTAAACATGACGTTTTATAATACTGCAACCGGTAATTATGTTTACAATTACATTCATACTTTAAATCAAAAAAATAATCCTGACACACTTTATTTAGATGATTTTCCAACTTATAAAGTTATCGCTCATACCATTCCTCCAACTGAAAGTAAAGAAGTAAAATTAACTCAAGGAAAACATACGATTATTCCTATTGATGCACCTCAAGGGTATATAGAGTTAAGAAGACCAATGGGAGTTTATAATTTTAATGAGAAAATAAAAAGCATCGTTCGTAAAGCCAATGGTAATATGCAAACGCTTAATGTTCAGCAAATGAATACGACAGAGAAATATATTACCGGAACGTATGATTTAGAAATTTTAACCTTACCTCGCACTTATATTTACGGAGTAAAAGTTGAGCAATCTCAAACTAAAATAGTAGAATTGCCAAATGCAGGAATGCTAACTGTTAAATCATTAGACAATGGAGATGGTAGCATATATAAAGATACCAAGAAGCTAGAATGGGTGTGTAATTTGAATAATACAACCTCACAAACTTATTATTTGCAACCTGGAAACTATAGAATTGAATGGAGAGCCAAAACTTTAAAAGGGTCTATTTATACAATAGAAAAGAAATTCACCGTGAAATCAGATATTGAAACTAAAGTAGAACTGTATAAGTAATTAATGAAGAATCTTAAATATTAATTCCTTCATTAACTCTCCATTACTTACTCCGCTGTTATCAACTCCTTTAGTTTTTAAATCATACTCTTTTAGGTAAGAAAAAATAGCTTTTAATTTAGCTGTACCATAATTTTGAGCGGCTTTAGCATAGCCATCCACAAAAAATGGATTTACTCCTAAAGCCTGAGCTACAGCAAACTTTGATTTATCAGGACAGAAATGATATAGTAAAATTTTAGAGAAATAGCCATAAAGGGTGCTTAAAGTCATCACAGCTGGATGTTCTTTTTCGTTAGCAGAAAAATAATTAATGATACGATTGGCTTTTAAAATATCTTTTTTAGCCAAAGCATCCTGTAATTCAAATACATTAAACTCTTTACTAATACCAATATTATCCTGAACAGCCTCCGGAGTTATTTCATCTCCTTCTTCTAGGTTAATCAAAAGTTTTTCAACCTCATTGGTTATTTTAGATAAATCGTTTCCTAAAAATTCGGCCAATAAAAACGATGCTTTTGGTCCTATTTTAAATTTACGCTCTTGTACAAATGATGTAATCCACTCCGGGATTTGGTTATCATACATCTTTTTAGTTTCTAAAAAGACATGATTTTTTTGAAGGGATTTGTATACAGAGCTTCGTTTGTCAAGTGTTTTATATTTGTAACAAAATACTAAGATAGTAGAACTTTGTGGTTGCTGTAAGTAGCTTGCTAAAGCATTAGAGGAACCGGTACTTGTTTTCTTTGCCGGAATATCATCATCTTCATCGTCACCTCCTGAAGCTTTTCCTAATTCTTTTAAATTCTGAGCTTCTTTTACGATTACCACTTGGTATTCACTCATCATCGGAAAGCGTTTTGCGGCTGAAATGATAGCATTTAAGTCAACATCTTTTCCGTATAAAATGGTTTGATTAAATTCTTGTTCGCTTTCGTCTAATGCATTTTTCTCAATGTAATCGCTAATCAAATCAATGTAATATGCTTCTTCACCGCTTAAAAAATAAACGGGTTTAAAGATTTTTCTTTTTAAATCGGTGAGTATTTGATTAACTTCTTTCACTAAGGTTATTTTTTAAAGAAAAAATAGACAGCTACAAATAAACATAAAAAACCAATCAAATGATTCCATCTTAATGTTTCAGTTTTAAACACAACTAAAGTAAATATGACAAACACACTAATAGAAATGACCTCTTGGATGATTTTTAGTTGAAACATATTAAATGGCCCCCCATGCATATTGCTACCAATTCTGTTTGCAGGAACCATTAAACTGTATTCTAATAAGGCTATTCCCCAGCTAATTAATATGGTTAATATGATATTGGGTTGCTTAAATTTCAAGTGCCCATACCAAGCAATCGTCATAAACGTATTAGAAGCAATTAGTAAAAGTATAGTTGAGAGTCCTTTTGGCATTATTTATTTCTTTCAATTAACTTTTCTAAAATATCAATAGCAGATACACTAATAACAGTACCAGGACCAAAAACGCCAGATACACCTGCTTTGTATAAGAAATCATAATCTTGCTGAGGTATAACACCACCTGCAATTACCATAATATCTTCTCTGCCATATTTCTTTAATTCTGCAATTACTTGAGGAATCAATGTTTTATGTCCTGCTGCCAACGATGACACACCTAATATGTGTACGTCATTTTCAACAGCTTGTTTAGCTGCTTCTGCCGGAGTTTGAAATAATGGACCGATATCCACATCAAATCCCATATCGGCAAAACTTGTTGAGATTACTTTAGCGCCTCTATCATGTCCGTCTTGTCCCATTTTTGCAATCATAATACGCGGACGACGACCATCCATTTCAGCAAATTTGTCGGCTAATTCTTTTGCTTTCAAAAAGTTTTTATCCATACTAATTTCTTTACTATAAACACCGGCAATACTTCTGATGTTTGCTTTATATCTTCCAAATACAACTTCTAGAGCGTAAGAGATTTCTCCTAAACTACATCGCACTCGAGCCGCATTAATAGATAATTCTAATAAATTTCCTTTTCCAGTTTTAGCTGCTTCTGTTAATGCAGATAATGCAGCTTCTACTTCTTTAGGATTACGTTCAGCTTTTAATTTAGCTAAACGTTCAATTTGTTGAGATCTTACTTTTGCATTATCAACATCTAAAATATCGATGTTTGTTTTTTCGTTAGTTTGATATAAGTTAACACCAACAATTACATCTTTTCCTCCATCAATACGAGCTTGCTTGCGAGCTGCAGCTTCTTCAATACGCATTTTAGGAATTCCTGTTTCGATGGCTTTAGCCATACCGCCTAACTTTTCAACCTCTTCAATTAATTCCCATGCCTTATGTGCGAGTTCATGAGTTAAAGTTTCTACATAGTAAGAACCAGCCCAAGGGTCAACCACTTTACAAACATTAGTTTCGTTTTGTAAAAACAATTGTGTGTTACGAGCAATACGTGCACTAAAATCGGTTGGTAAAGCAATGGCTTCATCTAAGGCATTAGTATGTAAACTTTGTGTGTGTCCCATAGCAGCAGCTAAAGCCTCTACACAAGTACGTGCCACGTTATTAAATGGGTCTTGTTCTGTTAAACTCCAACCACTGGTTTGGCAATGAGTTCTTAATGCCATTGACTTAGCAGATTTTGGATTAAATTGTTTTACCAATTTAGCCCAAAGCATACGACCTGCACGCATTTTAGCAATTTCCATAAAATGGTTCATACCAATTGCCCAGAAGAAAGATAAACGAGGTGCAAAGGCATCAATGTCTAATCCTGCTTTAATACCAGTTCTAATATATTCTAATCCATCAGCCAACGTGTATGCTAATTCAATATCAGCCGTTGCACCCGCTTCTTGCATGTGGTAACCACTGATAGAAATTGAATTAAACTTTGGCATTTTTTGAGACGTGAATTCAAAAATATCCGCAATGATTTTCATGGATTGCTCAGGTGGATAAATGTATGTGTTACGTACCATGAACTCTTTTAAAATATCATTTTGAATAGTCCCTGATAATTTATCCATCGTAACACCTTGTTCTTCAGCAGCTACAATGTAGAAAGCTAAAATTGGTAATACAGCACCATTCATCGTCATACTCACACTCATTTGGTCGAGTGGAATTTGGTCGAATAATACTTTCATATCCAAAATAGAATCAATGGCCACACCCGCCTTACCAACATCACCAACCACACGTTCATGATCACTATCATAACCACGGTGAGTCGCTAAGTCAAATGCAACTGACAACCCTTTTTGACCTGCCGCTAAATTACGACGGTAGAAAGCATTACTTTCTTCGGCTGTACTAAAACCTGCGTACTGACGAACTGTCCAAGGATTTTGAACATACATACTAGAGTAGGGGCCACGTAAAAACGGTGGTGTTCCTGCTCCAAAATTTAAGTGTTCAAAGTCTTTAGTATCTGCTAAAGTGTATGTTGAGTTTAATGTAATTTGTTCTGCAGTTGTAAACTTTTCTGTCGCTTCGACTCCGCTCAGAGTGACATTAGAACTTTTATATGATATGTTTGAAAAATCTTTTCTCATGATTAATTTGCTAACTGTTGTTCTAAAGATTCACTCAAATTAATAGTTTTAATTCCTGACGAATGAATGGTGTTTTTTCTTTTTACAGATTTCACTTGTTCGTTTTTGTTTTGGAATTTATTTACACCTACTAAAACTAATTTACCTTCTTTAAATTGCTGAATTAATATTTCAGCATCTTTAGAAATAATATCTTGAATATAATTTGATTTTAAACATGCTAATAATCCACCTTTGGATTCAATTGTTTTAAATTGTTCCCAGGCTTTTTCACAAAGTGTTTCTGTTAAGCTCTCAATATAGTATGAACCGGCCGACATATCAGCAACCATATTTAAATAACTTTCGTCTTTTAAAATTAATTGTTGGTTACGAGCCATACGAGAACTAAAATCATTTTGCGCATTAAACTCCACATCAAAAGGTAATACCACAATACTGTTTGCTCCACCAATAGAAGCACTCATCGCTTCAGTAGTAGAACGTAACATGTTATTGTAACTATCAACCACACTTTTATTTATTAATGTGGTTTGAGCATGAATGTGAACTGTAGCTTTAATATCGTATTGACTTAACAAGAAGTTAGTGAGTTTTCTTAAGGCTCTTAGTTTAGCAATTTCCATAAAGAAATCTCCACCAACAGAAACATTGATATGGATTGTGTTAATGGATGAGGATTCTAGGGTTAAATATTCATTTAAATGAGCGATAGAAAAAGCTAATTCATTTACAGTGTTAGAGCCTGCTTCCTGATACAAATTGGTATTGATGCAAATAGATGAGGAGTTATGTAATTCAACTTTTCCATCTAATGTTGCGTCACACTCTACAAAACAATTATCTCCTGTTGAAATAGAACTTAAAAAAGTAGTTAATTCTTTTTCAAATTCAGGCTTTACCATAAACAAAGAATAAATGTGTTGTAGTAAAATGCCGTTTAATAAGGTAGAAAAATCTGTTTTTTGAGTGATATGAAACACCAAGCCCGAAGCACCATTTTGCAATGCATTTAAGGCTTGAGCATTGGCTGTTTTTGCATCTGATACAAACACATTCTCGCAAATTGCCCAATCGTTTTTTGCAAACAAAGGAGCAGGATTCGTATTTAAATGTTCTTTGGTGTAAAAAGGCTGAACATCAATTCCAGAGTTGGTTTTCCAAATCAATGTATTGAAATCAATTCCTTTTAAATCTTTTACTAGTTGCTCTTTCCATTGAGCAGCTGTTGTAGAAGTAAATTCGGTAAATAATTTTTGCATTGTATTATTATTGGTCAGTTCGAGCGGAGTCGAGAACTAGACAGTAACATTAGCATTTCGACTCCGCTCAGCGCGACAAGCTAATTGATTAAAAATTTTGAGCTATTTCCTTTTTGATATAATCTATCGCAACTTCGCTAGGTAATTTTTTACCTAGATTAGAACAGATATTTAAAATCATCATGGCTAATTCCGAGCTGTTAGCATCCGGTGCTACTTTTGAAGATGAAATGTTGATTAACTGAATCATTTCTTCTTTAGATGTTTTTACCAATTCCCAAGCTCCAGCAGATAAATAAATTTGCTGAGACAAATTGTGCTCGTACTCTGATTTGATAGATGCAACCAATTCTTGATGTAATTGGCGAGCAGACATGTTATTTCTGTTAACACGAACCACCAAACTATTTGGATTAATTCGCTCTAAGAAAATAACAATACGCTCGTAAGCTTGAATTTTTAATGGAGTGATAGTTCCTTGAGCTGATTTTTTTAATTCATGTTCACGTCTTTTTTGGTCATTATCCAAAAAACGTTTTACCAAAAAATAGGCCGCTGCAAAAACAGCTCCGGCAGGAATTAAGATTTTTAAAATTTCAACTAGTGCGTTCATAGTGGTTTAGTTTTAGAGTTTCTAATATCGGGATTTTTACTGTATAATTCTTAATTTGTGAAAAAATACAACAAATTTTAACCCCCGGCTTTTTTGGCTTTGTAGTTCGCTTTGGTCAGTAGGTCTAATAGTTTATCGCGGTTATCTCCCTGAATCAAAATATTACCGTCTTTTGCGTTTCCTCCAACCCCACATTTTTGTTTAAGTGTTTTTGCCAAATCATTTAAATCATCTTCAGTTCCTACAAAACCACTAATACGAGTTACCATTTTACCACCTCCAATTCGGTCTAAAAACAATTTTAAATTTTGTTGTTGAGGAGGTAAAGTTTCTTGCACTTCATCTTCCTCGTTTTGATAACTAAAGTTTGGGTTTGTAGAATAAACCACATTTATTCTTTTTTTGTCTTTCTTACTCATCTTTTATAGCGAATTAAAAATAATGGAATACCAACTAACATAATCATGCATGAAATTAATAACCATAGGTTATGTAGTTGATGATTGTTTGTAGGTTCTGTTTTGATCGTTTCTTTCTTGTCTGAAAAATCTATGTCAATAGTGGTTTTCTCGAGGCTTTGGATGCTGTCTTTTAAAGCATAATGTTTTTTGAGCCAAATGTTCGCCTGCTCATAATTTTGTTGAGCCTCAAAAAATAAGGAGCGTGTATGATATAGTTCCAATAAGGCTTCGGTATAATCATATTTAGTGCAAATTTCGTCAGCTAACGAAATATAGTTGGCCGCTTGGTTAAAGTTTTTCTGCATAACATATACCAAAGCAATATTGTTGTAACTGTCTGCTAATTCAAATTCATTGTCAATAAGCTGTCTAATTTTTAAACCTTCTTCTAAATAGAGTAGGGCACTGTCTAATTTATTTTGTTCTCTTAATATGGTGCCAATGTTGTTGTAACAAGAAGCAATTAATTCATTTTCTCCTATGTTGTTTGCGTAGGTCATAGCTTCTTCAAATTGTTTAATAGCTGCATTGTATTGTTTTTGATTGTATTTTAAAACACCCAAATTAATTAAGCTTCTCACAATATGAAGTGTATTTCCTGTTTTGTTGTAGGCTTGAAGAGCTTGTAAATAGGATTGTTCTGCTAATTGAAGATAATTAATGTCGCTATAAATATTTCCTAAATTGGTTTGATTTATGGCAATTCCGGTTTCGTTTTGGATGGATTCATTTAATGCTAAAGCTTGTTTTTGATAATGTAGCGCTTTCGTAAAATTTCCCTTTTTGTAATACAATACGCCCAATAAATTGTAAGCTTTTGCTATATGTTTGGGTGAATTTGTTTTTAAAGCTTCCTGTTCGCAAGCTTTAGCAAATTCGTAACTCATTTCAGGATCATTGTTTCTGATATCAAAACCTACTTTATATAATTGATTCACTTTTTCGGTGTCGTTTTCAATTTGTTGAGTTTGATATAGTAAAGAATCGTTTACCTGCGAAAAGCTTGTAAAAACTAGTAAAACGAATATGAAAACTAACTTCATTATTTACTGTAAATATAATTTGTTTTTATTTAATTTAGAGCCAAATTCTTGTTATGATTCACTATAAATTATATCTAAAAAATCCTAGTTCTCATTATATATATATTGATTTAACAATCGATAATATCAATACTCCAACTTTAGAATTGCAATTGCCTGCTTGGCGTCCCGGACGTTATGAATTAGGTAATTTTGCTAAAAACGTAAAGCGAGTAGATGCGTTCGATGAAAATGAAAAGCCATTATCTTATCTAAAATCAACTAAAGATTTATGGGTGGTAGAAACCAATGGTGCTAAAAAAGTAAAAGTAACTTATAGTTACCATACTACAGAGATTAATGCTGGTAATTGCTATGCCGATGATACACAATTATATGTAAATCCTGTGCATTTGTGTATGTATGTTCCTAATAGAGTAAACGAAGAACATACAGTTGAGTTAGAAATTCCTGATACTTATAAAATAGCTACATCTTTAAAAACCAACGGGAAAGTTTTAACAGCAGAATCTTTTGATGAATTGGCAGATAGCCCAATTATGGCAAGTGCTAATTTACAATCCGATTTTTATATAGTTAATAACATTAAGTTTTGGTTGCATTTTGTGGGTGAGTGTAAGCCTGATTTTGAAAAAATCAAAATCGATTTTACAAAGTTCACCCAAACTTCTTTGAGCTTTTGGGGAGGTTTTCCTGTGACGGAATATCATTTCCTGTTTCAAATTTTACCATTTAAATTTTATCATGGTGTAGAGCATCAAAAATCAACGGTTATTGCAATAGGGCCAGGATATAATGTCAATAAAGGAAAAACCTACGAAGATATTTTAGGGGTTTCTTGTCACGAATTATTTCATACTTGGAATATCAAATACATTCGCCCGGTTGAAATGTTACCTTATGATTTTACGAAAGAAAATTATGCTCGTACTGGTTATGTATATGAAGGTTTTACAACTTATTACGGAGATTTATTATTGTTAACCAGTGGCGTATTTAATACTCAAGAATATTTTGATACTTTAGAAGAACGTTTAACTAAGCATTTTCATAATTACGGACGATTTAATTTGTCGGTAGCTCATTCGAGTTGGGATACATGGTTAGATGGTTATGTTCCGGGAGCACCATATCGTAAAACGTCTATATATGATGAAGGAAATTTAATTGCTTTGATGCTTGATGTTCAGATAATGAAGCATACCAATAATCAAAAAGGCTTAAGTCATGTTTGCAGAGAGTTGTATAATGAGTTTGGTAAGAAAAACAAAGGATATTCAGAGCAAGATATAATAGCTACCTGTGAGAAAATGGCAGGTGTATCGTTGAAAGATTTCTTTGATAAATACGTTTATGGTACCGAAGATTTTGATGTGCCATTAACAGGATGTTTTAATTATTTAGAAATTGATTTTGTAAAAACACCAAGTGCAGTTTTAAGTGAATCTGCTTACGGATTTAAAACCCTTGATTTTGGTCTGAACAGAAAGGTCTCATTAATAGTCCCCTACTCTCCAAGTTGGAAAGCGGGATTAAGTATTGGCGACGAGATTATAGCAGTAAATGGTTACACTTTAAGAAATGATTTTAATGATTGGATGACTTATTTTAAAGATTCAGAAATTGAATTAACAGTTTCTTCAAATCAACAATTAAAGCAATTAAAGCTTGTAAAAAACTCAAAACCAGTTACTTATTTTGATTCACTGAAATTAAAACAACAAACTGAAGTTTCTAGCAATTTCTCTAAATGGTTAAAGTTAAATTCATAGACGAATTTTGTTTTTCCTTATACGAATTGGGTTAATTATTAGATGTTTGTTAATAACTAAAGCCGTTAAATTTGGTTAAAGTCCAAAATTGTTCTTTTTTTGTATAAACAATAAATATTAACTAAAAACAAAAACATTATGGAAGAAACAACGACAACAAATTCAAAAGCAGGTAAAGGTTTAGGTATAGCAGGTTTAGTTTTAGGTATTTTAGCTGCTGTAGTATCTTTTGTACCATGCTTAGGTATGTACGCTATGTTCCCAGGAATTATCGGTTTAGTATTATCTATTATTAGCATTGTTCAAGCTAACAAAGCTGGAGCTGCAAAAGGTATGGCTATTGCCGGATTAGTTTGTTCTTTAGTAGGTATTGCAATTGCAGGATGGCAATATTCTAAATTAAAAGCTGTAGGTGAAGAATTGAAAGAGACTTTAGAAAATATTGATACAGCTAAATTAAGACAAGAAATGGAATCAGCTATTCAGCAAGTTGCTGATTCTTTAGAACAACACTAAGAAATGAACCACAAAAATAATGCTTACTTCATAGTAAACTTCATTTTTGTAATTTTAATAGGAATAGCCTTAGGCTATTCCTATTTTTTTTATCCAAATAATCACCCAATTGGTTGTATTGTTAAAGAGATGACCGGTAAAAATTGTTCTACTTGTGGTTTTTCAAGGGCATTTTCGTCATTTACGCATTTTCATTTTTTAGAGGGTAAAGAGTTTAATAAAAATGCTTTTGGATGTTATTTGTTTTTTGTATTTCAATTTTTTTTAAGGCTATTTCTTTTGTTATATTCTGTTTATCAAAAAAAAACAATTTCAGAACGATTTAAATTTTTGGAAATTTTGATTACAGTTGTTTTTTTCTTGATAGTTTTTGTCCCTTTGTTGCTATAATATATAAAAGTATTATTTGAGTTTATGTTTATAATTAATACTTTTAAATTTTAAATTTTATAAATATGGAAAACAATATTTCAATGGAAAATGCTCAACCACAAAGACCTCAGTTTCTAACGGTTTTATGCATTTTATCTTTTATCGGTTCCGGATTATCTTTTATCGGAGCTTTGTGGGGCTATTTTTCGATTAAAGCTTCTGAAAAATTTTTACAAAACATGACTGCTTCGCAGGAAGATGCGCATGGAATGATTAGTGGGATGCAGGAGACAATGATGAAAGCGGTAGAGAATGCTGTTCCTAATTTAGTTATTGGATTATTATGCTCATTAATATGTCTTTATGGGGCATTACAAATGTGGAAATTAAAGAAAATAGGATTTTTTATTTATTCAGTTGGTGAAATTACACCGGCTATTTCTGCTTTCTTTCTTGCAGGAGGCGGATTAATTGGTGGGGCAGGAGCAGTTATAGGATTATTATTTGCAGTAGTATGGATAGTGCTTTATGCTGTGAACTTAAAACACATGAAATAAATTAGAAATAAAATGGAAGAAAATTTATCAGTAGAAAATAACTTAATCGAAGCACCAAAACGTTCACAGTTTTTAACTGTATTATGTGTTTTGTCTTTTGTGATGTGTGGTATTAGTTTTTTGTCAGGAATTTGGAGTATTTATCAAAGCTCACCTGAAACAATGCAACAAAACATTGAACAAGTAAGAACAGTAAATCCGGAAATGGCAGATAGAATGGAAGATCAGATTATAGAGATGCAAAGTAATCCATATAGTAAGGTTGCTCCTTATTTGAGTTTGGTTTACACTTTATTGTCGTTTCTAGGTGTTATGATGATGTGGAATTTAACTAAAAAGGGTTTTTATATTTATGCTATAGCAGAGATATTGCCATATACAGGCTTTATCTTAATGGGTAAAAATTCATTAAGTATGATGGGGCCTCCGGGAAGCGGAGGGACAATGATTGCAATGGCAGTTATGGTTATTATGGTAGTTGTAGATGTTATTTTTGTAGCGCTTTATGCTAAGAATTTGAAAGATATGGTTAAGTGATTATTTAATTATACTTAAATAAAAAAGCAGAAGTTTTACTTCTGCTTTTTTATTTGTTATAATTTCTTTCTCCAAAAATGCTACTACCAACTCGAATCATAGTTGAACCTTCCTGAATTGCCAATTGGAAATCCCCACTCATTCCAAAACTTAATATCTTTAAATCGGGATATTGTGTGCTAAAGTTTTTTAGTGATTGAAATTCTTTTCTGATTTGCTCAGTATCATCCGTATTGGATGCCATTGCCATAAAACCTTTAACAGTAATGTTTTTAAGCTCTTTAAATTCATTAGAATTTAATATTTGTGATGCTTCATTAAAATCCAAGCCAAATTTAGTTTCTTCTTGTGCTATATAAATTTGCAATAAACAGTCAATTATCCTGTTGTTTTTAAAACCTTGTTTATTAATTTCCTTTAATAAACTAAAACTATCCACGCCATGTATTAAGTAAACAAATGGAGCAATATATTTTACCTTATTGCTTTGTAAATGCCCGATAAAATGCCAGCGAATATCTTTTGGTAATTGCGCTTCTTTATCTACTAATTCTTGTACGTAGTTCTCTCCAAAATCTCTTTGTCCTGCATTGTATGCTTCTAAAAGCATTTCATTAGGTTTGGTTTTAGAGACAGCTACTAACGTAACCTGTTCAGGCAATTGAGATGTAATATGTTTAATATTATCGGATATAGACATTTTTACTTTAATTCAAATTTCATCATAATATCAATTTGTAAATCATCACCCAGTTGAAAGGTATGTTTATCAAATTCAATAAATCCTAGTTTTTTATAAAAGTTAATTGCTTTTGTGTTGTGTTCCCAAACAGCTAACCATATATATTTATAATATGATTGTTTCGCAATATCAATAGCTTTTTCCATCAGAGCTTTCCCAAAAGCTTTACCCTGATATTCTTTCTTTATATAAATCCTTTCTATTTCAACACAATCATTGCCCAGATCTTCTGTTTGAGATTTTTTTACATTTAGTTTTAAATAACCAGCAACTTCAGTTTCATAATTCAAAAAATAAAACATAGAATTTTCAGAATTTAATTCTTTGTTTAATTGTTCTATGCTTAACCTTTCTGAAATGTATTTTTGCATATCGCTTTCAGTATTCTGGTTAGCAAAAGTTTCCGTAAAAGTTTGGATACTGATTGTTCTTAATAATTCAGCTTCTGTTTTATTTACTAATATTATTTCAATATCATTTACAGACATTACTCTTCCAAGCTGTAAATTAGTAAACCACTTCTCATTTTCGGTTCAACCCAGGTAGATTTTGGAGGCATTATGTTGTTAGTGTCAGCAATCCATTTTAAATGCTCCATGGTTACAGGATATAAGCCAAATGCAATCGCTGCCTTCCCTTCATCTACTTGTTTTTTTAATTCTTTACTACCTCTTACTCCGGGAATAAAACCAATTCGTTTATCCGTTTTTAAATCATGTATATCTAAAATGGGAGATAAGATGTATTTAGTTAGTATGGCTGCATCTAAGCTATCAATAGGATCTTTTGGATTATAAATGTTTTCTTTTGCTTTTAATGAGTACCATTTATTATTCACATACATTGATATTTCATGTTTTCTGGTGGGTTTAAAATCATCAGCTTTCACTTCACTAATGGTGAAATTGTTTTTTAGTTGATTAATTAACTCGCTTACAGAAAGATTATTTAAGTCTTTTACAATTCTGTTATAATCGTAAATTTTCAAATGAGTTTCTGGAAAAAATACGCCTAGGTAGTAATTAAAAGCCTCTTCTCCCGTATATGATTTACGAGTACTACGTCTTAGTTTACCTAATAAAGTTGATGAAGCAGAACGGTGATGTCCATCTGCGATATAAATATTTGGAATAGACGAAAAACGCTCGGCTATTTGTTTGACTGTTTTTTTATTATCTATTATCCAAACTGTGTGTCTTACTCTGTCTGTAGTTGTAAAATCATAATCGGGTCTTGATGTGGCAATTTCATCTGATAAGGAATCAATTACTTTGTCATTTGGATAACAAAATAAAACTGGCTCAGCATTAAACTCACAAACTTCCAAATAATCTTTTAGCTTTTCTTCTCTGGTTGTGAGTGTTTGCTCATGGATTTTAATTACGCCATTCATGTAATCATCTATGCTTGTACATGCTATGATGCCAATAAATTCATTTCCTTCTTTAATTTGACGATATAAATAATAGCATGGATTTTCGTCGCGTAAAAAAATTTTTTCTCTTACAAACTTTTTGAAATGATTTTTTACTTTAATCAATCGTTCTTTTGAGCCGGGTTTTGTTCGGATACCATCTTCAAAATCAGGATTAATAACATGTAAAAACGAATAAGGATTTCCTGCTAATTTTTCTCTTAATTCAGCTGAATTATATCCATCAACAGAACGTGACGCTACTAAATGAACTTTATCGCCTTCAGGACGGATTGCTTTAAATGGAATAACTTTGGCCATATTGTTTGATTAGTTATCGTTTTTAAATATAATAGATTTTATACAGAGAATGTAATTTTTGGACATAAAAAAAGGCTCAACCAAAAGATTGAGCCTTTTTATTAATATGATTTTTCTTAGTTTGTTAAACCTTTAAAATCTGCATTTTCACGTAATTTAATAAACTCTGCATCATCTTTAGCAGCAGCTTTTAAAGAACCATCTTTTTCGATAGCTGTTTTTAAGTTGTTGTTAACTTCAGCAGCATTGTTATTACGAGCCGCAGCAACTGCTTTTAAGTAAAAAGACATAGCCATATCTTTTTCATTACTTGCATCAATTGTTGATGTAACAGCACCTTGGTTACCGTTTAATAACTCAGCTAAAGCTTTGTTAAATCCTTTGTATTCACCAAAGTTTGTAACTGCATCTGCGTATTTACCATCACGAACATTTAAAATACCTTTGTTGTAGTTAACTTCATTACCAGCACCGTTTGCTTTGTCATACATTTCCATAGCTTTTTTACGGTCACCTGCTTTAGAAGCAACTATACCTAAGTTATTCATTAAGATTGGGTTTCCATTAGCGTTTGCTTCAGCACGTTTAAATGCTTCGCCAGCCTCAGAAACTTTGTTAGTCATTAATAAAGCAACACCTAAATTGTTTGATGTTCTCCAGTCTGTAGGATATTTTTTCTCAGCAGCTGTATAAATTTGAACTTTAGTATTTACATCGTTAGTTAAGTTAGCACCATATAACATTTCTTCAACTGATAAAGAATCAGGGAAAGTAGTTGTTAATTTAGTGATTTGCTCATCAGTACGAGATTTTTTGTTTACGTTCACAGTTAATACTGAACGACGTAATTTAGGTAAAATCTTATCAGCTACTTCAGTATAAGTTTTAGATAAGTTTTTGATTTCTTTTTCACGTTGATCTCCATCAGTGTACATAGTTAAAACACGTAAGATTAAATCTTTATCAGCAATTGTAGATTGCTCCATTAAAGATTTGAATCCGTTCCAGTCTTCAGCTGTAGTTTGAGTTACGTAATTTGCTTCTTCCTTACCAAATTTTTGGTCTTTGTTTTTGTTCTTTTTAAACTCATTCATTAAAGCTTTAGAACCAGATTTAGCACGGTCTTTAGCTAAGTTTTCGTTTAATGATAACTCACCATCTGGAGATGCATAAGCAGATACGTTAATATCTTTGAATTCATACCAAGGATTGTTAATGTTTTCAGAAATGAATTTATCTAAATTCTTAACCTCATCACTTTTTAATTCACTAGCACGAACATCAGATTTATTGATTAAATAATAAATATTTGCTGTTTGGTTAGCAGGAGTTGACTTCACAAACGCATCTTTAGCATAAATACCTTTTTCATCATTTCTAACTAATAATGGAGTAATAATAGTTCCATCTCCTAATTTTACAGGTGTAAAATCTTTAGTTTTTGATTTAACTTTACCTTGAGCGCGTAACTCAACAGTAGCTACTTTCATTCCTGGTTCATAAGCAAACTTTTCAGAAGTGTAGCTAAATGTACCCCCTTTATCATAACTTATTTTTTGACCTGGATCAGTAGCCTTTTCGCCAACTAAAATAACTGGTTTTAATGCTTTTTCACCACCTGCCATTTTAACAACCGGAGTTAAAGTAACCGTTGCTTTTTTAGCAAAAACTTTAGCAGGATATTTTCCTGTAACTGTAAATCCTACACTATCTCCATGCATTTCTAATGGATTAGGTTTTACATCGTAAGAAAAAGTAGATTGTTTTTTAACCATTTTTCCTAAACCATTGCAACCAACTAATAAAGCAGTTGTGCCAACAGCAAGACTTAAGTTTCGTAAAGTTTTAGTATTCATCATGTATAAGGGTTATTTATTTTTAATTTTCCGCACAAAATTATAAAATAATTAATAATAGCCTAATTATTTTAGTGTTATATTTATGATTAATATCAAAAAAAATCCCGCAAACAGCGGGATTTTGTATTATTTCTGTAATAAGAAAATGTTATTTAGCAATTGCGTTAACTTTCTTAGTTAATTTTGATTTCAAATTAGAAGCTTTGTTTTTATGAATAACATTTTTCTTAGCTAATTTATCTAACATTGCTACTACTTTTGGTAATAAAGCTGCTGCTTCTTTTTTAGTATCAGTCTCACGTAATTTTTTTACTGCATTACGAGTTGTTTTAGCGTAGTAACGGTTTGATAAACGTTTAGCGTTATTTGCTCTAATTCTTTTTATTGCCGACTTATGATTTGCCATTCTATTAAGGTATTAATTCTGTTTTTTTAAATTGGATTGCAAATATACGTTTTTTTTTATAATTACAAATGTTAATAACAAATATTTATCGAATATAGTCTAAAACTTACATTTGTGTACACTATATGAATCCTAAAAAAGCATATTTATCCCTTTTTGTATTTGTTTCTTTCTTTGTATTTGCCCAAGAACCAGTAGAAATTGTTAAAAATCTTGTGCCTAACGGTAGTTTTGAGAATTTTAGAAAGAAATCCGGAAACATTAAAAATGCAATTCCTTGGCAACAAATTGCGAGTGTAGACTACTATCAGGAGCCTTTAAGTAATGATACTACAGCCCAAAAAGGTGCAAGAACCGGTAGTTGTTACGCAGGTTTACGTTTTCAAAAAAAATATAAAGAGTTTTTGCAAGTTAAATTAGCTGAGCCTTTGCATCGAGGAACTATATACGAATACGAAATGTATGTGCGCTTGGCATTTTGGAGTAATGCATCCTTAAAATCTTTTGGGGCTTTGTTTACCAAGATGGGTTATAAAAGTAAAGCAGATGCTGTAAAAACAGCCATGATAGATTCGGTTAGTAAAAAAAGTAGTTTTATTAATGGGTATAGATGGTTCAAAATTTCCGGTAAATATCAGGCTGATGGAGGAGAGAAATATTTAACCATAGGGAATTTCGCCCCTAATGTTAAAAAAGATATGGTGCGTATGAACGTATTTAAACTAGGGTTTAAAGAAGCCTACTATTTTGTGGATGATATAAAACTAGTAAAAGCTAAAGAAGTTGTAGAGAAAGTAAAAGTTGAAATTGTGGGATCGTTTAATGTTGATGCTCAAGATTCTGTGCTTGAAGTGAGAAAAGATGTAAAAGTTGGAGAGAAAATTACTTTAAAAAATATCTTCTTTGAAAACGGACATTATTATTTATTACCTGAATCTTATTCTGAGTTAAATAAGTTAGCCCAATATCTTTTAAGAAATCCAAGTATGGAAGTTCAAATTAATGGACACTCTGATAATGTGGGATCAAAGGGTAAGAATCAAAAAATATCGGAGCAACGTGCTCGAGAAGTATTTGAATATCTCATAAAAAAAGGTGTACAAAATAAAATGTATTTTAAAGGATATGGAAGCTCAATGCCTATTGCAAGTAATGATGATGATATTGGTAGAGCGAAAAATAGAAGGGTGGAATTTGAGATTATAAAAAACTAGAAACAAAACAACACAAGATGAATCTTATTGAAAAAGATAACCCTAAAATAATTAGAGCGTGGTCGTTTTATGATTGGGCTAATTCAGTATTTCCATTAGTTATTACTTCTGCTATTTTCCCAAATTTTTATGATTATGTAACAACACATGATGAGGCAAAAAATTTTATCGGACATAATGTTACATTTTTTGGAGTTGAATTTGAAAACCAAAATATCTACTCTTTTGTATATGCTTTTGCTCTTTCTATTGTAGTTATGATTACTCCAGTTTTAAGCGGGGTAGCAGATTACTTAGGAAACAAAAAGCGTTTTCTTCAATTTTTCTGTTATTTAGGAGCGCTTTCTTGTATGTGTTTATTTTTTTTCAATAGAATACATTTAGAGCTGAGTTTTTTACCTTTTATTACTGCTACAGTTGGTTTTTGGGGAAGTTTAGTATATTATAATTCGTACTTGCCCGAAATTGCATCAGAAGAAAATCAGGATAAAGTAAGTGCCCGTGGTTTTGCTTTAGGTTATTTTGGAAGTTCACTTCTATTAATTATTTGTTTAATTAGTATTATGGTCTTTCATGTTCCTGCAAAATACAGTTTTCTATTGGTTGGTATTTGGTGGATGGGTTTCGCACAATACACCTTCGCTAATTTGCCAAATAAATCACACGAGGCACATGGAGTGGAGAAAAAAGGATTATTATCAAAAGGATTTAAGGAATTAAGAAATGTGTGGGCGCAAATAAAATTATTACCTACATTAAAACAATTCTTAACAGGATACTTTTTTTACAATATGGGTGTGCAAACTATTATGGTGGTTGCAGTTCTATTTGCAAGAAATGAAATTGATTGGGGAACAGGTGAGGAGGCTGAAAAAGCAAAAACTACGGCTTTAATTATTAGTATTTTAATTATTCAGTTTGTGGGTATTGCCGGTTCGTTTTTGTTTTCGTGGATGTCGAGAAAAATTGGAAATATAAAAAGCTTAATGATATCTATTTCTGTTTGGATATTTATTTGTGTGTTTACTTTTATGGTTGTTCATACTCCTGTTGAGTTTTATATTGTTGCTTTTTTAGTAGGATTAATGATGGGGGGGATACAAGCATTATCACGAAGTACATATAGTAAATATATACCTGAGACCGATGATCACACTAGTTTTTTTAGTTTTTATGATGTGGTAGAAAAGTTAGGTATGATTATCGGTACTGTATCTTTTAGTGTAATAAGCCAAGTTACCGGAGGTATGCGCAACTCTATTTTATCTTTGATTATCTTTTTTATTATAGGTTTATTAGCTCTCATACCACTTAGTAAGAGAAAAGCTGAGTAAGTCTGATTGCATTTAATTTGACAAAAAGACTTTTAATAAAATTTGTATTTTCTTTAGAGTGAGATTGCTTTTTAATTTAAGATTACTCCTCTATAATCGATATTTTCATTCTTATATCAATTAATGGACGGTCGTCTTTGTTTTTTCCAACAGCAGCTATTTTGTCAATTACTCCCAAACCTTCTATCACTTCCCCAAAAATAGTGTATTGACTATCCAAATGTGGGGTACCGCCAATAGTTTTATATATGTTGCGATGCTCTATAGGAAATGAATAGTGAGGTGTTTTGGTGTATTCTTCATCTACTAATTTATTTACTATTTTAAAGTACACCATCAAACTGTCGTTGTTTTGTTCTTTTTTAAAAGTATCTATTTTTTCTTTCAAACTTTTGTTTTCTGGTTTGTTTAAAATATCTTCTTTTAATTTAGTTATTAGGGATTTATTGATTCGTTTCTCGTAAGCTATTAAGTCTTCATCTGTTCTTACTTTACCTTGCACAATATAAAATTGGCAAGCTGATGATGCTCTTTCAGGATTCACATCATCGCCGTTTCTAGCAGCACAAAGCATACCTTTTTTATGACAGAGAGTGGGTACAAACTCTGCAGGGATTGTGTATTTTAAATCTCCGTCTCCTAATAATTTTGCTGGCTCGGCATGCTTACTGTCGGGATCGCCACCTTGTATCATAAAATCTTGTATCACACGATGAAACAAAAGACTATCGTAAAAATGCTCTCGTACTAATTTTAAAAAATTGTCACGATGTTTGGGTGTTTCATTAAATAATTTGATTTTCATATTACCAAATTCTGTAGAAATCAGAATGGTTTCTTTTGAATAGGTTTGAGAAAGCCCTGTTTTAATCATTAAAACCAAGTATAGACTCAATATTATTGTTTGAAGATGTATTTTATTCATTTTTTTATTATATTTGGGGTACAAATATTAATCCAATATCATTAATATAAAAACAAAATGAAATTAAAATTATTTATATCCTCTCTTGCGATTGGTTTAACTGTTTTGGTATTTAATAGTTCTTGTGAGAAAAAAACAGACTGCAAGTTAATTATTAAAACACAGGATTCTTATGGTAATGTTAAGCCAATGGCTACTGTGAAACTTTATGCAAATGTTAAAACAGCATCAGGATCTACGGTAGAAGCTGATTTAAAAGCGGAAGGGGTATCAGATGGGGGAGGTAGTAGTTCATATACATTTAAATTACCTGCTATTTTAGATGTGAAAGCAGTTTTAGATACTTTAGAAGGTATTGGAATTGTTAAGCTAGAGGAAGGAAAAACGGTTGAAAAAATTGTAGTTTTAAAATAAAATATATTTAGTGCGAAAAATCCCCGGCAGTATGTCGGGGATTTTTTGTTTACAGTGTATTGTAAAAAGAAATAAGATTTGCTGCAATTTTTTTGTAGTCAAATATTTTTTCAGCCAATTCTCTGGCAGATTTTTGAAGATCAGATTTTTTTTCTGAGTCGCTTAATAATGTAAATATTGCTTTAATAAAATCCTCTTTACTGTCAGCAATCATCATATCCTTATTGCTTGTATATAAAATGCCTTCGGCACCTATACTTGTGGTAATTATAGCTTTACCATACGCTAATCCTTCTACCAATTTTATTCTTAATCCACTGCCTGACCAAAGAGGGACAAGCATAATGTCATAATCATGATAGAATTCAGCCGAATCTTTCACATCAGTAATAATTGTAATATTAGCCGAAGCCAAATTTTTAATTCTTTCGGGCATTCCTCGACCTGCTAAAATTAATTGAGCATCGGTTTTTTGTTTGATGACATCAGGCCACACTTGTTCAATAAACCATTCAACAGCTTCAATATTTGGCATCCAATCCATGGCCGCAAAATGAAACAATGTGTTTGGGTATTTTGAAGTATTATTTGCCTTATAATCGTTTAAATTAACTCCAGTTAAACATGTGTGTAAAGGCTTTTCGGATGATATAGAGGAAATTGTTTTTTTGTCTTCATCTGTAATCGTAACTATGGAATCTACAGCTTTAAAAGCATTAATTTCAAAGTGTTTTAAACGATTGTTTTGAAGTGTTAAGTATGTTTTTTTTAGAATATTTTTTTCATTCGTAAGGTGTCTTTCCCAAATCTGATGTTCCAAATTATGACTTCTTAATACAACTTTGGCATTAGAATATTTACGTATAGTAGGAATATAAGTACACATGAAAACCCCTTCCAATTGAATAATGTCAAATGAAGTTTGTGTTAGTTTTTTGATTAATGCGTCTTCGTATTCTTTGAAAAAGAAACGACTTACAAAATAAGATTGGGAGGAAAATAAATTTAATAAAGCTCCCATGGCACTTGTATTAGTGTCTTTGTATACAGATTGATAGTGTGTTTTTTCTTTAAACCCTAAAGGAATATTTTTTTCAGGCTTAAAATGCTTTTTAGTATTAATAGCAAGTAAATGCAATTCTACTCCATTATCAGCTAATCCTTCAGCTAATGTGCATATGGCAATGGAACTTCCGTCGTTTGCCGGATATGGAGCCTTATTGCATAGTTGTAGTATTCGCATTTTTCTTTTGCTTTAACAAATTTTTAATAGGATCGATATAGGATGATAAATCGAATAATGCAGAATCTTTAGCCGCTTTGTAAGTCAAGAAAATACCTAGAGGTAAAAAAAGTAACAAAGGAAACCAGCTGCCAAATATTACTGTATAAACTTCTTCTATAACCAGATCTTCAAATATGATTGAAACAACATAATATAATAAGAAAAATAATACCGCAACAACAACCGGAAGTCCCATACCTCCTTTTCTAATGATAGCACCTAATGAAGCGCCTACAAAGAAAAGTACAATACATGCAAAAGAAATACTGATTTTTTTATGCCAACCCATTTGGTAATCTATTTTATTGATTTTTTTATTATAAACTTCCTCATTAATTGAATCAATATAACTACTAGAACTGCGTACTAAGTTTTGGGCGTTTTCTATGCTTCTTCTAAATTCATCTTTATTTAACGATGCGTAAAATTTTTTAATAGGTTCATGAGCTTTATTTAAACTAATTGATCTAAGTGTTCTAACAATAAAATAATTATTAAACTGGTTTTGCAGGTTTTTATATTTTCCGTCAATGGCTATATTCATTGTATCAATTTCTCTATCAATTTGCCAAATATTCATCATTTCGTGATGTCCTTTAAACAGTTCTTCTTCTGTTTGTTTCATCTTAAACCCACTCATGTCTACATTAACGTTCAATTCTTTGTAAATTAATTGCATTAACGGGCGAGTATTTTTGTGGTTTGTCTCTTGTATGATGTCTTCATATCGAGTACCATTATTAAGTTGTATCTGTAAATAGTTAGTGTCTGCTGATGTTTTCATTTTTCCACTATCAGCGTAGAGTTGTATGTTATTACCAAGACCATCAGAATGGTCGTATATATTTAAGTTATACAAAGTTTGCCCGTCCTTACTTTTCTTACCTACTTTTATACTGTAACCATCCAGTTGACTGTAATATACACCTTCTTTGATACTTAAAGTTGGTTTTGCTTGACGAATGTCCCATAACATTCGAGCTGATTTTAAGGTAATTTCAGGTAAAAGAAAATTATTGAATATGAATGTAAATGCCGCTAAAAATAAAATAAAGGCAAAAATGGGCCTAATTATTCTGAATAATGATAAGCCTGATGATTTCATAGCAGCCAATTCATAATTTTCTGCAAGGCTACCAAAGGTCATAATGGAAGAAAGCAAAACTGCCAACGGCATTGCCACAGGGATAAATGTAAGAAAAGAGTACACAAAGAACTTAGTTAAAATCCAAGCCCCCATACCTTTTCCCACAATGTCATCCATATAGGTGAAAACATGAATTAAAAAAAACACAAAAACCCCAATGAAGAGAGTTAAGAAAAAAGGCGGTAGGTAAGCCTTTAACAGATATTTATGTAATACTTTAGTTTCCAATATTTGGGCTAATTTAAAGTATATTTTTTAATAGGAAGTATACAAATTATATAAACTTTGTTATTTTTGTAAGATATGATTAATGGTAAAAAGATAGTGGTTGTATTGCCTGCTTATAATGCGGCATTAACCTTAAAACGTACATACGATGAAATTCCATTCGATATTGTTGATGAGGTAGTTTTGGTGGATGATCATAGTACGGATAATACCGCAGAAGTTGGTCGTCAATTAGGTATCAAGCATGTTATTCGTCACGAAAAAAATAAAGGTTATGGCGGTAATCAAAAAACTTGTTATGATAAAGCTTTAGAAATAGGTGCTGATATCGTAATTATGGTTCATCCGGATTATCAATATACCCCAAAACTTATTCATAGTATGAGCTATATAATAGCTAATGAATTATATCCTTCTGTTTTTGGTTCCCGTATTTTAGGAAAAGGAGCATTAAAAGGAGGTATGCCGATGTATAAATATATCTTTAATCGTTGCTTAACTTTAACTCAAAATATTTTAATTAATCAAAAATTAAGTGAATATCATACAGGATACAGAGCATTTAACAGAGAAATTTTAGAAACAATTTCATATCACGAAAACTCTGATGATTTTGTATTTGATAATCAAATGATTTCTCAGATTTTTTATGCGGGCTTTGAAATTGCTGAAATAACTTGCCCTACTAAATATTTCCCTGAAGCAAGTTCTATTAATTTTAGAAGAAGCGCTAAATATGGTATGGGAGTCTTAGGCGTTTCTTTTACTCATTTCTTTAATAAATTAGGCTTAGCCAAAAGTAAAATTTACAAAAGAAAGAAATAATAACTTTTTAAATTTTCTTCTGATGATAAAACCCAAATTGATTGCTGTAGTGTTGCTACTAGCTATGTTACCTTCATGTAAATCGTGTAAGGATAAAAAAACAGAAGAAGCTGAAACTCCGGAAACGCCCATTGATGGACCAAGTGTGGATAATACTTTGGGTTTTGGAGTATTGAGTAAAGTAAATGGTATTTGGGATGGACCAGTATCTTCTACAACTGGTTTAGGAAGCTATCCGCAATGGATAGTTGATTTTAGACCAATATCAGAAAATCAAACGTCTGCTAAAAACGAACTCGATTCTTTAAATGATATTTTCATGTCGTTTTTTATTGTGAAGCATAATAATCAATACAAAGTAGCATTTAGAAATGGAGGTTCTTTTGTGGGAATGAAACGTTCATCTTATCTTCTGGCAGATAGTGTTTCGGAGACAGCTAGTCAATCGTATTATCGTTTTTCTGAGGCAGTACAGGGAAAATCAAGGGCGTATTCGGAGGTAATTAGGAAGGGAGACAGTTTGATATTGAAATCGTATACCAATAAAACTAATACTTTGCCGTCTGCTGTTCCACACATGACTTGGAAATCGCAATTGAAAGATAGCACATCGGCAGCTGCGGCATTAGCAGCATTTGCCTTCCCTAAAAAATCTGTGACAAAAGATTTTTCTTCAACATTTGTAGGGCAAACAGAATCAATTTATTACTCCGGTTCAGGTATACCAGCCGGCGATCCTTATCCCGAAACGGCACAGCCATATTTAGGACAAACAATAGTTAATTACAGTTATGACGCTTCTCATGTTCCAAACAGTAGTAAAAAGGTGTTTGTATTTATTATGACTCAACCTTTGTTTATTGGGCCAGTACCTAATTTAGCTAACTTAAAATACCGCTCTCGTTATGTAATTTTGGCTGCTAATGACACCAGTTTTTTGTTTAACTATATGCACCCAGGAACCTACTACGTTTATGCCTTTTACGATAGCGATGGTAACGGCTCGCCTAACACGGGAGATTGGTTAAGTGCTGCTAATACCAGTTTTACGCTAAATGCATTGGGAACCACTACTGTAAATCCTCAAATAAATTTTACTATTCCGTAGAGATTTATACTAATTTTAAATCTTGTAATAATTCTTTGACGTCTTTTCCTTTTGGCAGTAAGTGAGCTTTTATACCGATTTTTAAGGCTCCATTTACATGTTGCGGTGAATCGTCAATAAAAATGGTCTCAGAAGAATTGAGTTTATTTTCTTTTAAAACGGTTTCAAAAATCTCAGTGTCAGGTTTTCTCATTCCCATTCTACATGAGTAATATACTTTTTCGAAAAAAGGCTCAAGGTTTTTATAGCCATGTTGTTGGTATAAATCTGCTTCAAATTGAGTGATATGGGTTTCGTTGGTGTTACTCAATAAGAATATGCGGTAGTTGTTTTTAAGTTGTGACAAAAGTTCTAATCTGTGTTTCGGAAAATCCAGTAGCATAGCATTCCAGGCATAGAGAATATCGCCATCAGAAACGATTGACTTCAAATACTGTCTAAGTTCTAAGAAAAATTCAGATTCACTAATGTGTCCTTTATCAAATAAATCAAAAATTGGAGTTTGTTGCAGTTGAGTATATATAGATTCGAAAGGTTGCGCTGAAATTTTATTAAACTCAGAAATGGTTTTAGGTATATCCAGATTAATGATAACTCCTCCCAAGTCGAAAATTATATTTTTTATTTCAGGCATAATATTTTGTTTATGTGCCACAAATATATATTTTTGCAGCCTAAATCTGAACTTAGGTTTAGATGCTCCTATAGCTCATTCGGTTAGAGCAACTGACTCATAATCAGTAGGTGCCTGGTTCGATTCCAGGTGGGAGCACAAAAGCGAACTAAAAACGGTTCGCTTTTTTTATTTTATAATTGATATTTTCTAAATTGTTAGCATTAACTGCTATAATCTGTTATACTCAATTTTAATAGTAGTTATATGTAATAATTTGGTCAATAAATCTATTAGTTACATACACAATGAAACTGTTAAAGAAAATTCATCATATAGCTATAATATGTTCAGATTATGAAAAGTCTAAACATTTTTACACGAAGATTTTAGGCTTTGAAATAGTAAACGAGGTTTATAGGGAACAAAGAAATTCATATAAATTAGATTTGTCTCTAAATGGAGAATACATTATCGAATTATTTTCTTTCCCAAATCCACCAACCAGATTATCCAACCCTGAAGCTTGCGGATTACGTCATATAGCATTTGCAGTAGATAATTTGCAAAATGCTATTGATGAATTAAGTAAGCATGGTGTTATGGCGGAGGCTATCAGGATTGATGAGTTTACAGGGAAGAAATTTACTTTTTTTAATGATCCAGATCATTTGCCTATTGAGTTATATGAGATAGGTTAATATTATCACAATCTAAATTCTTTATTTATATTTACAAGTAGACTAATTTTCACATATGAAAATTTCATTTAAAATCTCACTTGTTATTACACTCCTATTAATTGTATGTTTAAATACAACATGTAAAAAAACAGTTGAGATATCTTATGATGGATATGTGTATGATTCATTAAGTAGCAAAAATCCAAAGGGAGTTTCCAGAGTGGTAGTTTTGTTGTCTGCCTGTAATGGAAAGCAGTCTGGTTATAATTCTCAATGTATGGGATCTTTATATACAATTGAACAGGCAACAACAGATGCAGACGGACATTTTAGCATTCATTCAACAACTAAATTAAAGAATCAATCCTTTTATGTAGGTATTGAAAATAGCCCTTACAGTGCCGCAAACATTGGTTATTCTCTTTCAAATTTGCCAACAAAGTTATATATGCATAACTAACTAATTTCTTCCAAATCGTTTAAATAGTCTTGTTGTAAATCTTCATGAAGTCCTTTAATTAAAGTGTTGATTTTTTTTAATTGCTGCTCATACATATTTATAAGCAATTGACTTTTGTGATATGGTATATCAGAGGTTTTCATTTTACGACAAAAGTAAATATGTAATTCAGCAGCTAAGGCTTTATCAGCAATATACTTGCAGTATTTTGTGATGAGACGTAACAGTTTTCGTAAACTCTTTTTGACGTAATATAAATTTGTTTGAGTTTTTAGTTCTTCAAAATGTTCGTCAATTTCAGTTTTTACAGCATTTACAAAGCTAGATTTATCATGTGACTGAAATAGTAGGTAATCTAAAAATTCTTTATTGTCTTTTTTATACTTTGCTAAGTGTAGGCAAAGATCTACCAATTGTTTTTGTGGCAACTCCACAAGTTCTTTTTTTAATTCGCTGACAGTTGATGTTTTCATTATTCAAACACTCTTGTAATTTCTGAATCAATACGTTTTGGTCGCTTTGTAACCGCATCCAAAAGATACCATGTTGTTTTAATTTTTGTGATAATAGTGTTATTATTCATATCAATTATTTCAACAAAGCGATCGGACTTTGCACCCTGGGGATCAGTGACCCATGTTTTTGCCATTAAATTACTATTTAAAAAAGCTGATTTTAAATAATCTATTTCATGTCTGCTAACAACCCATAATAATTGAGCTTTCATTTCAGAGGACGCAACCGAACTCCAGTGCGCGATTGCGATATCCTGAACCCATTTTAAATAAATGATGTTGTTTACATGACCATTTTCGTCAATATCTGATTGTAGGATTTTTATAGGGAGTTCAAAAAATTTATAGTTCATGATGTTTAATTAAAAAAGCCAAAACATATGTTTTGGCTTGTATAGTTTATTTAAATTCTAATTTAAATACTTTTGATTCGCCTCCGCCTGCTTTTAATCTATCAAGTATTAAAGTTTCAGTTATAGACTCGAAACTTCTAGGGAATAAGCGAATTTTTTCTTCTCGGATATCAAATACAGATCGTTTAGTCATTTTACCGTCTTTGTCAATTTTTACACATGTTAAGTATCCACCGGCACCGGCTCTGTGAGTTGCTGGAGCTTCAGTTAAAGGTAAATCAATATTTTTAGCATTATCTAAATAAAAGAAAAAGTCTTCTCCTTTATATGAATGGTGATGAAAAGATAAATCAGCATAACCACTTCCTATCTGTGATTTCGGTATTTTATTACACCAAATCGTTTTTCCGTCTTTATCTGCCTTTAAAACAAGTATATCGTTATAATAATAGGTATATGTGGTGGTTGTAGTTTTTCCATTATAATATGTGTTAGTAACCATGTAATATTCTTCTCCTACAATCATAATACTTCCATCTGGATAAAAAACTAATTTCCTAAAGGTTAAATTTGAAGCTTCTAGATTATCATCTTTATCTTTTTTCTCCATTTTCTTTTTCGTACGCTCACTTTCAAATGCCTTAAGCGTTTCGGCCGGGAATTCGCAATATGTTGTTTTCAGACTTTTAACAGCATTATTTGAGTCATATTCTAAACGTATAATATATGCTCCATCTGCACCATAACTATATTTTTTGTCTGAATAATATCCTGCGATAACAATGTCATGATTCAAGTCTTCAGATAATACAACTGAACTTGTGTATTTATTATCTAAATTTATTTTTATTGCCTGAAGCGTATTGTTTTTTTGATTGACTCTGATTAGTTCATATCTCATGGCATTTTTATGTTCTCTATCAACTTCGCCATCTATGGAATTATTAATTTTCACTTCTGTTAACATATAGATATTTCCTCTTGAGTCTACCTCGTAATCCAAATTATTCATGTCGTATTCAGAATATGGCATCTCAATTTCAGCTGCATATAATTTCTTCATTTTATTATCAAATAAATTAAAGCCAATAATGTCTTTGTTTAATTTATCTCTTCTTTCTTTAGGTTTTACTCTGTAAGTTATAAGCATTTTGCTGCTATCTGTTGAGTAATTAAAATGATATTTCCAGTTAGGGTCAAGTCTTCCGGTTTCAACTAAATTGATTTCTTTTGTGTCAAACTTTAAAGTATTTTTATTAAAAGGTAATGCATTTAATTTTTCTGTTTCAGTTTTTCTATCCCAGGTAGAGAAGAACCAATAAAAATCATTTTTGACACCAAAAAAACCTTCGTCAAATGGATGCTTTTCAAATTCGGGAAATTCAGCAGTAATAGTTTTTGTGACGTTTTGAAAGTTTTTATCGAAGAATTGAAATAACAAATCTTTTTCATCTTTTTGAATATACACTTCAGCATATTCATTGTCATTAAATTTATAAAACCCTTTATCTCTGTGTTTTTTTATAGTTTCAAATTCATTGCTATAACTATAAGATAAATTTTGTGAGAATAGAGAAGTGCTGGTAGCTAATAGCACTAAAAGAATTTTTTTCATAAGTTCATTTTTTGTAAATGTATATAATATATAATTAATACCAATTAAAAAGCCTTCGTTATTTAACGAAGGCTTTTTAAACATTAGTTATTATTTTTTCGAAGTAGGTTTCTTTACTGTTGTTTTTTTAGCTGCAACTTTCTTAGGAGCTGTTTTCTTTGCTGCTGCTTTCTTAACTGCTGTTTTTTTTGTGGCAGCCTTTTTTGTAGGAGCTAGCTTAACAACTTTTGCTTTGGCAACGGAGCCTGTAGAAGTTTTCTTTGGAGCAGCTTTCTTAGAGCCTTTTTTATCAAAGGCTTTCGGGACCTGAGCCACAATCATTTCTTTTACTTGCTCTAGTGTTACTTCGCTTAGTTCTTCAGGAGTAAATTTACCGCCTCCGTTTTTAATTAGTTTCAACATTAATTTTCCAAACTTCACAAACGGTCCCCAGCGACCATTTTCAATTGAAATTTTTTCCTCCGGCCAATTTTGAATATAACGGTTGGCTTCTTTCTCTAATTTTTTCTCAATTAACTCCTCAATATCTTTTTGAGATAAATGGTCGAAATTATAAGCTCTTGGAACATTAATAAATAAGCCATCGTATTTAATAAATGGACCAAAACGTCCTTTACCTTTTGTGACACCTTTCCCTTTGTAATGAGCGATAGGAGCATCGGCTTCTTCTTTTTCTTTAATAATTTCAATTGCCTTTTCCATATCAACCGTTAAAGGGTCGATAGTACGAGGAATAGAAATAAATGACTCGCCTAATTTAATATATGGACCAAAGCGTCCAACGGCAACAGTAACTTCTTCGCCATTATATTCACCTAGGGTTATAGGTAATTTAAATAAATCTAAAGCTTCTTCCAGTGTAATTGTTTCAATACTTTGATTTCTTCTTAAACTTGCAAATTTTGGTTTTTCATCAGAGCCCTCAATGGTTTCTCCAATTTGAGCTAATGGTCCAAAACGTCCAACACGAACAGATACAGGTTTTCCGCTAACAGGATCAATTCCTAAAGTTCTTTCTCCGCTGGCACGTTCACTGTTTTCGCTAGTGTTTTCAACTGTTTTATGGAAAGGTGTATAAAACTCTTTCAACATATTTTGCCAGTCTAAATGCCCTTCTGCAATCTCATCAAATTCTTCTTCAACCTTCGCGGTGAAATTAAAATCTAAAATTGTAGGGAAGTATTTTAATAAGAAATCATTTACTACCATTCCAATATCGGTAGGGAATAATTTTGCTTTTTCTGCCCCTGTATTTTCAGTTTTAATGTCTTTAGTAATGTTTTGTTTTACTAAAGTTAAATTCACATATTGTCTTGGAGTCCCTTCTTTATCAGTCTTCTCCACATAATTACGTTTTTGAACCGTACTAATTGTTGGAGCGTAGGTAGATGGACGACCAATACCTAACTCTTCTAATTTCTTTACTAAACTAGCCTCTGTGTAACGAGCAGGATGATGAGTAAAACGCTGAGTAGCTGTAATTTCTTGACTCTCTAATTTCTCACCAACTTTCATTGGAGGTAACATCGATGAATTTTCTTCGTCAGTATCTTCATCATCCGTTCCTTCCATATATACTTTTAAGAAACCATCAAATTTTAATACTTCTCCTTGAGCTACAAATAATTCTGAAGTACCACTCACATTTACTTTTGCAGTAGTTTTCTCTAACTCAGCATCACTCATTTGGGAAGCAATGGTACGTTTCCAAATCAAATCATATAAACGTTGTTCGTTACGCTCACCTTCAATTACGGTTCTATCAATATAAGTAGGACGAATAGCTTCGTGAGCCTCTTGTGCACCTTTGCTCTTGTTTTTGTATTTACGAGGATTGTAATATTTAGCGCCGTAGTTTTCGTTAATTGCTTTATTAGCTTGATCCATGGCTGTATCCGATAAATTTACGGAGTCAGTTCTCATGTATGTAATCTTACCTGCCTCGTATAAACGTTGAGCAACTTGCATGGTTTGTGCTACAGAAAAACCTAATTTACGAGCCGCTTCTTGTTGTAAAGTAGATGTTGTGAAAGGCGCAGCAGGAGAGCGTTTTGCGGGTTTAGTTTCTAAACTTTCAATTGTGAAAGCAGCTGATTTACATTTTTCTAAAAATGCTTGAGCTTCTGCTTCAGTTGCAAAACGTTTGTCTAATTCTGCTTTTAAAATTCCTGTTCCAACTTTAAATAAGGCTGATACTTTATATGCTGATGTAGAAACGAATTGTTGAATTTCTCTTTCACGTTCAACTATTAAACGCACAGCAACAGATTGCACACGACCTGCAGATAAACTCGGGCGTACTTTCTTCCATAAAATAGGAGATAATTCAAAACCAACTAATCTATCCAATACACGACGAGCTTGTTGCGCATTCACTAAATTAATGTCGATTTCACGAGGGTTTTCAATCGCCTTCATAATAGCAGGCTTAGTAATTTCGTGAAAAACAATACGTTTTGTGTTCTTTTTATTTAACCCTAAAGTTTCGTATAAATGCCAGCTAATTGCTTCTCCCTCACGATCCTCATCGGATGCCAGCCAAACCATGTCGGCTGCCTTTGTTAGTTTTTTTAATTCAGCTATTACTTTCTCTTTATCTGGCTGTACTTCGTAAGTAGGAGTGAAATTGTTCTCTATATCTACACCAAATCCCTTTTTTACCAAATCTCTAATGTGACCAAAACTTGATTTAACGGTAAAATCTTTTCCTAAAAACCCTTCAATGGTTTTTGCCTTTGCAGGGGACTCGACAATAACTAAATTTTTTGCCATGTATATATATGTATATTAAAAAGTTCGCATTTTAAAGCTAAAAAATCATCAAAAGTTGGTGTTTTATGACTCGTTTTTTGCGTTTTTATTGCTTTAAAAGTTTGCAAAGGAAAAAAATTTAATCTGAATAAACCTAATTTTTATTTTTCTAGAACTCTAAAATGAGCTCAAAATCTTCCTTTTAAACTTATTATATTATTGATATTCAGTATTTTAAAAATATTCAAAAAAATATTGTTTTTAGTATGTGAAAAATGGTTAACGTGTCAAAATGTCATAACAAAGCCTTATCTTTGCGTTTTTATTGATATACATGGAGAACAAAATAATAGATGAATCAAAACAAGGAGAAGCATTAGTTAGAGAAACCGAAAATAAAGGTGGGAAAAAAATGTTTTTGGAAAGCTATGGTTGCCAAATGAATTTTGCGGATAGCGAGATTGTTGCTTCTATTTTGATAGATAAAGGATATACCACAACAACAGATTATAAAGAGGCTGATTTAATTTTTGTAAATACTTGTGCTATTCGTGAAAATGCTGAATCAAGAGTTCGTCAGAGATTACATGATTACAAAAAGGTTAAAAAGACCAACAAAAATTTACTGATTGGGGTATTAGGTTGCATGGCTGAACGATTAAAACATCAGTTTTTGGAACAAGAAAAATTGGTTGATATGGTTGTTGGTCCTGATGCTTACCGTGATTTACCAAATTTAATTGCGGTTGCCGAAGGTGGACAACAAGCTATAAATGTCATTTTAAGTAAGGAAGAAACTTATGCTGATATTTCTCCTGTTCGTTTAGATCATAATGGCGTAAGTGCTTTTGTGAGCATTATGCGTGGCTGCGACAATATGTGCAGTTTTTGCGTAGTGCCATTTACTAGAGGGCGTGAGAGAAGTCGAGAGCCTGAAACAATAGTTCGTGAATGTAAAGATGCTTTTGATAAAGGATATAGAGAAGTGACATTGCTTGGACAAAATGTAAACTCATATTTGTGGACTGGTGGAGGATTGAAAAAGGAAACTTTAACCGAGGAGCAAAAAGCAAACTCAACCACCTTTGCTCAATTATTAGAAATGGTAGCCTTAATTCATCCTGATTTACGTGTGCGATACTCAACTTCACATCCAAAAGATATGGGAGATGATGTATTGTATACGATGGCTAAATATGAAAACATTTGTAAATATG
This sequence comes from Bacteroidia bacterium, assembly GCA_035439445.1. Classification (GTDB taxonomy): domain Bacteria; phylum Bacteroidota; class Bacteroidia; order B-17B0; family Aurantibacillaceae; genus UBA4416. The sequence goes on from DAORKG010000016.1 coordinate 65,384, forward strand.
TTCACTTACCTGTTCAAAGTGGAAATAGTGAGTTGTTAGAGAAAATGAATCGTGGTTACACGCGAGAATGGTATTTAGATCGTATTGCGGCTATACGCCGTATTATGCCGGATGCAGCCATTAGCGCAGATATTATTGCAGGATTTTGTGGTGAAACAGAAGAGCAACATCAAGATACGTTATCATTAATGGAAGAAGTAAAGTATGAATTTGCGTATATGTTCTCTTATAGCGAAAGACCTAAAACATTAGCTGAACGTAAGTACGAAGATGATGTTCCTGCTGAAGTGAAAAGCCGCAGATTAACAGAAATTGTTGATGCACAAAGAAGGCATAGCGAAATCAGAACAAAAGAAGGAGTAGGAAAAGTTCACAGAGTGTTAGTGGAAAATGTTTCTAAAAAATCAGCGGATATGATGAGTGGAAGAAACTCTCAGAATACAGTTGTCGTTTTTCCTAAAGGAAATTTAAAGAAAGGTGATTACGTGAATGTTTTAGCAACAAGTTGTACAAGTGGAACCCTTATTGGAGAATGTGTTTAGGAAGGGACTGAGGAGATGGAAGGGATTAAAGGGACTGGAGAGATAAAAGACGAAAAATGATTAAGCATAATTTTAAAAAGTTGACTGTTTGGATTGATGCAATGGATTTGTGTGATTTAATTTACACCTATACTGAGACGCTCCCAAATAAAGAAAAGTATAATTTGATTAATCAACTTGAAAAATGTGCAGTCTCTATCCCATCAAATATTTCGGAAGGTTCAGGAAAAAGGACAAATGTTCATTTCGCTGAATTTTTAACTACAGCATTAACGTCTTCTTACGAAATGGAAACACAATTGTTGATTTGTGAAAGAAGAAAGTATGGTAATGAAACTGAATTAAAAAGTATTTTAAATAAAGTAGAAATATTACAAAAACAAATCTCAAATTTTAGAGATAAGATAATAAATGAAAAATAAAACTGTCTTGGCTCCCTTTAGTCAAACAGTCTTTTAAGTCAAGAACTATGACATTACAAGATATTAAACAACGTTTTGGAATAATGGGAAATAACCCATTATTAGAAAGAGCAATAGATGTTGCAAGACAAGTTGCTCCAACAGATTTAAACGTTTTGATAAATGGAGAAAGTGGAACAGGTAAAGAAGTTTTTCCTCAAATCATTCATCAAAACAGTTCACGTAAACACGGGCAATATATTGCCGTAAACTGCGGAGCCATTCCTGAAGGAACAATTGACAGTGAATTGTTTGGTCACGAAAAAGGCTCGTTTACAGGTGCTCATGAAGCTCGAAAAGGATATTTTGAAGTGGCAGATGGTGGAACTATTTTTCTAGATGAAGTAGGGGAGTTGCCATTAACAACTCAAGCTCGTTTGTTACGTGTACTAGAAACAGGAGAATACATCAGAGTAGGTAGCAGTAAAGTTCAAAAAACAAATGTTCGTGTAGTTGCTGCAACTAATATTAATTTTAATGTAGCTATTGAGAAAGGTAAATTCAGGGAGGATTTATATTATCGTTTAAATACGGTGCCTATTAATTTACCACCATTACGTGAACGTAAAGATGATATTCATTTATTGTTCAGGAAATTTGCCAGTGATTTTGCAACTAAATATAGAATGCCAGCTGTTAAATTAACACCAGAAGCAGAGCATGCATTGGTAAATTATTATTGGCCCGGTAATATTCGTCAGTTAAAAAATATCACAGAGCAAATTTCCATTATTGAAAAAGACAGAGAAATTAGTTTAGAGAGTTTGTTACAATATTTGCCAAATTATAACACCAATACTTTGCCTGCTATTTCAAATTCAGGATTTACGGGTACAGCAACAGGTTCAGATATGAATGAGCGTGATTTGTTGTACAAAGTATTGTTTGATATGAAAAAAGACTTGAACGATTTGAAAAAAGTAGTTCATGATATCGTTCAGGTTGGAGGTAATACTCTTGGTAATTTACCATCAGATGATTTACAAACTATTGATAGATTGTATCATAACGAATCAAATTTTCCAATTGTTTCAGGAGTAAATGATGTGAAGGTTCATAATCCGATTATTGTTAAGGAAACTTCCAATGGGTTTAATCAGCCAATTGTTGTTGAAGAGTCTTTGTCGCTTCAAGATAAAGAAATTGACATGATTAAAAAGGCATTGAAGAAACATAAAGGAAAACGTAAATACGCCTCTCAAGAACTAGGGATTAGTGAACGTACTCTTTACAGAAAAATTAATGAATATAAAATTGAAGAGTAAGATGAAAAAAATTGGAGTTGCTTTTTTACTGTTTTTTACAATTATCATTAATGCTCAGGTAGTGCCTGTCTATGAGACGTTTAGCCTGAAAAATGGATTAAAAGTTTATTTGCTTCAGTACGGGAATATCCCGGCTGTTAGTGTGAAATTAACTTTAAATACTGGTAAAGTAAATGAAGCTCCAGGTCAACAAAATTTTAGCGAGATTGTCGCTAATGCCATTTTGATGGGAAATACAAAATATGATATTGAAGCGCAAACAAACAAAGCATTTACTTTAGGGACTTCTCTTTCCGCATCCTCTTCAAATGATAATACTTCAATTTCAATAAATATTTTGAGTAAGGATTTAGATGCAGGAATGGATTTAATGTCTGCTGCAGTGTTATCTCCTTCATTTCCTAAAGAGAAAATGGATTTAATGATTTCTCAAAACATTGATTTTAATAGTCCTACCAAAATGGATATTGCTCAATTAGCATCTGTTTTTAGTGATTACTTTATGTTTGGTTTGGCAAATCCTCTGGGACGATATTTTTATAAAACTCAGCTTCAAAAAATTACTCCTCAAATTATTAAAGAATATTATGATTTTAACTTCACTCCTAAAAATGCCAATTTAATTATTTGCGGAAATTTTGATTTAGCCACCATTAAACCGATTATAGAAAAATATTATGGTTCTTGGAAATCAGAATTTTCTGGAGCAAATGGAGTAAGTTTAGAATCTATGTCTATAAAGAAAAAAGAAATAGGCTTTGTTAATAGAAGTGGCGCAACTCAATGCGCTTTGCAATGGAATAAAATTGCTCCGGCGGTTACTGATAAAGATCAATTAGCTTTTTCTATAGCTAATAGTATTTTCAATGAGGTGTTATTTAAAGAAATCAGAGAAAAAGGGGGTAAAACTTATAGTATAGGTAGTGTGCAAGAAACAAGTAAGTATGCTAATACCTTAAAAATAGCATGTTCTGTGAGAAGCAATGAATTGTTTAATACAATTGAACTATTTGATAAAACATTAATCGATTTTAACGCTAAAATATTAGAGGCAAATACTTTCAAGGAAGCTGTTTATAAAAGAGTAGTTAGTATCAAAAGATTAGAAAGCCCTGAGGAATTAGCCTCTTTGTATAACCCATTAATTTACACTTTTGAAAAAAGAAAAAATTTAATCAATGATTTAAATGCCTTAACACTGGAAGATATTCAAAAAGTAATTAAGAAATATTATACACCAAACGCTTATAAATTAGTAATAGCTGGAGATGAATCAAAAGTGTCTGAGCAATTGGTTAAAATAAGCGGACTTCAAAAATTTAAAGCTTCGGATATCGAAAAAGATAATTAATCTTTTATTTTTATATTTTATTAATTTTAAACATAAAAACATATATGACAATTTCAAAATTGACTTTAATTGCTTCTTCAGCAATTTTAATGGCGGCTTGTGGTTCTTCTAAAAATTCATCACCTAAACCAAGTATTGTTCCTGGCGAGGCTCAATTAACTGCAATTAAGGTAAAATATCCGGATGCAACAGCAGAACAATTAACACAGGGCCACTCTATCTATGTAGGAGCTTGTACAAACTGCCATAAACAAAAAAATATTTTCAAACGTACTGAAGCTAAGTGGTTACATGAAATTGATGCAATGTCGCCAAAAGCTAAGTTAACTGCAGCTCAAAAAGATGCTTTAACAAAGTATATTTTATCAATGAAAGCAACACAACCAGTAGAATCAAAATAAAATGAAACAAAGCGAAATATTATTAGCGGAAGTTAAACAAGAAGCAATAGCTACTCGTAAATTATTGGAACTTGTGCCTTTTGAAAAGGCAGAATATAAACCACATGAAAAGTCAATGACCTTGTTGCGTTTAGCAACTCATGTTGCTGAAATTTCGGGCTGGTGGAAAGAATGTTTATTAGATGATGAATTAGATTTTGCAAAAGGAGAATATAAACCAAAAGTATTCACATCAACTGCAGACTTAGTTGCTCTTCATGATAAACATATTTTACAAGCAGAGAAAATCTTAAATGAAGTGAACGAAGCTGAGTTTTCAAAGCCATGGACTATGCGTGCAGGAGAAACAATTTTCTTTACAAAATGTAAATCTGAAGTTGTGAGAACATGGTGCATGAATCATTTATATCATCATCGTGCACAATTAGATGTTTATTTAAGATTATTGGACGTTCCATTACCAGGTGTTTACGGACCATCAGCAGATGCTCAAGGATAAATGAACGAAGCTCTTCTTCATACCATCTGGAAATATAAACTTCTAGGCCAAAATCAATTTATTGGCTCTAAAGGAGAAAATATTGAAGTCATTTCAATTGGTGAACATAATCAGGACTCAGGTCCTGATTTTTTTAATTCGAAAGTTAAGATAAATGACATAGTATTAGCTGGTAATGTTGAAATTCATATCAAAACATCTGATTGGCTTAAGCATAACCATCAGCAAGATAAATCTTATGATAATTTAGTTTTACATGTAGTTTATGAACATGATAAAGATTTACCTCAAAATGAGAAATTTAATGTGTCTATTTTAGAATTGAAACATTACATTAAGCCATCTTTGTTAGAACAATACAATCAATTACAATTATCAAAGCAAACAATACCGTGCGGTAAGTCTATATCTTCAGTTCCTGATATTATTTGGAAAACGTGGTTAGATAGATTAGCAATTTCACGAATCGAACAAAAAACGTCATATATCGAACACCTTTTTGAGTATTGCAAAAATAATCATGAAGATGCACTATATATTCTGTTATGCAGAAACTTTGGTTTTAAAATTAATAATGATGCTTTTGAACTTTTAGGAAAATCGTTATCATATTCTATTCTCAAAAAATATGCAGATAATCCAATTCAGATAGAAGCCTTATTATTTGGTACAGCTGGTTTATTGGATGAATTATTTGAAGATAAATATCCCAAGCAATTACAAAACGAGTTTGAATTTTTAAAACATAAACACCAATTAATTGCTGTTAAAAAAGAGCTTTGGAAATTTTCAAAAACTCGTCCTGTTAATTTTCCTACAATTAGGATTGCTCAACTGTCAGGTTTAATTAATAAACAACAATCATTATATCATTTAATAGAGCAAAAGCCAAATTTAAAAACATTACAATCATTTTTTGAAGTAGATGTTAATGTTTATTGGAATACACATTATAAATTTGATGAGCAATCTGAACAGAGTTCAAAACAATTTGGAGAAAAAGCTTTTCAAAATGTAGTTATCAATACCATAGTTCCTTATTTGTTTTTCATGTCTAAGCATAATACGAATACTGATTTTGTAGAATATGCTTTGAATTTATTATCACAAATACCAGCTGAGATAAATACTAAAACAAAAGAGTTCAGTAAATTGGGAGTAAAAACAGAAAACGCATTAGAAAGTCAAGCACAAATTTATTTATTGGATAATTTTTGCTCACAGAAAGCATGTCTTCACTGCAATGTGGCAGAGTTTTTGCTCAAAAATTCATCGAAATAAAAAATTCATTAAACAATTTTATACCTTTGTTTAACAATGATAGATAAAATTAGATATTGGTTTGAGCAAAAAGCATTTGGAGTTTGCGAATGGTGGGGCAAAAAGCTAGGAATCAGAACTACACATATTCGTATGTATTTTATTTACTTGTCCTTTTTTACTTTTGGTTCGCCTATCATCATTTATTTTATTATGGCTTTTATTTTAGAACATAAAGAAAGCTTCAAACCCAGTAATTATAGACGTCGCAGAAGTGTTTGGGATTTGTAGTTGATTTCTATCACCTCTAAATACCACTTACAGTTAGCATGATTTCCTATTTTTTATTAATTTGGCATTGTGATGTACAATGTTGTTAAATCATACTATCGGTTTTATGCTCCGCTATTGATTCTTTTGTCATTGTGGGTTGTTGGCACAATTGGATATGTGTTAATTGAAAATTATTCGTGGTTTGATGCGTTTTACATGACCATTATTACCGTGGCTACAGTTGGTTATCAGGAAGTGCATCCTTTATCCATAGAAGGAAAAGTATTTACAGCCTTTCTTATTATCACAAGTTTTGGTACATTTGCTTATGCTGTCTCATCTATTACTAAATTTGTAATTGATGGAGAGTTTAACGAGTTTTTTAAAAACAGAAAATTGAACGCAACCATTGATAAAATATCTGACCATGTTATTATATGTGGTTATGGTCGTAACGGTCGTCAAGCTGCTCAAGTTTTAAAGAAACACAAAAAGCGTTTTGTAGTTATTGAAAATAGTGCAACACTTACTGCAACATTAAATCATA
>DAORKG010000017.1:0-2106 GCA_035439445.1 Bacteroidia bacterium
GAAATATGTTTTTTTTGTGTTTCCAATTTATTTGCAATAAGTGTTTTTAAAATAATCAATCGCTGATACAGCCTCTTCTTCTGTTAAATCTAAAATCTTAGTAAAGGTATAATTTTCATCCATCATGATTAATGGCAACTTATTTCCAATACGTTTTTTATCTTGCTTCATCGGACCAATAATATCAGTAGATGAAATGTTTTTCAAAATAGAAACATCACTCTTTAACAACTCAATAAAGACTTTTTCAATCTTCTCTAAAGTTACTTTTGTAAGTACTTGTTTAGTGTATGAAATATAATTTGCCATAATCATTCCAATAATAATGGCCTGACCATGAGGTATTTTATAGTGTGTTGCTGTTTCGATGGCGTGACCAAATTCATGTCCGTAATTTAATAAGTTACGTTTACCTTGGTCAAATTCATCACCGTCCATATATGTCCATTTTATATCTAATGAGGATTGAGTTGCATTTAAAACAGTAATAATATCTCTTTGATGAATTTTAGGTAACTGAGACATTAATTTATCCAATGCTTTACTGCCACCCATCGTGTGAAGTTTTACAACTTCTCCCATTCCACTATAAAAATCTTCTTCTGTTAAAGTATTTGTGAATTCAGGGCAAATATAGATTTGATGAGGAGGATAAAAAGTTCCTAAAATATTTTTATAAGACTTATAGTTTAACGAAGTTTTACTTCCCATACAGCTATCTGCTTGGGCTAATAAAGTAGTAGGGACATAAATCCAATTTAAACCTCTGTAGAATGTAGAGGCAACAAAACCACTCACATCCTGTGTAATACCTCCCCCAAAAGAAATAATTTTTGTTTTTTTGGTAGGCTTTAAAGAAATAACTTTATCAAAAATCACTTCTGATGCTGCCAAAGTTTTATTTTCTTCGATTGCATCTAACACTAATACATTCTCTGAATTTGAAATAGTGCTAAAATGTGACTGATATAAATTGAAAATATTTTTATCAATAATAAAAACAGCTTCTTTTGTTTCAAGAAGGTGTTTTAAAAATGAAAAATTACTTTCGAAATAGATATCGTAATCATGAATACTGGAATGTATTTTTTTACTTTCACTCATAATTTAAACTATACTATATCCTCCGTCAGCAAAGATTGTTTGGCCTGTGACAAAGGAATTTTTTTCGGAAGCTAAAAAATAAATTAACTCTGCTATTTCTGAAGGTTCTGCTAAACGATTAATAGGCAGGTTTGATTTAATCACTTCAATTTGCTCTGGTGTGTTGTTAATCTTAGTTAGCTCTGTATTAACATATCCTGGAGCCACAGCATTAATTAATACATTAGAACTGGCATACTCAACTGCAGCAGTTCTTGTAAAAGAGTTAATAGCTGCTTTAGAAGAAGCATACATTGAACGACCTGATTTTGTAACGCCACTCCAAATAGAACTGACATTAACAATTCTACCATAGCCTCGCTCTTTCATTTTAGGAGCTAATAAATCTGTTAAGATTACAGGTGCCCAAAAATTTGTATCAATTAACTGATGTGCTTTTTCAAAGTCAATTTCACCAACATGTGCTAATGGATTTACTCCTGCATTATTAATCAATACATCAACAGGTTGATTTAAAGATGAAACATAATCTTTGATGCTTTTAGGTGATAATAAATCCAATTCTTGCCTACTAGGCGCTAAAACAGAAAAGCCACGTGCTGAAAATAATTCAGCACATGACTTCCCAATTCCTCTGCTAGCACCAGTAATTAAAACTGTTTTATTCATATTTACCGCCAGCTTCCTCTATCAATTTATCGTAACGTTTTTGCAACATATCAATGCGGTTTTCATCTTCTTTGTAAATCATGCCATAGAAGTTACGTTTATTTTTTAGCCACATTAATTCAAAGCCAACAGCCTTTAAAATTCCTTTTGCGCCACCATTAGCCAATGTTGCCTGCTTAGCATCAAATAACACTTTACGTGTCTCAAACTTATCTAAATGTCCGTTTGTAAATTTATCGAAGAATGGCAATGAAGCTTCTGAAACCCCTCCTCCAATAACACATTCCATCCCATTAAACTTTTTAGCTTTATCTAAAACCTCTGTACAAATTT
>DAORKG010000017.1:2206-3644 GCA_035439445.1 Bacteroidia bacterium
GTGATTACTTCTTTTAAACGTAAAGCTTCCTCTAAACGAGTACCTTCTGCTTCAAACTCTGCCTTAATACCAATTGCATGATGATTTTCTTTCAAATCTTTCAATTGGTCAATCATTTTCTTTTCTAAATTATTCATATATACTATGCTTTAGTTTTAAATTTTATACCTTAAATATAACTCGATTACTAATATAAAAAAAATTATCCTAAATATTCTTTTATAAATAGATTTGACCTGAATTCATCCCTATCCAAAAATGGCGCCAAATCCTCTAAAGGTGCTGAAATCATTCTTCCGTCATCCAATTTTTTAGAGGATACCTTAGGGAAGAATTTATAATCATTCGTCAATATAACTTCACATATTATTGGCCCTTTGTAAGATAAAATATCCTCAATTTCTTTCGTCAAATTTTGATGAGAAGTAATTTGACAAGTTTTAAAACCATAAGCTTCACCTAATTTTAATATATTAGGGAAACTAACACCGGATTTTGGATCACTGCCTACTCTATGCCCACCAAAAAATCCATCTTGAGTTTGTTTAATTGACACATACCCATCGTTATTTAAATAAATAATTTTGATTGGCATTTGATGATGAATAACAGTTTGTAATTCCTGAATATTCATCTGCAAACTTCCATCACCAGCCAAACAAATTATATCATTAAAATTATTCGCAACACAAGCCCCTATCGCTGCAGGTAAATCAAAACCCATCGAAGCACATCCACTGTTCCAAAAAATACGAGCTTTGTTTTTGATAGGCATAGCCTGAAATGGAGCTACACAAGCTGTACCATCAGCGGTTACACATATCGAATTTTCCGGTAATTGTTTACCTAATAACTCCATAAATACATATGGATGAACGCCATCTTTAGCTTGATGATATTCAGGTAAAATACTTGAATACTTCTCTTTACGTTCTTTAGCCCATTTTAACCATTCTTGATGCTGATCTGAAATTGATGCTTTTAACTCATTAGCTAATTCAACTATAAATGCTTTAGCATCTGAACATACAGCTAAATCTGGTTTTACAGTAGGTTTTAATAATTCAGCTTCATCAATATCAACAATAATTTTGTATGCTTCTCTGGCAAAAAACTCCCAATTATAACTTACCTGACGAATGTTATTTCTTGTTCCGATAGTAATTAATACATCGGCATTTTGAACTGTGAAATTACCTGCTCTATTTCCTAAAGTTCCAAATCTGCCAATATAGTTTTTATGATCATCATCTATTATATCAATTCCATTAAACGTAGTTACAACCGGGATATCACAATTATTTAATAATGTGTGCAGCTCTTTAATTGCTCCTGAAATTCTTACTCCCTGACCTACAAGAATAACTGGACGTTTTGCAGTTTTTAATTTTTCTGCAACTATTTTAATTTGGTTTGATAAATTGTTTTTAGATGCTTC
>DAORKG010000017.1:3744-70885 GCA_035439445.1 Bacteroidia bacterium
GTTGTTTCAAATTTTACCTGACCAGATAAATACAACACCGGTACAGAATCTGTCCACTGCCCCATTACGCCATTTAATGCATTTAACCCACCAGGACCAGTAGTTACATTAACAACTGCCAAACGATTTGCAGTTCTTGCATAACCTTCAGCTGCAATAGCACATGCTTGTTCGTGATGATTACAAATGTATTTCAGTTCTCTCCCAAGAGAATCATTTAAATGCATTGCCCCCCCACCTGTTACCATAAACACGTGTTCTACTCCATTATCTTTTAAATACTTTGCTATAAAATCAGAAACCTTTATCATACTCTACTTATCAGTAATTAATAAATCTTTATTTAATTTTTTTTTATTTAAATCATACCAATCGTATAATTCTTTAACAGAATTCTCAATGGGCGTATATTGTAATGATGGCATTTCTTTTCTTAGTAATGAATTATCACCACTATATTCAAGCCCAAAACCTTCTTGCGCAACTTTAATCTCAATATCTTTTTTAGAAATTGTTTTCACCAACTCTGCGAGTTTTAAAAGTTCAATTGAATTATCCGGTGTAATATTAAACGCTTTTTCAGAAGGATTATGCTCAATAAAATGTTCTAAAATTGGCATCAAATCATTAATATACAAATAATCGAATTTTTTGTTTTGACGCAAAGTTATTGGTAAATCAAATAAACTTTTACAAATAGCATTTGATATAAATCGAATGGCATAATCTTCATACTTACCAAAAACTCCAAAAATTCTAAAATCATATACATGGTTTAAACTAGGTAAAAGTTTTCCGAAAATGTACTTATTATATCCATGTTCATCCTTCGGTATATGAGTTCCGAAATAAGATTCCCGCATTTTAGGTTGATAATTTTGCATATCATAAATAGCTCCAGAACCCATATTTAACAATTTTCCCCAGCTGTTTTGATGTTTTAGTAAATTAAACATCATTCGAGAATTCGTTAACAATAAATTACTAGTATCAGTTGCATTTCGGTGCCCAGCTTTTGCTGCTGAATGAATAACTACATCAAAAGAATGTTTCTTGAAATAATTCTCTACACTAACATCATCACTACAGTCTAGCTCCAAACGAGATGGAGCGACAATGGTATATTTTTCAGCTAGATATGATTCTTTAATATTTTTACCTATAAAGCCATTCCCACCTGTTACTAATATTTTCATTATTCCTGAATATTAGATTTTAACTTGTTTCTATAAAAATTGAATGCTAATAATCCAATAAAAACTAATAATGAAATTAAAGATACCATTGCACCAAGATTTTTGTAACGAGGTGTAAATTTTAATTCCACTGTATTATTACCTTTTTGAGTCATTAAACCTGTTAACCCACAATTCAATCGGTATAATTTAGCCTCTTGTCCATTTAATGTTGCTTTCCAGCCCTCATCAAAAGGAATAGAGAAAAATAAAATTTTAGAATCTGTTGTATTGACACTTCCTATAATATTATTTTCGGAAAACTTAGAGATTTTAAATTCATCTTTTTTAAGTTCATTCCCATACGCTTGATAATTATCGAATGTAATAGGAGCTGCTGTATCTGCTATATTAAACGGTTTAATTGTATTAAAAGTAGCTTTATCTTCATTTCCAATTACACAAGCTCTTAATAAACAAAAATCCTTTTGTGTAGGGGATAGTTTTTTAAATTCATCTTCACCTATTCCTTTATCATATGTAAAGCCGAAAGGCAATGAAAATTTATTTTTGAATACAGTAACATCTCCAAATTTAGCAATAGAATCAAACCCCATTCCTTTAACTGCACCATCTGTACGTTTAGATAACCAATATTTTCCACTCGCAATTGAAAATAAAATCGGTCTATCTCCTAATCCTTTAGCCCAACGAGTTGAGTTCTCATCCTTTACATCAATCACATTTAAATCTCCTAAAAATTTAATGTAGTTCTTTTGATTGAAAGAGAAATAAGATGGAGTGCCATAATATCCTTGAACCTTTGCATCGTTAATACTTGAATGAATGGCTAAGCCAGAACTATAATCTTTATTTAATCTATAAAAGCTCTTATCTGTTTGTTTTAAATAACTCACTGCATCAACTGTATAGTCGTTATACCCTACTTTATCTTTTAAAACACTTTGAGTTACTACATCTCTCTTATTAACTGTTATGCCGGAGAAATAGCTTATTTCAATAACACACAGCACTAATAACAAAATTTTAGCGACATGTTTTATTGATGTTTTTTGGCTTAAACCAAATAATAAAGCCGCATATGCAAAAATTAAAAATGTTGCAAATGATCTTAAACTTGTGTTAATCGCCCCCTTGAATTGTGATGCTGGAGTGTAAAGTAAAAACAATAAAAACAATACTGTAACACCTAATACAATTTTATTAAGCTTTCCTTGCTGTTCGATGTGATGAATTGCACGAGCAGAGAACATTACCATAAAAAAGATAATTACTAAAGAAAAAGTTCTGAAGTAATCTCCTGAAAACGCCCAGAAAGCATATCGGAAATAAGGAAAGATAATTGGTAAACAAAATACAAATGTCAATATTCCGTAAAAATATTTTTGACGTTTATTTAATGAACTAAAAAATTGCGGAAAAGTTACTAATGAGAATATACCACAATAAAATAACGGGGCCTCTAAATAATTTTGCCATCCTTTAAAATTATTACCTGTACCCAACATATCACTACCAAAACTTCTAAATACAGTTGTAAATCTCAACACATCATCAGCAGGATCAAACATTCCATGTTGTTGTAAACGAGCAAACAAGCTAGCCTCACCTCCAACACGTGGACTCTCGGTATATTGCAATAAATCAGCAAATAACTGATAAGAGCTCATAAATACTGCAACAGCAGCTAAACCAACAGTTTTAGCAACGAAAATAAAAAACTGCTTACTATCTTTTTCATGCACATCATGATATCTAACAATAGCGTATGCCGCTAAAAGAATAGTATACATAAACAAAAAGAATGGCTGTAAAAATGCCATTAATGTTATGCCTATAACCAACCAAGTAAATTTCCCGTGATTCAACCATCTTTCAAAACCATAAAGTATTAAAGCTGCATAAACTGCTTCTAATGAAAAGATTGTCCAACAACCACCTAATATAACGAATCCTGAAAAAGCATATAAAAATGCAAATACTAAACTTGAGTAGTTAGATAATTTTAATTCCTTTAAAAACTTATAAAAAATAAATCCGGCTAAAAAAATCTTTATAATTTCCATAAACACTAACCCGTAAGGGATTTGAGATTTATCGAAATAGGTTAAAAAGTTAGAAAAAATATCGCCTAACCAAAGCGGAAACAAATTTTGCCCCATTCCTTGAGCAAATGACCAACCTAAAGTAGATTCATGTTTTAGATAGTCGGAAGTGCCAGCTAACCAGGGAAAATAAATATTCAAAGAATCACTACCTATATCTCTAAAAAGGTAAACTTTTTTTAAGCTAATAAAGTCACTAAAAACCACATAAGAAACTATTAAAATAATTCCCAATAAATAGTATAATTCTTTCCCTTTTATAAAGGAATCATAAAAGTTAGAATTGGAAGAAGTATCGTTAGACGTTTTATTATTTTGCTTAGACATATGAACTTATTCTTAGTATTAGTAACAACCTACTAATATAAAAAAAGGAATTTAAAAATTATCAGTAAAAGTTTTAAATTCATGTTAAGTCAAAAACACTTCTTAATAAGTTTATAAAACAAAAAAAGCAGAACAATTACGTTCTGCTTTTAATATTAAAAAAAGTTTTTTATTAAGGAGCCGGAGTAGCTGTAGGTGCTGCTGGCTGAGCTGCTGGTTGTGCTGCCGGCATTACTGCTCCACCTGCTTTTGCTTTTGTAATAGATCCTTCAACTTCATCAGTTGTTTCAGTTAAACCTGCTTTTTTAGGAGTTGATAACAAGCTAAATACTAATAATAAAATAGCTAATGTCCATGTTGCTTTTTCAATAAAATCAGTACCACGACGAGCACCCATGATTTGATTAGCGGCTGAGAAGTTACTAGAGATACCTCCACCTTTTGAGTTTTGAACTAATACTACTAAAATTAGTAATACACATACTACGATGATGGCGATGGTTAAAATTGCTTGCATAATTTATTTGTTGTTTTTCAGTTTTTCTATAAGGGATGCAAAGTAAACACTTTTTTGTGGAAATTTCAAACTTAATATTTCATAAGCTCTAATTGCCTTAGAAATATTTCCTTGTAAAGCATAAATTTTAGCCAAAGTTTCAGTTACTAAATGCTCATTTTCCAGCAAACTTTGCTTAGCATCAACGTTTGGCGTGAAAAATTTATTAGAACCAAGCTTAATACGGCCCGGATCTGACTCAATGATTTTATCAATTATCTGACGATTTTTATCAAAAACAGTCTCTTTTTTTGGTTTTTCAGGGATTTTTTCTGTTTTTTCGGAAACTTCAACCTGTTTAGGCTCGTCTTTTTTGGTCTCTATTTGGAAAGTGTGAGATTCTTTTTGGATCGTTTTTAACCAATCTGTAAAAGAACTCGGTTCCTTCTTGTCTTCTTTAACAAGTTCAGGAGTTTTTATGATATCTGTTTGAACATAAGATTGAATAATTTCTTTGCTGATTTCCTGTTCAATGGTTTTATTTAATTTATCAATATCAAACTCTGCTGTAGGCGCTTCCGTTTCATTCTCAATATTCTTAACAATATTTAATTCAGACTCAACAGTTTCTTCAACAACCTTTTCTTGTGGTTTATTTTCCTTAACAATAGGCTCTGAATTAGGAACAGTACTTACATAAATTACTTTAACATCGTTATTAGTAACACTTATTGAACCGGATGATTTTATTGGTTCTTCTTTAGGCTCTGTATTTTTAGACTCTTTGGCAGGTATTTCTGTTATTTCATTAACAGGAATTGGTGTGTTTATTTCAATCTTGTGAAGCAATTCGTATAAAACACTCCTACTATTAGCTAAAATCGCTGTTTTACGCAGTTGCTTTGAATAATTAATCGATTGATATTTATGTAAACCTTTGGTATATAGTAAATGAGCCGTTTCAAAAAATGGATATTCGGTAATCAAAGTCTCCAACTCAGATAATTGAGTTGTTTTAATTTGACTTGGATCTTTTATAATATCTATAAATTGTTTTTGCTGCATTACCAATTATTAAAAGCCCTATTAAAAATATCTTCGGTCAACTGTCTGTTTATCTCAGTAAGCAAAACATCTTCTTGAGAAGAAATAGATGTAGATGCCTTAAAATCTGCAAATCTTGTGAAATTTTGCTCGAAGTTTTTGCTTGCATCAAATTTATTTGAATACTTGACATTAACTGTTATTGTCAATCTGTTATTTGCTGCTTGGTCGTTACTTTGAATTGAAACCGGAGCAACATTATAATCGATAATAGAGCCTGAAAATTGCAAATCCCCATTTTGTTTCATTAATGCCAAATTAGTTTGAGTAGAAACCATATCTCTTAACTTCTCAGTAAATTTTTGGCTTATAGAAGGGCTTCCTAATGTGGTATTATTAGGAAAAAAGGCAACCGATATTGTTTTTGCTTCAATGGGAATAGTTGCCCCATTAAGAGAATATTTTACCTTACAGCTACCAAGCAACTGTAACATAGAAATCACAATAAATATATACCCTAATTTTTTCAATTTTTACACCTGTAAATTTAGCAAAAAATACACCTCATAATTGCTTAAATATAACACAGAAATAATGCATATTACTCCATTGCCGGCTTAATATTAATCACTTTTATATTTTCCGGATTAAAATATTTTTTACAAATATCCGTCAATTGTTCTGCCTTTATGGTTTTGTAACTATCAAGTGTTTGGTTGTATTTATTATAATCCATAAAATAGTATTCTGCAAACCCCAATTTATCTGCAATAGCCTGATTTGAAAAATTTTGAAAGGTTTGACTTGCCTCTAAATTTTTCACATAATTATCAATTAATTCCTGCTCAATTCCTTCGTTAATGATATCGTAAATCTCTTTAGAAATCATTTTTTTTACTTTGGCATTTCCCATCTGAGCCTGCATAATCACATCAAATGATGCAATATTGGAATATAATCTTGAATCATCTACAGTTGGTTGAATCGCATAAGCCAAATTACCTTTTTCGACAATACTGTTATTTAAAATAGAATTTGAATTACTAAACAATAAATCTCTCAGTAAATTAAACTTATAGTAATCGGGTGTTCCAACTGCGGGAGCCGGTATAACATAAGAGTAAATTTGAACAGGATAATCAACTTGCATTTCTTCAATTGTGGGAGCATATGAAAATAAATCCGGTTCTGTTTTTTTGGCATTTAATGGCAACTGTTTTTTTATTGTTCCAAAATATTTTGATGCGTACTCAAACATTTGCTCTGCTTTTACATCGCCCACAATAACTAAATAAGCATTATTAGGGCTATAAAATTTATCATAAAAATCTTGGCATTGCTTTGTAGTAAATTTTGTGATTTCATCCAAATACCCAATAACATCTACTTTATAAGGGTGACCCGCAGGATAAAGATGTTTATACTTTTCTGAAGACATTCTATTATACCAGTTGTTTTCTCCTAAACGCAACTCTTCTCCAACCACTTCTCTTTCTGTATCCAAAACCTTTTGATCAAGAATTAAATTCTCCATTCTGTCAGCCTCCATGGCAAAAACTTTTTCTATATGTTCTTTGGGTAACTCTTGCCAGTAAACCGTTCTATCAAAAGTTGTGTATGCATTTATTTGAGCTCCTAATTTTTCCATTTCATGGATATAAACATCTCCTTCTCCATTAAATTTCTTTGAACCTCTAAACATCATGTGCTCAAACATATGTGCCATGCCTCTTATTCCATCCCACTCATCCTTACTCCCTACTCTATACCATACTTCCATCTGAACCATAGGAGAAGTGTTCTTTTCACATACAATCACTTTTAATCCATTTGGAAGCGTGAATGATTTAACCGGAAATTCTAAAGCAAAATGTTTTAGTCCCAAAAATAAAAATGCAAGTAAAATAAATTTTTTCATTGTTTTATATCCTAAAATTCTAATCCTAAACCTATAACAAAACCTTGGTTAAATTTACCATACGGTCCATATCCCAATACATAATCCACTCTTATTAACTGGAAAATATGTTCCACGCCAAAATTAATTTCATAGTACTGATCGAGTTTATCATTAAATAAAATATGGCCGCCTACAACTTCCTGTATTCTATATTTCTTTAATAATGGAATTTTATTGAAAATAAATCCATTGAAATGATGTTCAGCATGACCTTCGGCATACCAGTTTTTGGTGCTGTAAGTATAATATGGCAATAATTTAAAAGAGTTTAAGTAGTCGTTATTAGCTAATAATGTTTGGTTACCATCAAAGTGCTTATAGTCCATAAATTCCACATATTTATTAGATAAAAAATATCCACCTTTTAGCCTATATGCAAATGTTCCAACCAGTCCCAACTTAATATTGTCATCAATGCTAATTTTAGCTAAGTCATAATCAGCTTTTGTATTTAGTCCCGGAATAGCTTTTGTGTATTGAATATTAATGATTGGAAATTTGCTACCCACTATAATTTTTTGATGTGGTCGTGTGTAATATTTTTGTTTGAATCGGATAGACAATCCTAACTCAACAATAAACGAATTATTAATAGCAAAACTCGAATCATCTGTATGTGGACGCAGAGGGTCATTACTTGTAAATAATTTATTTTTATTATCAACCCATAAATAATCCGACGTATTCCTTAATGCCGAACGTTCAGCATACTCTGTATTAAAATTAGCAATCAGTCCATTAATTAACTCTTTACGGTAATTAAACGAAGCATAGTTTTTTTTATAAAGCTTCATAAAGTTATCGTTATTAAACAATGTATATGAAGTGTTCATTGTAGCATTTATAGGATCATTTCCATTGAATTGTTGAGCACTTGTTCCTACTCTAACGTTAACTGACTCAAATTTTTCCGGCTTCAATACATACCTCCAATTGGCTGTCCCGCCCCATAAATAGTTTGAAAAACCATATCTAATTGTTGCTGATAAATTATGATTTCTAAAGTCTTCGTAACGTTTAGACATATCAACTTTAATAGAGGCATTTACTCCTTCAACCGTATTGTATTGTATCCCCGAAGTCAGTAATCCAGAAGTGTTTAAACTAAATTGCTTAGCTGTTTTATTATAGCTATACCCCATGATTAAATCATTAAAAGTCAACTTATTGCCTTTTCTATCAACGCTGTCTTTATACCTATCACTATTTTTAATGGATGCTATACTATCTTTTTTTCTGTAATCTGTTTGTTCTTCGTAGGTTAAAGGAACAGGGCGAGTTGACTCCCAGTATGTAGTATCTTTTTTATTAGCACCATCTTCAACTTTTAAAACTTCGTTTTTGAAGAATTTTTTAGGAAAAACAGGATTCATATCATAATCTGAGAACACAGCGTTAAAATAACCATCACCAATAAATCCTAATACTTTAAAATTAAATGTCATATTCAAACTCATTGGCATCCATATAGAATCGTTCACTGGCGCATTTAACTGCTTTATGTAGAGAGTGTCTACAAAATCTATTTTGGCATCTTTAGTTAAATATACATCTGCACTATGAACTCTCCAAGTATTCTCCTGAATGTAAATCACTCCTCTAAAACACGGATCTGTTTTACGTTTAGGAATAATTTCAATTTTATTAAGCATTTTACCATCTTCAAAAGTTGTTCCTAATAACTTGTAACGGTATGATAACAGAGCGTTTTCATTTATTGGAGAAATAAAAGGACGATCACTTAAACCATCTAATGAAATTAAGTTTTCATAGACGCTAAATTTCATATCACTCACTTGATTAAAGCTGAAGGCTTTATTATCGCCACTAACTTTACTGGAGTACATAATTTCTTTTTCATCATTCGGTTTTCTAAAATGATATTTTGTCTCACTTTCACTTAAATAAACAACTCCCAACAAAGTCGAATCGATTTTTTCGCCCGAAGTGTTCATAGCATTAAGTAGTTTAACCATTTTTTTAGGAAAATCTTTTAATCGCTGCAACCCTTTTATGTATGCCTTGCAAGTAAAAGCATTTACCTCATTCAAATAATACTTTCGTTTTTTAATTGCCTGACGAATGACTGCATAAGCAGGATCTTCCCCATCTTTAATTACTACCTCTTTTAATTCATAACTTTCGGGATTGAGTACAATATTTTTTGT
Organism: Bacteroidia bacterium; assembly: GCA_035439445.1. GTDB lineage: Bacteria > Bacteroidota > Bacteroidia > B-17B0 > Aurantibacillaceae > UBA4416. The sequence goes on from DAORKG010000017.1 coordinate 13,041, forward strand.
AACATTACTCTCAACTACCACCTTTTCAATTTTCTTTTTGTAGCCAACATATTGAAATATTAATTCATAGGTACCTGGTAGAAGTTTTAAAGAATAAAAGCCGTCTGCGTTTGCATTGGTACCTTGTGTACTACCCTTTACTAAAACAGAAGAAAAAGATAATGCTTGATTTTTTTCATCAGTAATTTTTCCGGTAACTAAAAATGTTTGAGCTGTAGCCCAAGAGCTAATTAATAAAAAATAAAAGAAAATTAGAATGCTCTTCATAAAAATAACAGACGTTTAAGTTAATCAAAAAGTTACAGTTAATAACGGATAAAAAGACTTTTTCTCTTAAAAAAACACAATAAAAAAAGCGTTAGTGTATACTAACGCTTTTTTATAAAACTAATGGATGTTTGTTATTTTTCTTTATTCAACATGATTTGTTTTTCTAAAGAGAAAGTATCGGTTTTACCAATTTTTAATTCTACTTTTTCTTCTGCTGTTTTATACCCTTTTTTAATCACCTTAACGGTATAAGTCATATCTCCTTTAAGAGTTATAAAATATTCGCCGTTTTCGTTAGTAATGGTTGATGCAACAACAGTATTATTAGCATCTAAAATTTGTAAATCTACTGCGGCGATTCCTGTTCCCTGAAATCCATCTCGAACAGTTCCTTTTAAAATGCTCAATCCTGAATTTGTCTTCTTTTTACCATCTTTTTCTAGCAAACTATAATTTGACAAATCTGCCGAATAAATATCACTTTCTCCTAAACCTCCTAATCGGTCACTGGCAAAATAAGCTATTTGAGCATCTGCACTAATCACCAATGGTCCATCTTTATGTACTGTATTAATTGGATAACCAACATTTACAGGTTTAGTCCATTTTTCTCCTTCTAAAGTAGATTTAAATATATCATAAGATCCCATTGATGCTTTACCATTTGATGAGAAAAATAAAGTCTTTCCGTCTGGGGCTAAAAATACGCCTACCTCATCAAATTCAGTGTTAATCTCAGGTCCTAAATTTACCGGTTTACCCCATTCTGTTTTACTGATACGTTTCACCATCCAAATGTCAGCATGTCCATATCCGCCTTTTCTTTCACTAATAAAATAAAGTGTTTTTCCATCAGGAGAAATACATGCACCACCTTCCCAATAAGATGAATTAATTGGTTTACCAAGAGCTTCAGGAGTTTTCCATTTATTATTTACAACTTTAGACACAAACACATCGCCTCCTCTTGATTCATTATCATTTACATCATTTTTGTAAATAAAAATTTGTTTTCCATCAGGGGAAATACTTGTACACGCATCGTGTGCAGGAGTATTAACATTACCCGGAACATCTTCAGCTTGGTTCCATTTTTTATTAATCGTATCCCAATTAGCGATATAAATATCTTGAAAATATTTTCCGTCTCCCTCAACATCCACAGGCGAATCTGTCATCTCTGGACGACGTGTATTGAACACTAATTTTCTACCATCTGCACTAATGCAAGGTGTTTGCTCATCGAATTTTGAGTTAATTGCTGTTCCTAAGTTATCTATTTTCACATCAATTGGAGTAGCTATATATTTTTTAGCGTTGTTGCAATGTGCAATGTAAACATCAACATCCTCAGACTCAGCTGCTTTTGCATTTACTGATGTTTTATAAATATTAAATTCAGATAAAGCATCATCTATCTTTTCTTCGGAAAGATAAATTTTACCTAAAACCAAATGAGTCTCAGGCAACACGCCTTTATTAGTTGAGATAGCTTTTTTTAATGATTCGGTGGCCAAATCAATCTTTTTTAACTGATATTGACAATACCCAATATAATACAAAACACCTGCATCATCTGGGTTTTTTTGTAAAACATCTTTATAAATTGTTAAAGCACCAATATACTGCCCTGCATATAACTTTTGCTTAGCCAAAACCATTTTTACCTGATCCCCGGCATCTAAGGCCTGAACATTAGAAAATAATGCAAAAAAACATACCGTTGTAATAAATTTCTTCATTTCCGTTTTCAATATAAAATAAATTCTCGTTTATAAATATATAAAAAAGGTTTCATTCCTCCATTATTTGTGTAAAAAATGCATTAGTTTCTTAATAATCTGTACTTTTATGGCATGAGTGCTATTGCTTTTTATATTGTATTACCAATACTTTATCTCATCTCTCTTCTTCCATTTCCGGTATTTTATTTGGTATCAGATGGTGTGTATTTTTTGCTATACAGGGTTATTGGCTACAGAAAAAAAGTTGTATTTGAAAATTTAAAAAATTCATTTCCCGAAAAATCTCACAAAGAACTAAAGGAGATAGAGAGAAAATTCTATCATTATTTATGTGATTTGTTTCTGGAAACACTAAAAACATTAACAATATCTAAAGAGGAAGCCATTAAACGCTGTCAATTTAATGAGAATACTAAGAGAATTTTCAACGAACTGTATGCACAAAAAAAATCCTGTATTTTGGTTATGGGGCACTATGGAAACTGGGAATGGGCAGGAAATTCATTTAGCTTAATTAATCCGCAACAACTTTATGTGATTTATCATCCCTTATCAAACAAACATTTTGATAAGTTAATGTATGATATGAGGTCAAGATTTGGGACAAAGCTTTATGCTATGAAAGATACCATGAGAGAAATGATAAAAAACAGAAACGAAATAAATGCCACCGCTTTTATTGCAGACCAAACTCCTTCACCAGAAGGAGCATACTGGACAACTTTCTTAAACCAAGATACACCTGTTTTCTGGGGAACTGAAAAAATCGCTCAAAAATTAAATTATCCGGTTGTTTATGTAACTGTGAACCGAATAAAAAGAGGATATTATGAAGTAAATACAGAGTACTTAGTACAAGACCCAAAAAGTACCAAAGAGGGAGAAATATCAGAATTACATACAAGAAAATTAGAAAAAGACATTATTGCACAACCCGAAATTTGGTTATGGAGCCATAGACGATGGAAACACAAAAAGAAAAGTAAATAATATCAATAAAATACTATTTTTGCCGCAACTAAAAACTATGAAAAAACAATTCCTGATACTTTCTGCAATTACACTTGGTGTATTTCTTTCTGCGTCATGCAAAAAACAGTATTCTTGTCAATGTTCAACCACTTTTGAAAAACCTGGCTATTATCCATATACGGTTTCGAGTGTTGAACCTATAGATACTAAAACTACCAAAAAAAGAGCAGAACAAATATGTGCTCATTCTGAAAAACAACTAAATGAAAACTCTTTGGATTACAAGAGTGGTTCTGAAACATTAACAACCTCTTGCGCTGTAAAATAAAATGAAAACAATATATATATTATCTATTTTAGCCTGTGTATTAACTGCATGTAACAAAAAATACACCTGCAAATGTACTACTACATTATCTCAAGCTGGCTATTATCCAAAGGAGACAGAAACATTAAAAGAAATTTCTAAATATTCTACGAAAAAGAAAGCAACAGAAATTTGCAGGAATACTGCAAAACAAATGCAAGCAAATACAGATCTTATGTGGCCTGATTATGTTAATGTTAATACTGTATGCGAACTGAGAGATTACTAACAAAAAAGCCAAACTAAATAGTTTGGCTTTTTTGTTATTCTTTTTCTGAATTTGCTCCGTCCTGAGCTTTTTTCTCTTCGTTTTTCTTAAATGTTTTATTCAAATAAAATAAGCTCTTTTCATCGTATCCAACACGCTTAATCATATCTATCAGTTCATTTACACCTTTCTCTGATTGTTGTTGTTCCAGAACAAAAGCTTCTAAAAATTTAAAGGTAGCAAAATCATTTTCTTCATAAGCCAATTTTGCTAGCTTATTAATTGCAACTGTTACTTCATGCTCTAAATCAAAAACATACTGAAACACATCCAGTAAATTTTTCAATTTAACACTTGTATCCTTTAGGGGCTTAATATGAGCTCCGCCTCCAAATGTATTTAAATACTTATATATCTCAAGCATATGTTCTCGTTCATCATTACTTGCATTGTAGAAATATTCGGCAATACCATCTAAGTTTTTTTCCTCACACCATGTAGCAAGAGTTAAATAGGCATTTGATGCGTAAGCCTCTTTTTGAATTTGCTCGTTTAAAGCATTTTTTATTTTATTAGATAACATCGTTAATGTTTTTAGTTATTTGATGAACAATAATACAAAATTTAAACAAAATATCTCACTAAATTTTATTTATGGAAAATCTTAAACAATTCGTCTTTTATTAAAATAAAGATTATGAAAGCGTATGTTACTCTCATCATGTTAAGCTTTATTTCAATATTTAAAGCTCAACAAAAGATTACTATTTCCGGGAATGTAAAAGATAACAATTCCGGTAAACCACTCTCCTATGTTGCCGTTTTGGTTCAAAATTCAACTTTCGGAAGCAATACTGCAAAGGATGGATCATTTCAATTTTCTATTCCGTCAAAAAAACATTTATCCGTTCAATTCAAGTTAATAGGTTACACCAGTAAAGTGAAAGAATATGATATAGAAGAAAATCAGGATTCTTTATTCATATCCATAACCTTAAATCAATGCTATTCTAACCTAGATACATTTACCGTATATGATAGGTTAAAACCAGATACATTAGTAGGGTCGCCAAAATATAGTATCTATGATTTCGATTTTTACGAGGACAAATACATTATACTGACTGCTGAAAAATCATTAGAAAAAGCCGAACTTAAATTGGCGGATGCTCAGGGAAAAATCATAACTAGTTATCCTGTTCCAAAAGAAGGAGGCGAAGCCAAAGAATTTTACCATGATTACATGGGATATACAAACCTTATTTGCAAGAATTACATATACAGAATAAATATGTATTACGATAGATTCGTATTAATACCTTTGGCTTCAGAAGATGTAAACACATTCATAAAACCCATAATAGATACCATTAATGGTAAAATAATTTTTAGCGACTATTGGAAAGACTACCCATTATTTAATTATTACAGCTTTAACGAAAAAGACAGTATAAAAAAACAACTACATACAATTGAGGACCCTGAATTAATGCATGCATATAACTTTGAATACTACTCCTTAATGCCAAAAGAAAAATTAGCTGCCAGAAGGTTAGCTATGGAGTTAAAGGCAGATAAACATATTGTGGCTGCATTAATGAGTGGCTTCACTAAAAGTATGTTTTATGAACCTTTATATTCACCCTTATATATTGTAAAAGACACAATATGCATTTTTGATCACTATAAAGATAAACTTTACCATATCAATAAAGATGGAATGAAAATAGACTCTGTTTCGATTTCATACCATCATCCAAAAAATTGGAAAGAATGGAAAAACAAAATGCTGAAAGATGAACTTGAAAATTCTATTTACGCGGTTTATGATAAAAATGGTCACAAATACATAAAAAAAATTAGTCCTCAAACCGGTAAAGAACTTGGGAAATATAATCTTCAATTTCATAGTGCGGATAAACTTAAAATTCACGATGGCTATGCATACTACATATATCGACCATATGAAAGTACACAAGAGAAGTTTTTTTACAGAGAGTTAATTAAACTTAACACAAACTAAATTTTTTATTTGGTTTTTTATTCGCAATTTCGTTACACAGTAACTGAAAGATGACGACTCTAAAAACTCCTATTTTAACTATTATTCTCAGTGCGGTTTCTGCAATTATTCAAACGTGTTTGATCTCATTTATTTCTTACAATATTACCGGAAAATTTGATTTAGCTGTTTCTTTACTATCGTTTTTCATTACATTTATTATAAGCTTCTTTGCAATATACTACCTGTTTAATCAGATAATATTTAAGAAAATTGACAAACTGTATTTACTTGTTAAAGCTCAACAACCAAAAGAAATACCTAATACTGAATTTCAACTTGATGAAGTTGATTCAATTGATCGTTTAGAAGAAGAAATTATAAAATTAGCTCAGGAGCGATACAAAGAAGCAGAACAAACTAAAAATTTGGATAGTTACAGAAAAGAATATTTAGGAAATGTCTCTCATGAACTAAAAACTCCCATTTTTAACATACAAGGCTATATTTCAACTCTTATTGATGGCGGTATTAATGATCCATCTATAAATGTAGAGTACTTAAAACGTGCGGACAAGAGTGTAGATCGTATGATACAAATTATTGATGATTTGGAAACTATTTCTCAATTAGAAGTTGGTACGTTAGAATTAGAATTAGAGATATACGACATAGCACAACAAATTAAAGATGTAATTGATGCCTTGGAATTTCAAGCCAGTAAAAAAGAAATTAAGTTACAATTAGCAAAAAAATATGATAAAGAAATACTTGTAAAAGCAGACAAATTCAGAATCAGACAAGTATTAGTTAATCTTATTACCAACAGTATTAAATACGGAAAGGAAAAAGGAAAAACACTTATATCTATCAATTTATTTGACGAGCAGGTAATTGTAGAAATAAAAGATAATGGGATAGGCATAGCAGAAAAACATTTACCACGTTTATTTGAACGTTTTTATAGAGTAGACAAAGGAAGAAGCAGAGAACAAGGAGGGACTGGTTTAGGCTTAGCAATTGTAAAACATATTATAGAAGCTCATGGCGAAACCATTGATGTAACAAGTTCTTTAAATGAAGGTACAACAATGAGTTTTACATTAAAAAGAGGAAACTAACACTGCCTACCAGTAATGCACGCAGAAATCAAAGCATTTGGAAAAAATTCAAGATAGACAATTGTTTCATTTTTGCAAATGCAACAAACATTAGTATCTTTAAACAAACATTTCGGCAAACACTGTTTCAAACAAAAAGCTGTGCCTGCTTGGAAAATGTCAGCCTGTTAGACTTATTAACGAAACGAGGAAAGCTGAAATTCAAACAAACGAAAAAAAAACATGAAACATATAAAAAAATAATTACAGCAATTATTATTTCATTAATACATATCAGTGTAAATGCACAGGGTCCAAATTGGTTGTGGGCAAAAAGTGCTGGAGGTATCGGAGGTGATAGAGTGAGCAAAACCACTACAGATGCTTCAGGCAATGTTTACGTAACAGGTTTTTATGATTCGCCTTCTATCACATTTGGCACAACAACCTTAACCAATTTGGGTGGTGGTAATGACATGTATATTGTAAAGTATGCTGCTTCAGGCAATGTACTTTGGGCAAAGGGCGCCGGAGGTTCCGGAATAGACCTTTCCAGAAGTATAAGTACTGATAATGCTGGAAATGTTTATTTAACGGGGCATTCTTCGTCGCCTTCTATTGTCTTCGGAACATTTACACTAACTAATGTTGGCTCTTCTGATATTTTTATTGTAAAATATGACCCTTCAGGTAATGTACTTTGGGCTAAGAACGAAGGAAGTACAGGGAATGATTATGGCTATAGTATCGCTACTGATACCTTCAACAATGTGTATGTAACAGGATCTTATGATTCTCCATCACTAACTTTGGGCACATACACACTAACAAATACAGGAGGAACCGATCTGTTTATTGTTAAATACGATGCAACCGGCAACTTACTTTGGGCGAAGAGCGAAGGTGGTACGTCATGGGATTATGGTCACAACAATACCACAGATGCTTTTGGAAATGTGTATGTAACCGGTTATTTTGCTTCCTCTTCCATCACATTCGGAGCATTTACATTGACAAATGCAGGCAGTTACGATATGTATATTGTAAAATATGATTCTTTAGGCAATGTTCTCTGGGCTAAGATTGCTGGAAGTATAGGGGATGATGAAGTGTGGAGTACTACAACAGATGCTGCGGGCAATGTTTACCTAACAGGATTTTATAGTTCTCCTTCTATTTCCTTCGGATCAACTACTCTTAATAATGCAGGCAACGAAGATGCTTTTGTTGTAAAATATGATGCTGCAGGCAACGTTATGTGGGCTAAGGGTATAGGAGGTACTGGATATGATGAAAGTTGGGGCTCAACCACGGATGCTGCCGGTAATGTATATGTAACCGGTTTTTATTCTTTTTCTATTTCTTTTGGCGCAACAATATTAACCAATCCAGACAATTCCGGCAACACGGCTGATCTGTTCATGGTAAAATACGATGCCTCCGGAAATACACTTTGGGCAACGGGTTCAGAAAGTCTGGGTGATGATTTCGCAAATAGCCCCGCTACTGATGCTGCCGGTAATATTTATGTAACGGGCAGCTATAATTATTCTATGATAAACTTCGGGTCAACCTCATTAACTGGTTCGGGCAACTACGATATGTTTATTGCAAAAATGCAAGATAATTGTTTTGCTCATTATACCTCTGCTTATGATTCACTGGTAAATACTTTTAATATAACCGTTAATGCCACCACTTCATCTTTGGCAAATAGTTATCATTGGGATTTTGGAGATGGCACCACATCAACACTTGCTAATCCATCTCATACATATACTTCAGACACAGTTTATAATGTATGTTTAAAAATTTATACCATACCTGACGACTCCTGTGAATATTGTCACATAATAGGAAAAGATTATTTAGGTAACGTGTATAACAAAAGCAATGGTTTTTCAATTAATGTAAACAATAATCTAACAACCGGTTTAGTATCAATTCAAGAACAGTCAGGGATTGCCATCTTTCCAAACCCTACTAATTCTATGGTTACAATCTCTTCAATAGAAAAATTAAAAGAAATAGAAATTCATAATATTATCGGCGATCTCATCTACAAAACAAGCACTATTAACAAACAAACAACAATTGATTTAAAAGGGCAACCGAAAGGAATTTACTATGTAAAAACAACTGACAATAAAAATAATGTAATAAACAATATACTAATTGTACAGTAACTCCTGCCATAAAATAGCAAAGAAAGCCAAACTCATAATATAATTTACTCAAGCCTTGCAGAATTAAAAGCATTTGCAATAGCAGTAGAAACTTTTTAATTTATTCTTTGCAATTAAATAGTAATAATTCTCTTTATTTAAACATTTTGTTGGTAGTCAACAGAACGATTTCAAACCACACTTCTGGTAGCTCCAAAACATTACTGCTTCACTCCGTTCAAATAAACAGATTCAATTAAGTTACTTCCAAAAGAGTAAGGAATAAATCCATAAGAACTAATGGGTTTGGTAATAAAGAAATTGGCTTTTTTGCCAGGTGTAATACTTCCAACCTCAGCAGATACATTCATCGCATAGGCTGAGTTAATTGTACAAGCATTAATCACTTCTTCGGGTGTTAGATTATACTGCACACAACCCAAGCTCATCATAAAATTCATATTACCGCTAGGGCAAGAGCCTGGATTAAAATCACTCGCAAAGGCGATTGGTAATCCTGCGTCAATCATTTTACGAGCTGGTGGTAATGGTAAACTTAAAAAGAAAGCAGCTCCAGGCAATACCGTTGCCATGGTATTTGAGTTTTTTAAAACTTCAATATCTGTATCATTACAAAACTCTAAATGATCAACGCTTATCGCTTCGCAAGCAACACCAGCTTGTATGCCACCAAAGTGACTCATTTGTTCGGCATGAACTTTAGTGATTAAGCCATGCTCTTTACCTGCTTTCAATATATATTCGGTTTCTTCGGGCGTAAAATAATTTTGCTCACAAAACACGTCAATAAAATCTGCTAATTGCTCGGCTGCAATTCTAGGTAGCATTTCATTCACTATTAAACTAATGTAGCCTTCTTTGTTATTTTTAAATTCTAATGGCAAAGCATGTGCTCCTAAAAAGGTTGCTTTTACTGGCATCAAATTCAAATCTTTAATACGCTTTATCACGCGTAACATTTTCAATTCACTTTCTACACTTAAACCATAACCACTTTTAATTTCAATGCTTCCTGTTCCTTGGCTAATCACTTCTCTTAAACGCACCGTGGCTTGTTCAAACAATTCATCTTCGGTAGCTTCACTTAATTTTTTGGCTGAATTTAAAATACCACCACCGCGCGCAAATATTTCTTCGTAACTCAACCCATTAATTCTATCCACAAACTCCCCTTCTCTATTTCCGGCATATACAATATGTGTGTGGCTATCTGCATAACAAGGCATCACTATTTTTCCATCCGCATCTATAATTTCTAAGCCTTTCCAATCTTCAATACCCGGAAAATCATCCATGCTTCCATAATCTGCTATTAATCCATTGTCTACAGCTAACCAAGCATTTTCAATACAAGGTAATTTTTTCATTTCTGTCCCACTTACTTTCAACACAACCGTATCGCGAACTTGCACAAGTGATTTGATATTTTTTATAAGAAGTTTGCCTGCCATACTATTTCGAATATTTAATCGTTAATAACTTAAATACAAAACTAAATGAAAAATCAGATTATAATAATTATTGTTTCAATACTTTTAAATAATCAAATTATTGGGCAAACGAATAAAGACAGTACGTTTTTTAGGAATAACGAAATAGGGATAGACTTAAAGCCAGTACTTCAACTATTTGGAGATTTGGAACCTCATAATAAGCCAACATGGCAACTATTTTACAAGAGGAAATTACGTTCTCATATATTCCTCAGATTTAATATCATGTATAATCCTGGTCAGAAAAACAACATCTTTACTCAAGTATATTTCTTACCTCTCGATTCGGTAAAGGATGCATTATCCTATAACAAAAACATAAAAGGAAAACAAGTTCAATTCTTAACCGGTTTTGAATACAAATATGGCCGAAAACGCCTCAAACAATTTGTAGGGCTTGATATCGGATATATGTATTTCAGAAATACTGAGCTATCATATTATGGATTAAGAACAAGATCTGAGCCTCACAATCCAAATGACATCACGCATGATGTGAATTTAAACAATAATCATTTAAACCCAAACAATACTTATCAGGACAGTATAGTTAACTATGTTGAAATTAAAAATGATTGCTTTATTATAAAACCTGTTTATGGCTTACAATTTCATTTTTCAAAACATTTGTTTTTCTCCACTCAAGTTGGAATACCTTTATCCCTTGTTTCATCCACTTATAATATCATCATTAATAATAATTCAACTCAATATTATAATAGAAAATCATTTGATATTAATGCGAAGAATCTGATAAATAATTTTTCATTAGTATATAGCTTTTAAAGGGTAGCTTTTTAGTATATTTGCTTTCATGGCAGGAAATACTTTTGGAACTTTATTTCGATTAACAACCTTTGGCGAAAGTCATGGTGTGGCATTAGGCGGCATTATTGATGGTTGCCCTGCGGGTTTAGAAATTGATTTGGATTTTATAAAATCTGAATTGCAACGTCGCAAACCAGGGCAATCTCATATTACCACTCAACGTAAAGAAGAAGATGAAGTAAAGTTCTTATCAGGAATTTTTGAAGGAAAAACCACAGGGCATCCTATTGGCTTTGTGATTGAAAACACCAATCAAAAAAGTAACGATTATGAGCATATTAAAGATGCTTACCGCCCTTCTCATGCTGATTATACCTATCAGGAAAAATATGGCATTAGAGATTACCGAGGCGGTGGACGTTCGTCAGCACGAGAAACAGCTTGCCGAATTGTTGGTGGCGCCATTGCAAAATTATTTTTAAAACACCTCAACATTTCTATACAGGCTTATGTGAGCCAAGTTGGACACATTAAGCTAGAAAAAACATATCAGGATTTAGATTTATCAAAAACAGAAGAATCTATCATCAGATGCCCCGATGCGGCTACGGCCTATAAAATGGTAAGCTTTATAGAGGACATTCGAAAATCAGGAGATACTATTGGAGGTATTGTGAGTTGTGTTGTAAAAGGAACTCCCGTAGGTTTAGGTGAACCTGTTTTTGATAGATTACATGCAGATTTAGGCAAGGCTATGCTAAGCATAAACGCTGTAAAAGGTTTTGAATATGGCGAAGGATTTAATTCTATCCATTTTAAAGGCTCTGAACTAAATGATGCATTTGTTCCGTTGACTTCGAGAGCCTCAGCCAACGAAAACAAAGTTACAACTTCAACCAATCATAGTGGTGGTATACAAGGTGGTATTAGTAACGGGCAAGATGTTTATTTTAATGTGGCCTTTAAGCCGGTTGCTACTATTATGCAAGATCAACAAAGTGTGGATACAGAAGGAAATGAAGTTACTGTAAAAGGAAGAGGTCGCCACGACCCATGCGTTTTACCAAGAGCAGTGCCTATTGTAGAAAGTATGGCAGCATTAGTACTAGCTGATCACTTCTTAAGAAATAAGAATTCCAGAATTTAATTTTTAAAACATATTATGTTTAGTAAAAAAAACAGATTAATAACCATTATTATTATTTCAATGATTGTAGGCATTGCATTAGGCTATGGTATAAATAAATCCATTACTAATAATGCGCCAAAAATTGAGCAAGCCTATATCCAAAAAATTTCGAAAGGAAACACAGAAATTGAAAAACAATTACAGGTTTCTTGTGCTAAAATAGACAAAGACAATTTAAAACAAATCAAGAAAAAAACTGCTTCCAACTTTTCGATATTAAGTGATATTTTTTTACGACTAATAAAAATGATTATTGCCCCATTAGTTTTAGCAGTGCTCGTAATGGGAGTTGCTAAAGTTGGTGATTTTAAAGCAGTTGGAAGAATTGGAGGCAAAACCATTATTTATTTCACTTTTGCTACCCTACTCGCTTTAAGTTTAGGTTTGGTGATTGTAAATTTATTTGAACCCGGTAAAGTTATGGCCTTAGATTTACCTCCAGCAACCGCAGATGCCGGCGTAAAAGCAAATACACAAACTGCTTCTAACTTTGTAGCTCATATTGTGCCTGATAGTATCATAAGAGTTATGGCTGAAAATGAAATTTTACCAATTGTGGTGTTTGCCTTATTTTTTGGAATTGCCGCAGCCAGTATTGGAGAACAAGGTAAACCAATGATTAAAGCAATGGATAGCCTTTCGCACATTATGTTTAAAGTCACAAATTTTGTAATGAATTTTGCTCCTATTGGTGTATTTGGTGCTATAACCGCAGTTGTTATTCAGCAAGGTTTAGATGTTCTAAGTGGTTATGCATATTTGATGGCATGCTTCTTTGGAGGATTGGTATTTTTTGTATTTGGTATTTTACTCACCATTTGTTTAGTATTACGAATTAATTTTTTCTCTTTATTATCCTACGTAAAAGAACCTATCCTATTAGCTTTCAGTACAGCTAGCTCCGAAAGCGCCATGCCAAAAACCATTGAACAATTGGAAAAATTTGGCATCAGTAACCGTATTGTATCGTTTGTATTACCACTTGGCTATTCATTTAACTTAGATGGCTCAATCATGTACATGACATTTGCAACTGTATTTATTGCACAAGCCTACGGTATTGATATGACTATGGGCGATCAGATTCAAATGATGTTGATTTTATTAATTACCAGTAAAGGTATGGCTGGTGTACCAAGAGCTTCATTAGTTGTAATTGCAGGTATGTTAAGTATGTTTCATATTCCAGGAGAAGGTTTATTATTATTATTAGCAGTTGACCAAATTTTAGATATGGGGCGTTCTGCAACCAATGTAGTTGGTAACGCCGTGGCAAGTGCAGTAGTTGCTAAATGGGAAGGAGAAAAATTAACTCCTAAAACTAAAATATAACTTTAAACCATGCTTTTTTACTGGTTAAATTTAATTGGCATTTTTTTCTTTACCATTTCGGGTTCATTAGCTGCGCGTGATAAAAAGCATTACCATGATTATTTTGGTGTATTTTTCACAGGCTTTTTAACTGCTATTGGTGGCGGTACTTTAAGAGATATGATGCTAGGGGCATATCCCATCTCCTGGCTAAGCGACAGAAATATTTTGATTTCTATTATTTGTGCTTTTGTGTTTACTCTCCTATTCAAAAACTACATCATTAAACTACGTCGAACTCTATTTTTATTTGATACAGTAGGTGTTGGTATTTATACCATTTTAGGAGTTCAAAAAAGTTTAGAACTAGGTGTTAATCCATTTGCTGCAGTAATTTTAGGTCTTGTATCTGCTGTTTTTGGCGGTGTTATCAGAGACACTTTATTAAATGAGATTCCTCTAATTTTCGCAAAAGAAATTTATGCTACTGCCTGCATAGCCGGTGCAGTTTTATATACCAGTATGCTTTATTTTAATATTGAAACGAATTTGGCAGCTTCTATTTGCATGAGTTTAATTATCATTATAAGAATTATTGCCGTAAAATATAAATTAGCATTACCTAAATTTGATATCGGTAACGAAACAATAGATTAAGATGGAAACAATTGAAATAGGATATATTGGCAAAACACATGGATTAAAAGGTCATGTTATTTTAAGATTGAATGAGGATATACAAATTGATGATGAGGCAATTAAATCTGTTTTTTTAGATATTAATGGGTCTCAGGTTCCTTATTTTATTGAAGAATGTCGCCCAAATAACATTGGCTATATTATTAAGTTAGAAACCATAGATAATGTTGATACTTCTAAAAAACTAATCGGTAAAAAAGCCTTTACCCTACCCGACTTTTTAATTGAAGATGAAGATTCATTAAAAGAATTTATTGGCTATAGCATCATTGATACCAAATATGGTAACATCGGAATCATATCTGAAATAGATGAAAAAACAGACAATGTCATTGCAAAAGTAATTCATCCATCCGGTGTTGAAATCATATTACCTTTTAATGATGATTTTGTTGTTGAAATAGATGACGACTTAAAAACCATTGAATTTAATTCACCTGAAGGATTAATTGAAATGTACATAAATTGAATATTTCTTATAAAAACTTCCTTTCACGAACTAATAATTACATTTCACAAAGTTATTTTAGGAAAAAATCAAAAAATGATTATTTTTGATTACTATATCATTCAACTATAATTCAATTAACATGAAAAGAATTTACTTTTTATTCTGCATTCTATTTTTAAAAAGCACTATAGCCCAAGAAGTACTGGTTGACCATTGGCTTGGAGTTCAAACATATACACCATCGAGTTTCACTAGAGACTATAATGTTTCAACTATTGTTAACAACAAAATTATTACAGTGGTTGACACCCTGCCTAATGGACCTTACAATCTATCCGGACTCTATACGTACGACATTAACAACCGTGCAACTGGCAATATCAACTTTACTCTAGCTCCGGGCGATAGAGGAATTAAATGCGCTACTAATTACAAAACATCTACACCGGGTTTAGAGTATGGTATATTTGGCTGTTACTCTACGGTTAATGCCGGAGAAAGCTATCCTGTTGTTTACACTTACAATAGCCAAAGTGGTTTAGTTACTGCCGATTCAATTCAAGAAGGAACTCAAAATTTATACGATGGAGGTATACAAAAAATCATTATGTACAGCCCATCTACAAATAATGATACCATGCGAGTATTCTGTATATACAATAGTGGACTAAGTATATTTTCCAAACAAATAAACCAACCTACTTTTTCACTTTCAGGCTCAGTTCCTGTAAATATTGATTTTATAAATGCTTGTTACGTTTTCAACAATACACTTTATATTGGTGGGATGTATATGGACCAACCATGTTTACTGGAAAGTATTGATGGAAGATCTTTTACTCCCGTTGCGGGATTTAATGGAGGTTCCTTTCCTCAATACAGTTGCATAAATAATATCATTTCATATAACAATCAATTATATTATAGCATTAATCTTTCTGGCAATGACTTCTATATTTACCGTTACAGTGCACCAAGTCACATTTTAGTTCAATCTTCAGGTGGTTTTGAATCAGCAAAGTCAATGGCTGTTTATAAGAATCGACTATTTATATCTACTTCAAAAAGTGCCATGAGCTTCCTAGCAAATATATACGTATTGGATGGCCCGGGTAATGTTGACACCTCAGCCAATCAGTTTGGTTACGAAGATGTTGATGGTAATTATATGGAATTGATTACTAATGGGGATAGTCTGTTTTTTATTGGAAATAAAGGAACTTTTCAAGCATCAAAAAACTCTTCTCAAGGTTCTGCAAGTACTTTAATGTTGTTAAACAAATATATAAATATTGCCAAATTAAATGCCCCGATTGCTTCATTTAACTATAATAATAACAATATTTGTTTGAACTCAACTGAAACTTTTTCTAGCACAAGTCAGTATACGGATTCTTTGCATTGGCTATTAGACGGTTCTTATTATTCTTCTAGTCCTGGACCATCAGCATGGATGAATATAAATTTTCCAACTATTGGAAATCATAATGTTGGATTGGTAGCTTTTGGAGGTAACTTAACAGATACAACAACTCTATCAGTAAATGTATATGACATCAATGTTTCCATTGCGGCAACCAGAACGTTGGTTTGTTACACTAGTACAGTTAGTGGCACATCTGTATTAACTTCAACTGTAAATGGCGGAATAGGAGCTATAACATACGATTGGAAGCAAATATACCCTCCAATTGTGAGCGTAGGAAGTGGAAGCTCTTACACCTTCAATCCTACTTCGTGGGGCACTCCTTATGGCTTCTTCTTAGTTGCAACTGATATTCACGGTTGTTCAGTAACTAGTAATACAATTTCTATTTCTTCCAACCCTTTAAGAGACGTAGAATTTTATGCTCTAAGCGGAAGTTCACCAACTTTCACGCCGGTATCAGGAAATGTAGTGTTATACAAATACGAATCAACATTAGGTAAATTTGACTCTATTTCATATTTGCCAACAAATGGTATCGGATATAACTTTTTCCCAACGTTAGATGAAGGAGAATATATTCTACAGGCAATTCCGTCTGCTTCATCTCTTCAAATTTCTTATTATGGTAATAATGCAACTATGTGGAAAGATGCAATTCCATTTACTCATACATGCATAAATTCAAGAATAGATACAATTAATGTAATCCCTTTAACAAGTATTGGGGGCGGTCCTTGTGAATTGCGAGGAACAATTTACGAAGATGTTGGATTTGTTCCTAAATCTCCTAATGATGGATTTAAGCCTTTAGTACCAGGCACCCCAATAGGAGGTATTGTTGTTAAAGGAGGAAAAAATCCTGGAGGTCAAATGTTTAGTCAGACTATCACAACCGATTCAAATAGTCCAACACCAGGAGAATATGTATTCTCAAATCTTCCTTATGGTGACTATTTTATTTTGGTTGATATTCCTGGCTTGGACACCAATGGAACTTATCATGTTACACTTTCTGCAAGTACTCCTAGTGTAACAAATTTGAATTTTTATGTTGATTCAATTTATATTAATCCTGTAGGGAGTGTCACATCAGTATTATCACAGGAAAGCAATTTATTTGAAAACAAAATCGTGTTATTTCCCAATCCAGCAAAAGAAATGGTATTTTTAGAATATCAATTAATGGAAGAAGCAGCTATTAAAATTGAGTTATATGATATTGTTGGTAGAAAAACAAAAACGGTACTTAACGAAACAAAACAAACTAAAAATAAATACAAACACACTATCAGTTTAGACGAACTAAACTCAGGTGTTTATTTTCTAAAAGTTAAGATTAATGAAGGTGAAACTATTATTAAATTTATTATAACTAATTGATTTTTAACAATTAATCTAAAGCCAGCTAATGCATTAGTTGGCTTTTTTTATTTATATTTGAATATATCATTCAACTATTTTTCATGAAACAGCTTTTACGTATAGCATTTTTTGCTACAGGTCTTATTTTTTCAAATAATATTATTAACGCCCAATGCTCTCTTGATCAAGTAGGTGCGCCAAATTATTCAACAACTTGTATTTTGTCAGATATGGCTGTATCGCCAAATAGTAATTTACTATATACTATTTCATATAATACAAGTGTAGGAGGAAAATTTTTCTTACACTCCGCAACAACTACAAGTAGCTGGACACCTGTCGCTTCTTTATCGGGTTCAACCTCGATTAAACCTGTAATAAACGTTAGCAAAACAGGAAAGGTTTATATTGCAATTAAGGATGACAATGCTGGACAAGTAGGAAAAGTATTTTACGAATCAGCCGGTTCATTTGTGCAGTTAGGTACAGCTTTCTCCGGTAGTAATAAAGTTTCTGACTTATCAATGGCATTCAATTCATTAGGAGAAGAATTTGTTGCTTATACTGATGTTACAAACGGTAACAAAGCCACTGTTAAAAAATGGAATGGTTCTGCATGGGTGGCTGTTGGAACAGGAACAGTGTCTGCAGGTGCAGCCTATTATAATTCTTTAATTATAGATAAGACAGATTCTCCGGTCTTAGCATTCGAAGATATGAGTGCGGGTAATAAGGCTAATGTTATGAAGTTTAATGGATCTTCATGGAATTCATTAACTACTTTGGGTACAAATCCTACTAATACGAAATTAAAACTAGGCCAAAATGGAGACTATTACATAGGCTATACAGAATCAACTGGTAATGTTGTAGTACAAAAATATTCAGGTTCATGGGCTCCATTAGGTTCTCCTGTAAGTGCAATGAGTTTTACAGCTAACACTTTTGACTTAGATTTAGACCCTAACGATACACCATATTTCATATCTCAAAACAATACATCTTATTACCCCGTAGCCTATAAATATACCGGCGTACCAACTTGGTCAAACGTCATTGGCGGAAATATTAGTATTGTTACTTCATTAAATTTAAATGTTGGAATTGATAAAACGGGAACCCCGTACTTTTTCTATGTTGATCAACCAGGCAACAATGGATTAAATGTAAAAACAATCACAAGTCCAATTTCTATTTCATCACAACCACTTTCAGCAACCAAATGTAATGGTCAATCAGGTTCGTTTAGTGTTGGTACAGTTGGAGGAGTACCAACAAGTTATCAATGGCAAACTTTAAGTGCAGGTACATTTACAAACTCATCTTCACCATATACTAATGCAACTACCAGTTCACTTTCTTTTACTGCAAATACAAGTATGAATTTAGACCAATTGCGATGTGTAGTTAACGTTGGTTGTAAAAATATTATTTCAAATACCCCAACATTAACAGTTAGCTCACCTAGTATAGCTGCAAGTTTTACAAACCCAACCTGTTTTAACACGAATGATGGAGCGATTACAACTACCATAACCGGAGGGATTGCTCCATATTCATATTCTTGGAATACAGGTGCTACTACATCGAGCATAACTTCTTTATATTCAAACTCATATACTTTGACAGTATTTGACAACGCAAGTTGTTCAACCTCCTCAGCTATTACATTAACATCACCACCATCAATAAGCATATCTTTTTCTGGGAATATGAACATTTGTAATGGAAGTAGTACTACACTCACTATTTCAACTACAGGTGGCACACCAGGCTATACATATAACTGGACTCCAGGTGCAAGTTTAAGCTCAACTACTTCATCAGTTGTTATTGCAACACCTGGATCAAGCCAAACATATAATGTTTCAGTAACTGATGCCTTAGGTTGTGTTGCAACTGATACAGTTATGGTAAATGTAAATTCAACTCCTTCTTTAACACTGTCGGCAAGTTCACCTTCAATTTGTTCAGGTAATGCAAGTAATTTGACTGCAAGCGGAGCAGACACATACTTTTGGATGCCAGGTAGCATGACTGTTGCATCTCCAGTGGTTAGCCCAACCACTACCACAATTTATACAGTAACAGGAACCAATACATTAACCAGTTGTTCATCAACCAATACAATCACGGTAACGGTTAATCCTTTACCAACGGTTAGTGCGGGACCAACAAGAACTTTAACTTGTGCAAATACCACCACAACTCTTGCTGGCTCTTCAATAGGCGGCATTACATATAGCTGGACTGGACCAGGAATTGTTTCCGGTTCTACCACATTAAACCCAACTATCAATGCTGCCGGAAATTATGACTTAACCGTTACATCAGCGCAAGGGTGTGTAGCTGGACCTTCTCCCGTTACTGTGTTTCAAGATATTACTCCTCCATCTCCAACCGCAAGTTCAGGTGGCGTTTTAACTTGTGCAACAACAACAATTGCATTAACTGGAGGTCCTGCTACTGGTGTCACATATCAGTGGAGTGGTCCCGCAATTAGTGGAGGTACAACATCACAAAATGCTATTGCTACTGCTGCCGGTGTTTATACTTTATTGGTTACAAATTCTTCTAATGGCTGTACTAATACAGCTACAACAAGTGTATCTCAAAACACCATAGCTCCATCTCCAACAGCAGCAACTTCAGGCACATTAACATGTAGCACACTAACTGTTTCCTTAAGTGGTAATCCTAGCACAGGTGTTTCTTATTTATGGACAGGCCCAGGTGTGACAGGTTCTCCAACTACACAAAATACAACTGCTAATGCTGCAGGAACCTATACACTTAAAGTAACCAGTTCAATAAACGGATGTACAAATACAGCTGTAACAGCAGTTATTCAAAATACAACAGCTCCAACAATATCATCATCAGTAACAAACACTTTAACCTGTATTAACAATACTGTTAATGCAATCGCAACAACCACTGCTAGCCCCGTAACTTACAACTGGACAGGAACTGGAATTATTTCAGGAGCTACAACAGGTACAATAACAACAAATACATCTGGTGTAAAAAATTACACTGTAACAAACACTGTTAACGGATGTTCTACTTCAGGCACGGTTAGTGTTTCACAAAATACAACAACTCCAAACCCAACTGCCAGTAATTCTGGTACTTTAACGTGTAATATTACAACCGTTAATTTAACAGGCACCGGTGGAGGAACATATTTATGGTCTGGACCAGGTATTGTTTCAGGAGGAACAACAGCAAATCCGATTATTAATTTACCCGGATGCTATAATCTAACCGTAACTTCAGCTAACGGATGTTCTGCTACAGCAACATCGTGTGTAACTCAAAACACAATCTCGCCATCTGTAACAGGAAGCGTAAGCGGCACTTTAACTTGTTCAAATACAACTGCTAATGTAAGTGCAAATACAATCGCTTCTCCCGTATCTTACAACTGGACAGGTGCAGGTATAATAGCAGGTGCAGGAACCGGAACTATTACTGTAAACAATCCGGGCATCAAAAACTACACTGTTACAAACACCTCTAATGGATGTTTAATAACAGGAACTTTAAGTGTATTGCAAAATACAACATCTCCTATTGGATTAACAGCAGGCTCGAGTCAAACAATAACATGTTTTAGTCCTTCCGTTACATTAAATGGCAATATTTCAGCACCAGGAAATGCGCTATTCAATTGGAGCGGAGGAGCCGTATGTGGTTCCCCAACAAATTCAGTAACATCAGCCTGTGCGCCTGGCACATACACCTTAACAGCAACTGATCCTCTTAATGGATGTATTGCGTCGTCAACCGTTCAGGTATTTGCTAATGCAGGTGTTCCAACAATCTCATCAAGTTCAAACGGTACACTAACATGTGTTAACATTAACGTAAACGCCATCGCAAATACAACTGTTTCTACTGTTAACTATTTATGGACGGGACCTGGTATCATTTCAGGAGCAAATAGTGCTACAGCTACAGTTAACCAACCTGGTAATTACTCAGTTACTGTAACCAACACGATTAGCGGTTGCTCTGCAAATTCATCAGTAATTATTACTCAAGATATAGTTGCTCCTACCCTAACTATCTCTATTTCTCCTGCAACTATATGTGCAGGGAATTCAAGTACATTATCAGCTACCGGAAGTTCTAATGTAAATTACAATTGGTTACCCGGATCTTTAAATGGTGCCATTCAAACCATCTCTCCTATTTCATCTACACAATATACTGCAACTGCCACAAACACTATTAATGGTTGTGTTACATCAGAAACAGTAGCATTGGTTGTAAACCCGTTACCGAACCTATCCATCTCAGGAAATACTTCTATTTGCAAAGGTTCATCAACTTCATTATTTGTTACAGGAGCTACTAGTTACACATGGGATTCCGGAGCAAATACATCAAGCATTAGTATTTCTCCAACTGTTACAACTTCATATTCTGTTTCAGGAGAAGATGCAAATGGATGTGTTGGTTCTTCTTTTACCTCAGTAAATATTGTAACATCCAAAAACATTTCAGGTATTATTACAAGTACGGCAGGAACAACAACAGGAGATGTGACATTATATAAATATACAACTGGTTTAAGTATGTGGGATTCAGTAACAACAGTTCCTTTTTCGACATCTTATTCATTTAGTAACATAGATAGCGCTTTATATGTTGTAAGAGCAGTTCCAAGCGCTACAAACATTCAAGTTACATACGGAGATAGCGCCATTACATGGCAAAACGCAACTGTTATTAACCATGGATGCGCTAATAATTCAACCCAAAACATTAAACTCATTGCTTTAGCAAATTTCACAATGGGTCCTGGAGTTTTATCTGGTACGATAACAGAGGCACAAGGATTTGGCCATAGAACGAGCAGTGAATTTAAACCACTAGTGCCAGGAACCCCTATTGGCGGGATTGTAGTTAAAGGAGGTAAAAACCCTGGAGGACAAATGTTTGTTCAAACATTAACGGACGCGAGTGGTCAATACACATTAACCGGATTACCATTAAATACAGGAAGTGAAAGTTATTTTGTCTTCGTAGATATCCCAGGATTAGACACAAATGGAACATACCATATTGTAATTTCTTCGGGAAATACACAATACTCTGGATTAAATTTCACGGTTGATTCGGTATATATAAACCCTACTGGCAGTTTAACAACTATAAATACCGATGATTTGTTGCTAGAAAATAGTGTTTTTGTGTACCCAAATCCATCTAAAGATGTAATCTCCATAAAGTACGAGTTAACTAATTCAGCTGATGTATCAATTGATTTATTAAATATAATGGGAGAAAAAATTCAAGAAATTTTAACTACAGAACATCAGGTAAATGATAAATATAATTACTCTATTAATTTAAAAGATTACAGTTGTGGTATTTACTTTTTGAAATTTACAGTAAACAACAGTGAGAATTACATTAAAGTAATTAAAACTCAATAAAAATCTATAAATAAATCTAACAAAAAGCTCCTGATATTATACAGGGGTTTTTTATTTTATTGAGATTCTTAAAAATGATTTTTGCCAATTAATCGACTAAAAAAATTAGATTATCGATGAATTATATTCATAAATCGTTTATAAAAAAACTATATAGAATAAAAAAATTACATATTTTTACTAGTCTAATTATTTAAAACACAAGATGAAAAAAATTATATTCGTCATTATTTCTCTCATAGGTCTAAAAACCTTACAATCTCAAACAACCATAACATTAGGTGCAGGAAGTTTTAGTTCAGGAACACAAGAGTCTTCTCCAATTAATATTTGGTATCGTTCACATCACTGTCAGATTTTGTATACTGCAGCTGAGTTAAATGCCGCTGGTTGGTCTGGACAAGGACAGATTACTCAACTAGGATTCAATATAGTGTCATCTCCTATATATGGCTTACCAAACTATACAATTAAACTAAAAAACACTTCTAACACGGATGTTTCTATTGATGATGCAACAGGATTAACTACGGTTTACAATTCTTCATTATATAGCCCTACAAGTGGTGGATTTGAGCTATTGAATCTTACGAATACTCATATTTGGGACGGTTCAAGTAACTTGTTGGTTGATGTGTGTTTTGATCAAGTTCCAAATTATAATGCATCAGGTGAAGTCAATATGTTTACATATTCTGGTACAGGACCAGAATATACATATGTTAGACAAGATGCTAGTCCTCAATGCTCAGTTCCAACAAACACTAGCAATCCATTAACAAATCCAACTGCAAAACCTCAGTTACAATTAACAATGGTTTCATTGACTCCATGCTCTGGGCCTCCAAGCGCTGGTTTTGCAGTAAGTTCCAGTGCATTAGTATGTAAAAACACACCTTTCAATTTATCATTAGCAAATGCTACAATTGGCCAAGGAATTAGTTATCAATGGCAACAATCAGCTGATGGCAGTATTTGGAATAATATTGGAAACAGTCAACCTGGATGGGGCTACTCTGTAAATACCATCTCTGATACTGTATACTATAGATGTATAACTACCTGTAGTATTTCTGCCTTGTCAAACACTTCTACACCGGTTGTTGTAAATTTAAATCCAATAATGAACTGTTACTGTACTCCTTCTTCTTCATGGGATTGTAGTGGAGATAAGTTTTTCGATTTTTCATTTGCAAATTTAGTTGGGCAATCCAATAACTGTGACATTGGGGGGTATTCTGATTGGTCATCTGTTCCTTCCTCCGAAGTAAACATTAGTGCTGGTAACACCTATTCATTTAGCATAAACACATCAAATAGTGGCATTGCAGGTAATGCAGCGATGGGAGTTTGGATTGATTATAACCAAAATGCCATTTTTGATGCAAATGAATTCACTTCACTTGGATTTGGAGCTGCAGGGAGCTATTCTAATACTATAACAATCCCTATCACTGCTGGTGGTACAGTTCGAATGCGTTTAAAATTAGATGCTAATTATGCTTATTCGGGAACAACTATTGATCCATGTAATAACAATAACTTTAGTTCTTATGGACAAATCTTAGATTATAAAGTAAACATTACATCTGCTCCCGCTTGCTCCGGTATTCCTGTTGCTGGAGACGCTATTTCTTCCCAAACAGCTGTTTGTAATGGCACTTCCTTTAATTTGGATTTAGTAAATAATGGAATTGTAAGCGGAATAAATTACCAATGGCAATTATCTACGGATGGCTCTAGCTGGAATCCCCTTGGTGCTATTCAAAACACAATACCTAATTCTATAACATCGCAATCAGTTACAACTTACTACAGATGTGAATTGACTTGTTTGAACAGTTCCTTAACAGCTGTATCTAATAGTGTAATGATATCTCAGAACTCACCTACAAATTGCTACTGCCCAGCTAACACTATTAACTGTGCTAATGGAGTGTCAATTAGCGATATTTCATTTGCAACAATGAGTGAAACCCTAACCTGTAATGGAAACGGCTACAATGATAATACACAAAGTAGTTCTCCAATTCCAGTTACTGCTGCTCAAACATATACTTTAAATACAACCATTAACAATTCTTTTGTAGACCCATGCCATGTTGGTTTTTGGATTGATTTCAACCAAAACGGTATTTTTGAAGTAAACGAATATACCTATGCAGGGAATGTTACAAATGGCCCATTATCATCAACAGTATCTATTCCATTTACTGCATCTGCCGGATATCTGAGAATGCGTGTTAAAATGGAAATGGACTATAATGTACCTCATGATTTATTTCCATGCACATCAAATGCATCAAGCGGGCAAACAGTGGATTATTTGTTAGATATCACACCGTCTCCATCTTGTACAGGAACTCCAAATGCAGGAGATGCTATTTCATCCAAAACCATTGCTTGTGCCAGCGATAAATTAACATTGGATTTAACTAATAATAGTCAAGTTAGTAATGCAATATATCTGTGGCAATCTTCTACTGATAATATCGCTTGGACAGATTTAGGGTCAGCTCAAAATTCGGTTCCATATTATGTTTCATCTCAAACGTCAGCAACTTACTACAGATGTATCGTAGAATGTTTGAATAGTTCTTTATCTGATACTTCATCGGTTATATTTGTTGATGAAAATGCTCTTTTGAATTGCTATTGCGTTCCACCTCCTACAATCTGTGCAAATAATGATGTAATTACAAATGTATTATTTGAAACCATTAACAATGCTTCTTCGTGTGGAACGGATGGTTACGAAGATTTCACATCATCTGTTCCTTCAGCAACGATAGCAGCAGGTCAAACATATACTATTACAACTACCCTTGGTAATGATTTCTCACAAGATGTTCAGGCCTGGATTGACTATAACCAAAATGGTTATTTTGAAAGTAATGAATACACCTATATTGGTCATTCTTCAGGTACGGGCATTTATGATATTTCCAGTACTATTAACATCCCTGTGACTGCAACGCCAGGTTTAACAAGAATGAGAATTAGAAATTACACAGGTTTTTTAACAGCTTACGATCCTTGTAATAATCCATCAGGTGGTTTAAGAAGTACTCAACAAGTTTCAGGGGCTAATTCTTATGGAGAAACGGAAGATTACTTTGTTACTATTTTACCACCAGACTGTGGTTTGATAAATTTCCCTCCATCAATAAGTATAATGGGTAACAATGATATTTGTTTAGGTCAATCTACTAACATTTACTTTGGCAGTGCCTTACCTGCAGCTACAGGTATTACATATCAATGGAAAGTATTTGACGGAACAAACTATGTTAATGAAGGAGCAGCAATAAATACACCAAGTATTACTGTAACACCAACAGCTAACACATCTTATTATTGTGAAATTTTATGTAATGGCTCTCCTGCTTTAATTTCAGACACAATATTTATAAATACACATACAATTACAGTTGCTCCAACATTTACAAATCCACTATGTTATGGGCAGTGCAATGGTTCAATTGTTGTTAATGCTACAACTTCAATAGGTACATTATCTTATATATGGACTCCAAATACGTCGACATCAGATTTAGCAACAGGTTTATGTTCTGGAACATACACTGTAAATATTGCCAATACTGTTGGATGCTCAGTAACTGAAACCATTTCAATTGTTGACCCAATTGCTATTTCAACAACAACTGCATCTACTGATGTAAGTTGTTATGGTTTAAGTAATGGATCGGCTTCTGTTACAGTTTCTGGGGGCACCTCTCCTTTATCTTTTTCGTGGTCTCCATCAGGAGGAAATGGCTTAGTTGCTTCTAACCTAGCTCCGGGTACGTATACATTCCATATTCAGGATGGAAACAACTGTACTTTAGATCAACTAATTACAATCACACAACCTAGTGTGTTCTCAACATCAATTACAGCTTCAAGTTCATCAATCTGCGAACAATTAGAGGACACTTTAAAATCAACAATTATAGGAGGTACAGCGCCATACAGTTATGATTGGATTGAATTGCCTTCTACTTCTGTTTCATCTAGTGCTGATTATACTTATACAACGGCTGTAGGAACTTTCTCTTACGCTTTACATGTGACTGATAATAATAACTGTTCAGCTAATAGTAATAGTGTAGCTATTACTGTAAATCCATCAAGTAACATTTCCGGTACTGTTTCTGTTTATCAAAACACAACAACACCGGTTCCAGGTTATGTAACTCTTTACAAATACAAACCATACTTTGTTCAATTTGATTCTATTACTAGCCAAAATATAGGTGCTGCAGGTGATTATAATTTTGTTTCGTTCACTGCGGGAACTTATATCATAAAAGCAACACCTTCTGCAACCAATATGCAAGTAGCGTATGGTGATACGGCTGTAAACTGGAAAACTGCCAAACAAATTATACATGGTTGCGCTGTAAACGACATTCAAAACATTCAGGTTAAATTATTTCCTTCAATTGGAAGCGGCCCAGGATCTCTTTCCGGAATAATCACTGAAACTCTTGGTTTTGGAGGTAGACCTTTTGGAAGTGCAAATAATGATGGAAGTGCATTTAAACCAACCGTTCCGGGAACTCCAATTGGTGGCATAGTTGTTAAAGGTGGTAAAAATCCTGGAGGACAAATGTTTACTCAAACACTTACAGGTCCTATGGGTAGTCCAAATTGGGGTAAATATTCTATTAACAACCTTCCTTATGGAGACTATTTTATATTAGTAGATATTCCGGGCTTAGATACTAATAATACATATCATATTAAAATTTCTCCAGGTAATGAGGTATTTACAAACTTAGATTTTACAGTAGATTCTATTCAGATTAATCCTCAATTTGCTACAGATGTTAGTGTTAAAGACATTAATTCGAAAGAGCATAAAATTAGTATTTTCCCTAATCCTGCAAATAATTATGTAACTATTCAATATTCTTTAAAAGAAACTTCATTAGTTAGTGTCGAATTATTTGATATACTTGGTAAATCAGTTAAAAAACTACTTTCTGAAACAAATCAAAACGCAGACTCCTATAAGTCTTCATGGAGTATTGATGATGTAAAATCTGGCTTATACTTTATTAAGATTAACATAAACGGTATAGAAAGTACAAGTAAGCTTTCTATAACTAAATAATCACATTTTTTCATTAAAAAGGTCAACTGTTAATACGCAGTTGGCCTTTTTTATTATATTTGGGTGACTAAATGATTTTTATCAGAGGACATATTTGCATTCTTATTTTTCTTCTAGGGAGTACTTTGGGATTTTCCCAAACTTATAATTTCAAAAATTATAACACTGCGGATGGTCTTCCTCAATCTCAGGTTCTATGTATTTTTCAAGACCACAAAGGTTATATGTGGTTTGGAACTAATGCAGGGGGGGTAGGAAAATACGATGGAAATAAATTCTCCACAATATCAGAAAATGACGGATTAATTAATAATGTAGTTTTTTCAATTGTAGAAAATCACAAAAACGAATTAGTATTTGGCACAAGTAAAGGACTTAGCGTTTATAATGGTTTCACGTATAAAAACTTTAATGAAAAAAATGGTTTACAAAACAGTTGGGTATTTAAACTTCTTGCTGATGGTGATAAAATTTGGATAGGTACTCAAGAAGGTGTTTATATATTACAAAATGAAAAAATAAGACGTTTTGCTTTTGATCAGATATTAGATAAATCCTCCGTTTTTTCAATTTTCATAGATTCAAGAAAAAGAATATGGTTTTCTACTTTGAATGAAGGTGCTATATGTTATGATCCATCAAATAATTCTTTTTTACACTTCAACAAAAATAATGGACTACAAGAAAATTTAGTATTTACCATAAATGAATCTGTTACACATGAAATATTAATTGGAACTGTTGGTGGAGTGAATATTATTGATTCAAAAAATAATGTTCGTATTTGCGATTATATACCAAGACAGTTCTATATAGGTTTCAGAAGTATCTTAGTTACTGATAAAAAAGAACAATGGTTTGGTACGGCTTCTGATGGGTTATTTAAATACGAAAATAACTCTATAAAAAATTTTAATTTAAACAATGGCTTAACCTTCAATTCAATAATGTGTTTATTTCATGATAGAGAAGGAAATCTATGGATGGGCACAGACGGATCGGGTGTTTTTAAATATCAAAGTAATAAATTC
This sequence comes from Bacteroidia bacterium, assembly GCA_035439445.1. GTDB lineage: Bacteria > Bacteroidota > Bacteroidia > B-17B0 > Aurantibacillaceae > UBA4416. The sequence continues at coordinate 42,190 of DAORKG010000017.1, forward strand.
ACATATTACACCAAACAAGATGGTTTTTCTGAAAACTATATTAATGCAGTTGCTCAGTCTAAAGACGGAGCATATTGGATAGCTCTCAGGAATAATGGGTTAACCAGAATAGATAATGAGGGATTAAAAACCTACCGGTTTAAACGTGAAAAACCAAACGATCTTCCTGATGATGACGTTACAGCAATTCTCCCTCTAGAAGATGGTAGAATTCTTTTTGGGACAAGAGACGGCTTATGTATTTTCGAAAACAATCAATTTAAAACAATAAACGATTTCGATTTCAGACATAAATATATTTTATCACTTTATAAAGACAGTAGGAATACTATATGGATAGGCACAAATGTTGGATTATACAAATACCAAAATGGAATTATATATGAAGTGAAACCTGTAAATGAGTTAAAGCAAGAAGGTCTTGAATTTCTAATGCTCTCCATTTCAGAAGATAAAGATGGTTCAATTTGGATAGGAACAGAGCATGGGATTATAAAATATGAGGACAAAGGAGTTACTATTTTTAACGATAAAAATAATTTTGTTAATAAACGTATTCTATCAATTGTAAAGGATGTTAACAAAAATCTATGGTTTGGAAGTGAGGAAGGTGTTTATCAATATGATTACAAGACATTTACAAAAATTTCTCAGAAAAATGGATTATCGTCAAACTCTGTGAATTTATTACAAATAGATAACAATAACCGTTTAATTATTGGGTTGAACACGGGAATTGACATTTTATCATTAGATGACTTCTACAAAGGAAAAATTACCGTTAAACATTTTGGCCAGGCCGATGGACTTCTAAATCTAGAATGTAATGGCAATGCTGTTTGCAAAGATAAAGATGGTCGTATTTTAATAGGAACTATAAGCGGTTTGGAAATTTATGATCCTAAATTTGACAAAAAAAACACCATTGAAGCGTTAACCCACATTAGTAATGTAAAACTATTTTTCGGTCAAGAAGATGTTTTAAAATATTCTAAAGGAATTGATTCTACTTCATTGCTTCCAAAAAATCTTCAATTACCATTTAACAAAAACCATATCACATTTAACTTTATTGGAATTAGCTTAACAGCACCAGAGAAAGTAATGTACCAGTATAAATTGGAAGGACTTGATGATAATTGGACTCCGCCTACTTCAAAAACAGAAGCAACCTACTCTTCTTTACCTCCGGGTAAATATAAATTCCTTGTAAAAGCGATGAATAATGATGGTTTATGGAATTCGCAACCCCTTAGCTATGAATTTATCATTTCGCCTCCATGGTATAACACTTGGTGGTTTTATACATTGTCTGTAATTTTATTAATCTTTGGAATATGGTTATATAACTTTTTACATACAAAAAAATTAATTGCCGATAAGCAAAAATTAGAAAAAACAGTTGATGAACGAACTCATGAATTACGTGAGGAAAAAGAAAAAGTAGAAAGCATCAATAAAGAAGTAATTCAACAAAAAACAATTATTGAGCATAAAAATATTGAAATTACAGACAGTATTAAATATGCTAAAAACATTCAGGAGGCATTACTACCTAGCTTAAACGAAATTGATAAGCTTTTTGCAAACAGTTTTGTGTTATATATGCCTAAAGACATTGTAAGTGGTGATTTTTACTGGTTTGCAAAAAATGGCAACACCCGTTTTATTGCCGCTGTGGATTGTACTGGGCATGGAGTTCCGGGAGCATTTATGAGTATTGTTGGTAATACATTACTTAATGAAATTGTAAATGAAAAGAAAATTACAGTACCTGGAGATATTTTATTAGAACTTCATAAAGGAGTAAAAATAGCATTAAACCAAAATGCTATGGAGTTTGAAAGACGTGACGGTATGGATATTACCTTATGTGCATTTACTGACGGCTCTAATGAAGTTCAATATGCAGGAGCTAATCGTCCTTTATGGATATACAGAAAAGACCGTAATTATGAATTAGAAATTATTAAAGCTACTAAGTTTCCTATTGGTGGTTTAGAACTAGAAGAAGCTCGTGTATATCAAAACCATATAGTTCAATTAAATAATGGCGATTGTTTATACTTATTCAGTGATGGTTATGCCGATCAGTTTGGTGGACCAAAAGGTAAAAAGTTCATGTTAACCAACCTTCAAAAAGTATTGCTAGAGAATATTGAACATCCAATGGAAGTTCAAAAACAAAAATTAATGGAGGCCTTTATGGACTGGAAAAGCGATGCTGAGCAAATTGATGATGTGTTGGTAATTGGCATCAGGATTTAGAGCTTTTTTAATTTTTTCTGTCATTATTTTACTTAAATTAGTGCTTTAATTCCTATGAAAAATCAGTACTGTATTATAATGGCAGGTGGTGTTGGTACGCGTTTTTGGCCAATGAGCACAACGGCACATCCTAAACAATTTTTAGATATTCTTGGAACCGGTAGAACTTTGATACAACAAACATTTGATCGTTTCAAAGAGTTGTGCCCTACATCAAATATCTATGTGGTAACAAGTGATATATACGAAGGCTTAGTTAAAGAACAACTTCCTGAACTTCCCAAAGAAAATATTTTAACAGAACCATCTCGCAAAAACACGGCTCCTTGCGTAGCGTATGCTTCTTATAAAATCCACAAACTAAATCCAAAGGCTATAACTGTTGTTGCTCCTTCTGACCATTTAATTACCAAAGAAGATACTTTTACGAAAGCAATTAAATCATGCTTTGCAAAAGCAAAAAGTGAAGATTGCTTAGTAACACTTGGCATTAAACCATCAAGACCCGACACCGGTTATGGATATATTCAATTTGTAGATTCTCCGGTTGAAGAAAAAGATAAACGCATGTATAAGGTTAAAACCTTTACAGAAAAACCTGATTTAGCAACCGCCAAATTTTTTATTGAAACAGGTGAGTTTTTATGGAATAGTGGCATTTTTATATGGAGTACCAAAAGTATTATTTCGGCATTTGAACAACACGATCCTGAATTAGCAAACTTATTCAGAGAAGGATACGATTATTATAATACACCTAAAGAAAAAGAATTTATTTCCCGAGCTTATAATGTTTGTAAAAACGATTCCATTGACTACAGTGTCATGGAAAAGGCTAAAAATGTTTATGTTCGTTCATCCATTATTGGCTGGAGTGACTTAGGTACGTGGGGGTCTCTTTACACACATATCAAACATGATAAAGGAAGTAATGCTTTAGTTGGAAAAAATGTTATTCAATATGGATGTAACAATTGCATCGTACATGTTCCAAAAGATAAATTAGTTGTTTTACAAGGTTTAGATGATTACATTGTTGTTGAAGCTGATGGAGTTTTAATGGTTTGCAAAAAACAAGATGAACAACAAATCAGAAATTTTGTCAATGATGTTAAGGTTCAAAAAGGAGATAAGTTTGTTTAATACCATCTCAATAAGAACCTAATTTAAGATCTTTAAATTCATTTCATGCCACAAACCAAAAATATCAATAAGTTAATCATCGTTGCTGCGCTGGGTTACTTTGTTGATATTTATGATTTATTATTGTTTGGAGTTGAACGATTTGACAGTTTAAATGACATTTTACCTGAACAATATCCCGGAATTTCAGATTCAGTAAAAAAAACATTAAATCTATTATACGGCAAACTTCTACTTAACTGGCAAATGGCAGGTATGTTATTTGGCGGGATTTTCTGGGGAATTTTAGGAGACAAGAAAGGGCGTTTGTCAGTTTTATTTGGTTCAATTCTAGTTTACTCCATTGCCAATATTCTCAATGGAATGGTTCATAGTACCGATTCCTATATGGTTTTACGTTTTATTTCAGGTTTTGGTTTGGCCGGCGAATTAGGTGCCGGAATTACTCTAGTAAGCGAAAGTATGAGTAAGGAAAAGCGCGGCTATGGAACTATGATTGTAGCAACTGTAGGAGTGTTTGGTGCAGTAGTGGCAGGTTTTATGGGAGAAGTGATTACTAACTGGCGTTACTCATTTTACCTTGGTGGTGGTATGGGCTTAGCTTTATTACTTCTTCGAATTGGGGTATTTGAATCAGGAATGTTTCATGCTGTTAAAGGAGAATCTCATATTAAAAAAGGAAATATTCTTCAATTATTTTCAAACCGACATAGCATCACAAAATATTTATGTATCATATTTGTAACAGTGCCCGTTTGGTATGTAATGGGAACTTTGGTTTTGTTTTCTCCTGAATTAAGTGAGATGATGGGGCTACCTGAAAAATCAATTTCTGCCGGAAAATCTATCATGTATGCCTACGCCGGTATTACCGTGGGAGATATTGTTTCAGGCTTGGTGAGTCAATTATTAAAATCAAGAAAAAAATCGTTTGCTTTATTTTTAACCTTAACGGTTGTAGGTGTTGTTTTATACTTCATGTTTGGAGGAATTTCTGTCTCTGTCTTCTACTCTATTGTGGCTTTTATTGGTTTTGCAACAGGATACTGGGCCGTATTTATCAGTACTGCATCCGAATTATTTGGCACCAATATCAGAGCAACAGCTACTACTACTGCGCCTAATTTTGTTCGAGCTTCAACTATTTTAATTTCCTTATTACTAAATTTAGTTATATCTGTTTTAGATGTAGATAAACTATTAGCGACTAAAATTACAGGTGCCATAATTATTAGTATTGGATTTATTGCCTTATATTTCCTAGAAGAAACCTTTGGAAAAGATTTAAACTATGTCGAAAAATAAACCAACTGTTGTTATTGGTGCATCCCCTAATAGCGACAGATACAGCTATAAAGCTACAGTTAGCCTTCAACAACATCAACAAACGGTTTATCCAATTGGCATCAGAAATGGAAAAATAAATGATTTAGAAATTATTACCAACAAACCTAAATTAGAAAATATTGATACAGTTACTCTTTATGTTGGCCCGGATAACCAAGCGGCTTGGATGGATTATATTTTTTCTCTAAATCCAAAACGCATTATTTTTAATCCTGGTACCGAAAACCCTGAGTTTGAAGCCTTAGCTGAAAGCAAAGGAATTGAAACATTAGAAGCTTGTACTTTAGTTTTATTATCTATTAATCAGTATTAATTGTCACGTTGAGCGAAGTCTAAACGTTTTCCATATGATAACCTTTACCACCAAATCCTTCAACGAATTAAGTAATATTGAATTATATCAGTTATTACAATTACGTGCTGAAGTCTTTGTGGTAGAACAAAACTGCCCTTATTTGGACTTAGACGATAAAGATCAAAAGTCATTTCATGTATTAGGTTATGACAATGACAAATTAGTAGCTTGTACAAGGCTTGTACCTATCGGAGTTTCTTATGAAAAAGAACCATCTATCGGAAGAGTTGTTACGCATCCTTCTGTTCGTAGTTTAGGGTATGGCAAACTTTTAATGGAATACAGCATTGCCGAAACAAAAAAACGTTTCAATTCAAACGTCATCGTTATTGGTGCGCAATGTTATCTTGATAGATTTTATCAAAACCTGGGTTTCGTTCCTGAAGGAGAAATGTATTTAGAAGATAACATTCCTCACATGACAATGAGATTGATAGAGTAATCTCTTTTCGTATCCTCCTCGCAATGACGTGAAAACAAAAGTTCTGCAAACAAGCATTAGCTTATTTACAGAACCATGCCAACAACAATCTACCTTTTAGAAAAAATCTTCGGTAGAAAACAAAAAAATTAACAAAAACCTTTTCAAAATTACTATTTTATATAGTATATTCGTGCTACAATTTGTAGCAATTTAAAAATATGAGCAAAGTTTTTAGTAATTTAAAGTACTTGCGTTTGCAAAAAGGCTTGTCGCAAGAGCAATTAGCCGAGCATTTAGGGATTACACGTTCGCGCTTAGGTGCCTACGAGGAAAACAGAAATGAGCCATCAATTGATTTATTAATTACCATTTCTGATTTTTTTCATGTGGCTGTTGATGCTCTCGTTCGTGGAGATTTAACAAAAACAAGTTTGGACGGCTTAATGAAAATTGGGAAAAACCGTATGTTATTTCCGGTTGTTATTGACGATGATGGAAAAGACGTAGTTGAATTGGTTCCTTTAAAAGCCAGTGCAGGTTATTTAAAAGGTTATGCCGATCCGGATTATATGGAGCGTTTACCTCGCATGAAACTGCCCTTTTTACCAACAGGTAAACATCGTGCATTTCCTATTAAAGGTGATAGTATGCCTCCTATTAAAGAAGGTTCATTTGTTATTGCTAAATATGTAGAACGTTTAGAAGATGTGAAAAATGGACAAACCTACATTGTAGTGACTAAAGATGATGGTTTATCATACAAACGTATTTTCAACTTAAATACTAAAAAAGGTTATTTAGAATGTCACTCCGACAACAAGATGTATCAACCATATAAAGTGAATTTAAGAGACATTGTGGAATTATGGGAATACACTTGTAGCATCAATATGAGCGATTACAGAGAGGAAGAATTAAACGTAGGAAGCATCATGAATATGCTACGAAATCTACAAGTTGAGATGGAGGTGATTAAAAAGCAAGGAAGCAAGAAATTGAATTCTTAAAAGTAATAACTAGTGTTAGATAATCAACCGTTATAATACACTAGTTATTTCAAACCTTTCTTATGAAAAGAAAAATTTCAGGACGGCAAAAAAGCGAAGCTCGAAGAAGGATAGTAATTCCCAATTTATCTATATGTTATTTTTGCAAAGCATCTGATTTAAAATCTAATGAAAGACATTGTCCTTATTGTGGGTTCCCTCAATTTGGAACACAGCCTGAAATGAAAAGATTTATTTGGAATGTAAATAACAAGCAACAGCTCCTATCAGAATATATAGATGCCATTGATAAAGCAAAATTTACTTTACTAGGAATTTCAATTATTTCTCTTTTATTATCAATATATTACGTCTCAAACTTTGAGAAAATACCAGCAATAATTTTATTAATAAGTGCTGGAATGTATATTTTTCTCTGGAAATGGTGTGATAGTAAACCATATATAACAATTATTATAGGTTTTATTTATTATATAATATTTATTACCTCATTTTTCTCTCTAACCACTATTAAGATGTCGAGTGGATTTTATATTATAGCTATAATTGGTTATACTCTTTATCACGGGTATAAATCTGTTAAAAAAGGTCAAGCAATTCTTTCTGAATTAGAGTATATAGCAAAGACTAAGGGTTTAAACTTTAAAATTGAAGATCCTATTACATTTGAAGAAGATAATGAGTTCGAAAGGTAATTTCTTCATTTATGGACACATATCAAATCTCAATTGTTAGTTAAAAAAACTAAACCATCTTTTTTATTACTAGTATAGACAATAAATTAGAGGAATAAATACTGACAAAATGAAAAAATTCTTATCATCAAAAATATTTCGCGCTATCTGGTCGTTGGGCTTAGCTGCGTTTTTCTTTTATATCACTCCGGCTTGCTTCAGTAAAACAACCATTGGTATTGTATTAGGTATTTTAGTATTATTGGTAAATGGTTCGGGGTTCCTTAATAAGTTTCCGATAATCACTCATATCTCTCGTTTTTTAGTAGGTGGCTTATTTATATTCTCTGGTTTTATTAAAGCCAACGACCCACTAGGTTTTAGTTATAAATTACAAGAATATTTTGAAGTGTTTAAAGCTGATTCAGGTTTAGATTTTTTTGAAGCGTTTGCGCATATTGCTCTGCCTCTTGCCATAATATTATGTGTAAGTGAAATGGCATTAGGCTTTATGTTATTGGTTGGTTATAAACGTAACTTAACACTTTGGTTATTATTTACACAAATAGCATTCTTTACATTCCTAACCTTCTACTCTGCATGCTACAACAAAGTAACCACTTGTGGCTGTTTTGGTGATTTCCTGGTTCTAAAACCTTGGACAAGTTTCTGGAAAGATGTAGTTTTATTGGTGCTAATTACTCAATTATTAGTTTGTAAAGAACAAGTAAATGAACTATTCTCTGAATTAATTACAACATCGTTAACAATAATAGCTGTGGTATTATCAGTTGCTTTCCCTATTTATGCTTATCGTAATTTACCTCCATTAGATTTTAGACCTTACGCTATTGGAATGAACATTAAAGAAAACATGAAAGCCGGAGCAGACTATAAACCGGCTGAATATGAATCTGGTTTTATTTACGAAAATCTAAAAACAGGAAAGCAAGAACATTTTAATATGCAAAATTACCCATGGCAAGATACTCTTAACTGGAAATGGGTTGCTACTGATAATATCTTAATTCATGATGCTATTAACCCTCCTAAAATTGTTGATTTTTCAATTACTTCATTGGATGGAGCAGATTTAAAAGACAGTATCTTAAATAATAAAGACTATATGTTTTTATTAATTTGTTACGACTTAACAAAAACAGAAGATGATGAAACGCTTCATGCAAAAATAAACGACTTATATAAACTAGCATCAGCTGATAAACATAAAGTATTAGCCTTAACAGCGGGTGACGCGAAACAAATTGATGATTACAAACATAAGCATCAGGCAATGTATGATTTTGCACAAGCTGATGGCATTGTATTAAAAACAATGGTGAGAGCTAATCCTGGTTTAATTCTAATAAAAGACGGAACAGTGATTATGAACTGGCATCACAATAATTTCCCAACTTATAGTGATGTGAAACAAAAATTTATGAAATAAAAACATGAAATCAATCCAACTAATTATTGCTTTTGTTATACTTTCAGTAAACTATGCAAAAGCGCAAAACACAAGAATCACTTCTTATTACGATGTGAACGATAAAAAAAGTTATTACATCGCATGGGACGTGAAAACCGGAAAATCAATTCAATATTATTGGAATGGTTCAGACCATAAATGGGATGCTTTTGAAATTAACTTACCTGCACAACCTGTTCCCGGAGCATTAGGAAATATAATGTTTGATGTTTATTATGACCACAAAGATGGCGCGGCATATTATATTGCATGGGATACTAAAACCGGAAAATCAATACAGTATTATTGGGATGGATCTAACCATAAATGGAATTCATTTGAAATAAATCTTCCTGAAAAACCATTACCAGGTAATACAGGAGAAGTAATGATTAAAAGTTATTACTCTACGGAAGATGGGCAAGCATATTATATCGTATACGATACCAATGGAGGAAAATCAATTCAGTACTACTGGAATGGTACTGACCATAAATGGAATGCTTTTGAAATTAACTTACCAGCACAGCCTTTACTAGGTAAATAAATTCATTACTGATTCTCTTTTTTCTTTGTTAATCTTTCATATTCTCTTTCAATTGCATTGTGGTTAGAGAACACGTAGGCATTTAAGAAAATATAAGCTAATACTACCGCTAATGTTAAAGTTGGAAACATTGGCCAAGGCAAACCGGCATCCGGATTTTGATGATCTGTAAAATACCATATTACCCAAAATAAGGTTGTTAGTATAAGATAAGCATAAAAGTATCTTTTAAATTTCGAACGCTTTTTAGCTAATTCCCATAATTGTTTTTCTCTTTCAGTTTCCATAACTATTTTTTAGTAGAAAGATTTATTTTTTTTATTTCCTGCTCCGCCTCTGCTCTACCCCAGCTAGGATGTAAATTCGACAACGCTTTAAATGTTTTATCTTTCTCAATAACTATTTCAAATATCGGCTTGGCTTTTTTCTCACCGCCTCCCAAAGTTGGTGGTGTATTTAAAATTGCTTTGCCTTTTACAAAATGTGCTCTTGGATTTGTTTCATCCAACTTCAAAGCTTCTGCAGCAAATTTAGATGCCATTAAGCCAAACTTTTGTCCACGTTGTGCTTTATTTACATTAATGCGTGCAGCGGCTATCATTGATTTAAGAACCATAACTTCAGAGTTATTTTTGCTAAGCGAGTCGGCCTTTCGGGCAAATAACTCAGCTTTATCACAATAGGTATCAATCTCTTTATTTTGTTTTTCAAATGCAGCTAACACATCACATAATCCTGCATAATAAAATGGTAACCACTGATTTTTTTCTGTCATCGCCAGTTTTTCAAAACAATTGGCTGCATAAATGAACTCACCGGCTGTCTTAGCTGATTCAAACAATGCTATATCTTTCTTAAGGTTCTCTTTAAAAGATGAGCTTTGTGAAATAATATCAATAGGAATTAACATTCCTAAAAGAGTAACTATTATAAACAATTGTATTTGTTTCACATTGCAAATATATTTAGTTTTAAGCTATACAACGGTATTAATCGATAATTGGTGATATAAATCAAACTATATAGCGACTAAATAATGTTAATAGTTTGTTAATTAAAAAAATAGTCGTACATTTGCACCGCAATTGATTTAATATTTGCATCCAAACATTGTAATCGCGCCTACGTCGGGCTATAAAATGATTACAGCTACTGCGGAAATTAAATCTCTAAGCAGTTAGTAATAATAATTTAAAAAACAACAAATGACATTTCAAGAATTAGGCTTGGAGCCAATGCTCCTAAAAGCCGTGACCGAGATGGGCTTCGAGAATCCTACGCCTATCCAAGAACAAACTATTCCTCAGTTACAAGGAAAATCTACCGACATGGTAGCATTAGCACAAACAGGAACAGGAAAAACTGCAGCTTTTGGTCTGCCTTTATTAACCAAATTAAACTTAAACGATAGAAATACACAAGCGCTTGTATTAGCACCAACTCGTGAGTTATGTGTGCAAATCAGTAAAGATTTAATCAACTATTCAAAATTCCTTAACGGATTAAAAGTAACCGCTGTATACGGTGGGGCGCCAATTATGGGACAAATCCGTGATTTAAAATCAGGTTCTCAAGTTGTGGTTGCAACTCCGGGACGTTTAATTGATTTAATCGAACGTAGAGCAATTGACTTATCTCATGTAGATGTAGTAGTATTAGATGAAGCTGATGAGATGTTAAACATGGGCTTTAAGGATGATTTAGATGAAATTTTAAGTAATACACCTCCTACAAAAAATACTTGGTTATTCTCTGCTACAATGCCTCGCGAAGTTGAGCGTATTGCAAGTAAATACATGGAATCTCCTTTAGAAATTTCTGTAGGTAAAAAGAATTCTGGTAACGAAAACATTCAACACATTTACTATACTGTAAATCAACGCGATCGTTATGCTGCTTTAAAACGTATTGCCGATTTTTATCCTGATATTTTTGGTATTGTTTTCTGCCGTACAAAAGCAGAAACACAAGAAGTAGCGGATAACTTAATTAAAGACGGATATAATGCTGATGCATTGCACGGAGATTTATCTCAGGCACAACGTGATTTAGTAATGAAACGTTTCCGTAGCCGTACATTGCAAATGTTGGTAGCTACAGATGTAGCGGCTCGTGGTATTGATGTAAATAATGTAACTCACGTTATTAACTACAACTTACCTGAAGAAGCAGAAAACTACACGCACCGTTCAGGTCGTACTGGTCGTGCCGGTAAAACAGGTATTGCTATTGCAATCGTTACTCCACGCGAAGCAGGAAAAATCAGAGATATCGAGCGTATCATTCAAAATACTTTCACAAAAGCAGCAGTTCCTGATGGGGCAGCAGTATGTGAAAAACAATTATTTCACTTGGTAAATAAATTACATAATGTTGAAGTAAAAGATGATGAGATTGAAAAATACCTTCCAAAAATTTATGATGAATTAAAAGATTTATCTAAGGAAGAATTAATTAAGCGTTTCGTTTCTGAAGAGTTTAACCGTTTCTACACATACTACCAAAATTCTCAAGATTTAAATATCTCTAACGAAGGTGGTAATAACGGAAAAACAACTCGTTTCTTCGTAAACATGGGTCAATTAGATGGCTTTAACCGTAATTCGATCAAAGATTTCTTAGTTGAAATTTCTAATATTCAAGGACGTATGATTTTCAACATTGATGTTAAAAATTCATTCTCATTCTTTGAAACAGAAAACAAATACATGGACCAATTCTTAGCTTTAAACAAAGCAGGTATTGAGTTCAATGCTCGTCCTATTAGTTTTGAGGTTTCTAAAGCAAAACCATCAGGTGGTGGTTATGGTGAAAAACGTTCATACGGTGGTGGTTCAAGAGAAGACGGACGCCGTGGAGAAAGACGTTCATTTGGAGGTTCTAGAGAAGGTGGCGAGCGCCGTTCTTATGGTGGAGGCGAAAAACGCTCATACTCAGGAGGCGGAGAGCGTCGTTCATCTTTTGGTGGAAACCGTGAAGGTGGAGAACGTAAATCTTACGGAAGTGGAGAAAAACGTTCGTTTGACAGAGCAGGAAATGAAAAAACTTTTAGTGGTAATCGCGAAGGCAGTGAACGCAGAAAACGTTTTTCTAAATAAAATTTAGATAAAATTTGGGCGCAAGTATAAGATTTTCCGAAAAAAACATACATTTTTTTGTGGGTTAAAAAAGAAATACTATATTTGCGTCCCCATTTTAAGGGAAAACACATTTAATTAAATAATAGCATGTCACGTATTTGTCAATTAACAGGTAAAAAAGCGATGAAAGGAAACCACGTTTCTTTCTCTAATACTAAAACTCGTCGCCAATTTAAAGTAAACTTAAAAACTAAGAAGTTTTTTGTTCCAGAAACTGGTGAGTGGGTAACACTTCGTGTTTCTACATCAGCTATCAAGAATATTAACAAAAAAGGAATTTTTGCTTGTTTAAAAGACGCTGTAGAAGGCGGAATTTTAGCTTAATTCAATAAATAACAGAAGAAAATGGCAAAGAAAGGTAATAGAATTCAAGTAATTTTAGAGTGCACAGAGCACAAAGACAGTGGTAAACACGGAACTTCTCGTTACATCACTACAAAAAACAAAAAGAACACTCCTGATAGAATTGAGTTGAAAAAATACAACCCAATTTTAAAGAAAATGACTGTTCACAAAGAAATTAAATAATCCATTAAAATTAAGATACAATGGCAAAGAAGGTAGTTGCAACGTTAAAAACTGGTAAAGGAAATAGCTTTACAAAAGTTATTAAAGTAATTAAGTCGCCAAAAACTGGTGCTTATGCTTTTAGAGAAGAAATCGTTCAAAACGAATTAGTAGCAGATTTTTTAAAGAAATAATTTGCTTTACAAAAAATACTAAAAGCTTCTTCCGAAACGGAGAAGCTTTTTTGTTTTTGAGATATAAACCCTGCCAGAGTTATAGCAATAATTACAATAACTCTGACAGGGTTCTGCACAACAACAATATATTTTAATACATTTGTAGCCACTAAACACAACTATGGGATTTTTCGATAAATTATTTGGCAAAAAAGAAAAGGAAACGTTAAACGAAGGTTTATCAAAAACCAAGGAAAGTTTTTTTGGCAAACTGGCAAAAGCTGTTGCCGGAAAATCTACCGTTGATGCCGATGTATTAGATAATTTAGAAGAAGTTTTAATTACTGGAGATGTTGGTGTAAGTACCACTCTAAAAATCATTAAACGTATTGAAGACCGTGTTGCCAAAGATAAATATGTTGGAACTAGCGAATTAAATAATGTTTTAAAAGAAGAGGTTGCTGCCTTATTAACAGAAAACAATTCTACTGACGCCGTATCGTTTGAAATCCCAAAATTACCGCCTCAAGCTAATGGTGAAAAAACGCCTTATGTGATTATGGTGGTTGGTGTTAATGGTGTTGGTAAAACAACTACAATCGGAAAACTATCTCATCAGTTTAAAACAGCAGGTTATAAGGTAGTTTTAGGTGCGGCAGATACATTTAGAGCTGCTGCTGTTGAACAATTAACTATCTGGAGTCAACGCGTTGGTGTAGATATCGTATCTCAGGGTATGAATGCCGATCCGGCCAGCGTTGCATTTGATACATTAAGTAGTGCCAAAGCAAAAGGCGCAGATGTAGTAATTATTGATACTGCAGGGCGTTTACATAATAAGATTAACTTAATGAATGAGTTAACCAAAATCAAAAACGTGATGAAGAAAGTGATTCCTGACGCTCCTCACGATGTGTTATTAGTTTTGGATGCCAGTACCGGACAAAACGCCATTGAACAATGTAAACAATTTACTGCTGCTACAGATGTTAGCGCTTTAGCATTAACCAAATTAGACGGTACAGCTAAAGGTGGTGTTGTTATTGGCATTTCAGACGAATTTAAAATTCCTGTTAAATACATTGGTGTTGGCGAAAAAATGGAAGACTTACAGGTTTTCAATCGTACTGAGTTTGTAGATAGCTTGTTTAGTCAGAACTAATTCATGAAATTCTTTTATTGCATATTAATTAGTTTGATTAATTATTACGCAATTTCACAAAACAATTTAGTTTCTATAAAAGGAATTGTATTTTGTGATATAGATAGTGAAAGAGTTGAAAATGCACTTGTTCACCTAAAACTAAGTAATGGTGACATACTTGAACATAAAACAAATAGTTTTGGAGAATATAATTTTAATGTAAAAGTCGACACATCTCTGTTATTTTCAATTTCAGTTGCCACTGATAAATCAACGAAATCAAAATCCAGTACAAAATGTGGTTTTCTTGCTTCTTCGGATATTGGAAAAGGAAAATTAGAACTTAGCAATAATTATATTAAAGATTTTAAATTAAACCGTATTTCATGTTGCGGTATGTCTTTCCCAAAACTAATTTTCAATCAAAATTCTATCTCATTGTGTATCGACTCTTTGGCAAAAAAAGATTCCATTCAATATTATAATGCAGATAACTCCATTAGTTTTTTGTACGAATTATTAAATGGTAATCCAACTATAGTAATTGAAATGGGTGGGCATGCGTCTTCTATTGAAAAAAACAAGCGGTTATTATCCCTTTATAGAGCTGAATTGATAAGAGAAATGTTAGTTGTTAAGGGAATTAATAGAAAGAGAATTGAAATTAAAGGTTGGGGAAGTAAAAAACAACTAATAAGCAAAAACATCAGAAGAAAAACTAGCCCTACATCAAAAAAACCAACGAGTTGTTTTACGAATTATTAGCTGGGATTTTAAAGAATAACTGCCTCTAACTCTGCTTGTAGCTTTTTATATAATTTACATTATATTAATAAAGTTTTTTGTATCTTTCTATTGTACTAAATCTCTTTTTATGCTATCACTAATTCTTAGATTAAAACTATCTATTGCTATCATATTAATTATAATAGCCTCTGTTAACTTACAAGCTCAAAAAAAATACCCAAGTTTATTATGGGAAATTACAGGCAATGGTTTAAGTAAACCATCATACCTATATGGCACCATGCACGTAAGTAGCAAACTAGCCTATCACCTATCCGATTCGTTTTACGATGCGCTTACTGGAGTTAATATTGTTGGACTAGAATCTAATCCTGATCAATGGCTTAAAAACATGAAAGACATTGGTTTATTAGAGCAACTAATCAATCCTAACACATACGCTAGCAATAACTTTTATAAAGATGCTTTTAAGATTGATATACCAGATAATAAACACTATCAGGAAATTTTAGCAAATGATCCCGACATCATTAATAATTTATTATACAGAAATAATAGTTACAAAAATGATCACGAAGAATCTACTTATATAGATTTATTTATTTACAAAGCAGGTTCAAAACTGGATAAAAAAATTGTAAGCCTCGAAGATTTTAAAGAGTCATTAATTATGGCCACTAAGAGTTCAGTTAGAAACCCAAACGAAAAATATGACGAGAGCAAAAGCAAAATAGATTACTACAAAGTTCAAAACGAAATAAATGATGCCTACCGTTCAGGTGATTTGGATGCGATTGACAGTTTAACTCAGTTAACCTATACTACAAAAAACACTCAAAAATATTTAATTGAAGATCGAAATATAATCCTAGCTCACAATATCGATTCAATTTGTAAAACAGGAAACAGCATATTTGCAGGAATTGGAGCTGCTCATTTACCAGGCAAAAACGGCGCAATTGAAATTCTTCGAAAAATGGGCTACAAACTTCGTCCTGTTTCCAACATTGCTACAAAAAAAGGCGATAAACAAAAAGAAAAAATAGAAGCTATTGTTAAGAAATGGCCTGTTTCCAAACATTACTCCAGTGATTCACTTTATTCATTTGAAACATATGAAGAGCCTGTAACTTTGGCTAGCCTCAAAGGATATTGGTTTGCCCTAACTACAGATATGGCAAATGGCTCCTATTATATTGTTGCCCGTCAGGTAACCCACGCATCAATGAATAACTACGATGCAGATAAACTAAGTTTTAAAATAGATAGTTTATTATACGAAAGTATTCCCGGAAAAATAATTTCAAAAAAAGAATTCACTACCCCTTCAGGGATAAAAGCATTCGACATTGTAAACAAAACAAAACGCGGAGATGTTCAACGTTATCATATTTACTTTACAGTTGATGAAATGATTGTTTTTAAAATGAGTGGTAAAGGCAACTATGTTCAGGGCCCGGAAGGAAACAGATTTTTTAGTTCCATAAAATTTGCTGAACAAAAAAACAACCAAACAATCACCTTTTCACCTAAAACAAAGGGCTTTAGTGTAAATATTCCTACAAACTTTAAATATATCAGCAATAAAAGAACCGGGGAACAAGGTTTAGCTGAAGAATTATCTTCGTATGATGTTAAAACCAAAAACACTTACGGTGTGATGCATTATTTTTATCATGATTACAATTACTTGGAAGAAGACACCTTTGAATTAAATTTATTATGCAACAGTACCTTAAAAAATTTCAATTACACTGTAAGTATTAACCGAGAATTAACTCGTGAACAAAATCTTTCATGTATTAATTTTTCGGGAACAAATAGTACTCTAAATAAAACTATGTATGGCAAACTATTTATTAAAGGAGTACACTATTATTTAGTTTATGCACTTGTAAATAATCAAGACCCAAAACCACAAGATTATTTTAATTCATTTAAATTAATAGATTTCAAGCATATTAATGAACTTAAAACTATTACCGATGATGACTTTGCATTTACTGTTGTAGATGAAATTGTTCCTGAAGATCGAAATCAATTACAAGAAGGTTTAAAAGACTTTTATGCAGAAATTCAAAAGGAAAAAGATAAAAAACTCATCAGTAATGCATATAGTTATAACTCAAAATCAAAATCATATTATTCTCCTTCATCGGGTGAACATGTGAATATTGATTTTGAAAAATACAATGATTATGATTACAGAGATTCTACTGAATTTTGGGACAACCTTAAAAAATATGTCAAGAATAACAACACGTTTATCGTATCAAATCCTGTATTTAGTAAAACCGGAAAAACAGAATCTTTGGAGCTAACCTTAAAAGATACAGCATGTTCCAATATTATTAAAAGAAAGTATATTTTACGAGACGGTGTTATTTTTACATTAACAGCCATTTGCGATTCTACAATTGGAACAACAGGTTGGACGGATGGTTTCTTAAAATCATTCAAACACAAAGACACTGTAATTTCAAAACCTATTTATGAAAATAAAACAGCTACCTTATTTAAAGATTTATGTTCATCTGATACTACTCTAAAATATGCAGCCAAACAATCTTTATCAGCCATTGTTATAGACAAAAAATTCTCAAAACAAGTTATTGATTTCCTTAAAACTCCTGAGTTTTTAAAACTGGATGAAGAATCAAGAGCTATGTTACTAGTAAATGGAGGGACATTAGAGGATGAAGGAATAATACCAGTTTATAAAAATTTATACAATTACTACGAAGACAGCAGCTACATTCAAATATGTATCATCAAAGGCCTGGGCTTTTTAAAAACAAAAAACAGTTATAATACCATATTTGAATTATTAAAAAACAAAACGCCATTAACCGGTAGTGAAGAAAATATTACAGATATTCTCAGCCCGTTGTACGATTCTCTTCAGCTTTGCTCAAATTATTTCCCATCATTATTCTCGTTAACATCATTTGAAGAATACAAAACACCTATCTATAAATTATTTGCTGATTTAGTAATAAGAGGCATTATTTCTAAAGAAAAATACCTTGCTAATGTCCCTAATCTATTAACAGAAGCTACAAATGAATTAAAACGATACAACACATCTGCCAACAAATCGAAAAATTCTGGTTCATATGATGCTCAAGAAGAGGCAGAGCGATTAGCGGAATACTATGCCTCACTAATAAATTCGGGCTTAAATGAAACTGAAGGAAAAAAAACGTTCCCAAGTTATATAAATATGATTGAAAATCATGCTGCAATATTGGCTCCATTTTACAGTTCCAATCCTAATGTGAAACAATATTTTGACAAACTGTTTAAAGTAAAAAATGAACAGATACTTTTAAATATTAACCTTATTGCCGCTAATAATAAAATACCTGTTAATAATGATACGGTATGGCGTTTTTTTATTACAAATCCTAAAACTAAACTTACAACATATGATGAACTAAGCAAACTAAAAATGCTAGATAAAATAGATAAAACAAAAATATCTCAGGAAGATTTTTGTAGGACAAGAATAAATAACAGTATTGAGTTTGATACTAACGCTGAAAACCAAGACAATAGTTCTCTTAAAACAAAAGCAAAACCGGATAGTATTGTATTTATTAAAAAAGTAGCTGTAAAAAATAACAGAGAAGAGGGCTATATGTACTTTTATGATAGAATTGACAATCAAACAAAAGATAAAAGTTTAGCATATGTATTCGTTAAAAAACAAAAAGATGATATGCCTTCTACTCAAATTGAAGTAATGGATATTAAAAGAGTTATTGAATTAGGCAAAACCACTGAAGACATCATTAACAGCATTTGCTCTGAGTTTTATTACAAAAACAGATTACGCTATATTCCGGAAAACAATAATTATTCAGATTTAAATAATTATTACGGAGAATAAACTAATCTCTTTTAAAACTCATTCTCTCCCCTTTTTTACTTTCGTCAAATGTACCGTTATCATATACTAAATGACCGTTAACAAAGGTTTTATTAATGCTGGAAGAAAATGTATAGCCTTCAAAAGGACTCCAGCCACATTTATATAAAAGAGATGCCTTTGTTACCTCAGTTGATTTATTTAAATCAACTAAAACTAAATCGGCAAAATAACCTTCGCGAATATATCCGCGCTTTTCAATTTTAAAAATATCAGCTACGTTATGCGACATTTTACGCACAATCATTTCTAAAGAAATTTTGTTTTGCTTATAAAACTCTAACATTGCCAAGATGGAATGTTGAACTAGTGGTCCGCCACTTGGTGCTTTTAAATAAGGTAATTGTTTTTCCTCAATCGTATGAGGAGCATGATCGGTTGCAATTACATCAATACGTCCATCTAAAACAGCTTCAAAAATATGAGCTCTATCGTATTCCGTTTTAACTGAAGGATTCCACTTAATCCAATTCCCTTTCTTTTTATAATCTTCATCATTAAACCATAAATGATGAATACAGGCTTCGGCAGTAATACGTTTTTGTTTTAAAGGAATTTTATTGGTAAATAAGTCTAATTCTTTAGCTGATGAGATATGTAAAATATGTAAGCGTGTATTATACTTTTTAGCTAATTCTACTGCAAATGAAGACGATTTAAAACAAGCTTCATCATTACGAATAATAGGATGGAAATACGCCGGTAAATCTTCTCCGTACTCCTCCACTATTCTTTTCTGATTTTCTTTAATCATTGGATCGTACTCGCAATGTGTTGCAATTAATGCATTAGACTTTGAGAAAAAACCTTCTAATGTTTTCTCATTATCCACCAACATATCGCCGGTACTAGAACCCATAAATATTTTTAATCCACAAACAGTTTTATAATCAACCTTTAAAGTCTCTTCTAAATTTAAATTTGTCCCCCCCATAAAGAATGAGTAGTTTGCTAAAGAACATTCTTTGGCTCTACTATATTTTTTTTCCAATTCTAATATAGTAGTCGCTTGCGGAACCGTGTTAGGCATTTCCATATAAGAAGTGACTCCACCAGCCACAGCTGCTTTTGCCTCTGTATAAATTTCACCTTTATGAGTTAAACCCGGCTCTCTGAAGTGAACCTGATCATCAATTGCGCCAGGCATTAAAACCAAACCCTCAGCATCAATAATTCGTGCAGAGTCATCTGTAATATATTTATCAATTTGAGAAATGATGTTTCCGTCAATTAATACATCTGACACATAAGTTTCGTCTTCGTTAACGATAGTGGCATTTTTAATTAAAATCTTGCTCATATTATTTTTTCAATGAATCTAATACTGTTATTTCTACTTTAGTTAAGCCCGACTTTACAAAGTTTAATTGCTTTGCCGCTCTTAACGTTAAATCTATACTTCGTTTTGATTTTTGAGGAAGTCTATCATTTATTTTTACAACAACTGTAGAATCATTTTTTAGATTTCTCACCAAAACATATGTTCCAAATTTAAGTTTTTTATGGGCGGCGGTCAAACTATCGCTCGAGAATTTTTCTCCGGAACTGGTTTTTCTGCCATTAAACTTTTTGGCATAAAAACTGGCCGTTCCAGTTGTCTTATTTCCAACAGAAAGAGCATCCTGAGCACTGATCGTGTATCTAAAACCCAGAAGTAGCGTTATGATTAAAAATGCTCGCATAATCAAAAATACGCCATTTTTAAAGAAATCAGTGTCAATTCAGTCGAAAAACCATAAGATGCTTAACCTATTTTAACAGCAAAACCAAAATAAATGCTGAAAAATCACGCTTTTAATAATCTAACAAAGTAGTATATTAGCAAACAATTTATGAGCAAAAATTTAGTCATCATACCAACTTACAACGAGATTGAAAACATCGAAAAAATGATTCGTACTGTTTTTGATTTACCTCGTGAATTTGAGTTATTAATTGTGGATGATGGCTCACCTGACGGCACTGCTGATAAAGTAAAAGAATTACAAAAAGAATTCACCGGTAAATTACACATCGAAGAACGTAAGGGTAAACTAGGTTTAGGTACGGCCTACATTCATGGTTTTAAATGGGCTTTATCTCGTGATTACGATTTTATTTTTGAAATGGATTGTGATTTTAGTCATAGTCCAAAAGATTTAGTGCGTTTATTGGAAGCTTGCGAAAATGGTGCTGATGTTGCTGTTGGTTCTCGTTATACAAAAGGCGGACAAGTAAGCAACTGGCCAATTGGACGAATTTTAATGAGTTACTTTGCCTCTGTGTATGTTCGTATGGTATTATGGTTACCAGTGAAAGATACAACTGCCGGTTTTAAATGTTATCGTAAAAAAGTATTACAAACTGTTGATTTGGATGCTGTTCGTTTTATGGGTTATGCATTTCAAATTGAAATGAAATACAGAGCGTATAAAAAAGGATTTAAAATCGTAGAAGTCCCAATTATGTTTACCGACCGTGTTTTAGGTGTAAGCAAAATGAGCACAAAAATATTTAAGGAAGCTTTTGTAGGCGTTGTTCAAATGCGCTTTATGAAGATGTAATATCCGTTTGTCAGTTCGAGCGAAGTCGAGAACACATTCAAAAATTACTTCACCAAACTTCCATTAGCTCTCAATAAATCTGTCTCTGCTAATTTAATAGCATATAAAGCCTCAATATATCGTACTTGAGCGTCTTCTAAATTCTTTTGAGTTTCTATGGTTTCCAATAAATTAGCTTTGCCTACTTTGTATCTTTCTATTGAAACATTCAATACCTCTTTAGAGTCTTCCAAGTTTTGTTTTTCTAATTCTACAATAGATTTATTTAGCAAATATGTTTTGTAACTATTATACACTTGTGCATCAACTTGCAATTGTGTTTGCTCAGTTAAATAGCGTTGGTTTAAGAATAAAATATTTTTTTCCTTCACCAACTTACTATTTTTGGTTCCATTAAATAATAACCATCCTGCTGTAAGGCCTGCATTTAAACCAGCTTGTCGGTTTAAAAACACAAACCCTGCCTGACTTTGAGCTCTCGTAAAATTATATGCTCCATTTAATTGAATAAACGGCAAATTAGCAGAACGAGCTTCTTTAATACTTTGAGAAATAATAGACTCATTTTGCTTAGAAATTAAAATCGAAGAGTTTGATTTTGAAACTTCCTTTTTTAAATCATCTATGTTAGGATTGTAATTAACAACTATAGAATCAGTTGTTGTAAAATCAGTATCTACCGGTTTATTTAACAGGCTATTTAATTTAGTTTTAGCATTTAATAGTTGTAGTTCTAATTGAACAATAACACTTTTCGCTTTGTTTTCGTTTGATTGAGACAATAATAAATCCACTTTCGAATCAGAACCAATATCATATTTTAATTTTGCTATCTTTTTTCTTTCCTCGTAAATGCTCAAATTTTGTTTAGCAGCTTTTATCAATTCATTTGTTTTCACAACTGAATAATAAGCCGCTACAATTTCATAAACAGTATTTTCCATTTGCTGTTTCAACTCAATAGCCGATAACTGTTCATTTAGTCCTAATCTTTTTTTAACGGCAAACATTTTTAATCCGTCAAATATCATCCAACCTACATTAACTGATGCACCAGCATTGTTAGATTGAGCTCCATTTCTTTCTTGGATAACACCTGTACTAAATTCCTGATATGAATTAATGTTTGCTAAACTTAAATTACCATTAATACTAACAGTTGGCGACATACCGGCGTTACCAAAATTATTTTGAAGTTTGGTAATCTCTTGCTCGTTTTTCACCATTAACACCGCATAGTTTTTTTCTAAGCCTGTTTTAATAGCATCTTCAATAGTTAATACAGATTGCGCATGAATGCCTGAACTTAAAACAATCAATAAAATAAATATTTTACTCAACATCTTTATCATGTTTTTTATCTTTTACTAAAAATGAATAAATAGCAGGAATAACAAATAAGGTTAAAACCATGGATAACAACAATCCTCCAATAATCACAATTCCCATACCCATTCTGCTTTTTGAACCTGCGCCTAATGCCATTGCAATAGGCAATGCACCTAAAATAGTAGCTAAACTTGTCATTAAGATAGGACGTAAACGAGCTGTAGAAGCTTCAATTAAAGCCTCTCGAACTTTCATGCCTTTTTCTCTTAATTGATTCGTAAATTCAATAATTAAAATACCATTTTTAGTTACAAGTCCTATCAACATAATCATTCCAATCTGACTAAAAATATTTAAGGTCTCATTAAAATACCATAATGAAAACAACGCACCTGCTAATGCCATTGGCACTGTCAACATAATAATAAATGGTTCAACAAAACTTTCAAACTGAGCGGCTAATAATAAATAAATTAAAATCAATGCTAACACAAAGGCAAATAAAATATTAGAGGAACTCTCCGAAAAATCTCTGGAAGCACCTGTTAATGATGTTGTAAAACTATCATCCAATACTTGTTTTGCAATATCGTTCATGGCTGCAATACCATCTCCAATAGTTTTGCCTGGCGCTAAACCAGCTTGCACAGTAGCCGATTGAAAACGATTATAATGATACAATTGT
This sequence comes from Bacteroidia bacterium, assembly GCA_035439445.1. Lineage (GTDB taxonomy): Bacteria > Bacteroidota > Bacteroidia > B-17B0 > Aurantibacillaceae > UBA4416. The sequence goes on from DAORKG010000017.1 coordinate 65,628, forward strand.
GGTGGACTACTTCTTTCTACAATAGAAATAATATTATCTAACTGAATCATTTCACCTTTGCTATTCTTCACAAATAGGTCTTTAATATCACTTGGATCATCTCTGTTTTCTCTGTTCACCTGCCCTACAACCTGATATTGTTTATCTCCTTTAATGTAATAACTAAAGCGTTGTCCACTTAATGCTAATTGAATTGTTTGAGCAACATCTGCGATACTCACTCCTAAGGTTTTTGCTTTATCTCTATTGATTTCAACTACTAATTCAGGTTTATTAAATTTCAAGTTTGCATCAACCCCCTGGAAGATTGGGTTTTTATTTGCTAACTCTAAAAACTTAGGTAACTTCTCTCTCAACTTTTGAAAATCATTGGTTTGCAACACAAACTGAACTGGTAAAGCTCCCCTAGGTCCACCACCTGATGAAATAGATTGTTCCTGAATCACAAACACTTTACCTTCCGGAAACTGCGCAATATTTTTATTGATATAATTGGCAATATCATTTTGCGAACGTTTACGTTTATCCGATTCACTTAAAGCAATACGAACAAAACCTGTATTTACGGCACCTGAACCGGCAAAGCCAGGAGCTGTTACTGTTAAACAAACTTGTTTTTCCGGAATAGAATCTCCCACAAAAGTGGATAACCTATCCATTAGAGCATCTGTAGATTCAAAAGATGTTCCCTCAGGGGTAGTAATTGATAAACGTAACCAATTTCTGTCTTCTAAGGGAGATAACTCTGACTGCAACTGTGAGCCGAAATAAAATATAGAACCTACAGATACAACCAATATCACTAAAGCCCACCAACGTTTTTGCAAAAAATTAGTGACTGAATTTTTAAACCAAGAATCCATAGCCACAAAAAATGGTTCTGACCAAGTATAAAATTTACTTTTCTTTAAAGGGTCTTTTCTTACCAATTTAGCATTTAACATTGGTGTTAAGGTTAACGATACAAATGCTGAAATCAATACTGCACCTGCCAACACTACTCCAAACTCTCTAAACAAACGACCAACGAATCCTTCTAAAAAAATCACCGGCATAAACACGGCAGCTAATGTTAATGAGGTAATAATTACTGCCGTATAAATTTCTCTTGTTCCTTGTATGGCCGCATCTTTTGGTAATAAACCTTTTTCAATTTTCTTGAAAATATTTTCAGTCACCACAATACCATCATCCACTACTAATCCCGTTGCTAATACAATGGCCAATAAGGTTAATACGTTGATAGAGTAATCCATCATATACATGATAAAAAAGGCACCAATTAAGGAAACTGGAATATCAATTAAAGGACGGAATGCAATGACCCAATCTCTGAAGAATAAAAAGATAATTAAGATTACTAATAATAAAGCAATGATTAAAGTCTCCCCTACTTCGGTAATCGATTTTTTAATAAAGCGAGTATTATCTAAAGCAATATTGATGGTATAATCTTTTGGTAATTCTTTTTTTAGTACTTCATAACGCTTATAAAACTCTTTGGAAATATCAATATAATTAGCTCCTGGCTGCGGTACCAAAGCCAAACCAACCATTGGCGTTCCAGATTCTTTTAAAATCGTTTCTTCGTTCTCCGCTCCTAATTCAACTTTAGCCACATCACGTAAACGAACAATGTTATTATCACTTTCCTTTACAATCATGGTTTCAAACTCTGGCACTGTAGATAAACGACCGATAGTATTTACAGTTAATTCAGTGGCATTACCTTCAATTTTACCGGATGGTAAATCTACATTCTCTTTACTTAATGCCAATTTCACATCCAAAGGTGTTAAACTATAAGCAGCTAATTTTTCGGGCATCAAACGAATGCGCATACAATAACGGCGTTGCCCCCATATTTGAACAGCACTTACTCCTGATATCGTTTGTAAATTTTGAGCAATCACATTTTCAGCATAATCACTTACGTCCAATAATGACCGAGTGTCGCTTACTAAAGTCATTGAGATAATTGGATCCGAATTCGCATCGGCTTTTGATACCACAGGTGGTGCATCTATATCCTGAGGTAATTGTTTAACTGCCTGAGACACTTTATCTCTCACATCATTAGCGGCAGCCTCTAAATTAGAACTTAAATTAAATTCAACTGTAATCACACTCGAACCTTGATTGGAGGCTGATGACAACGTTCTGATTCCATCAATACCATTAATTGCTTTTTCTAGTGGTTCTGTAATCTGAGATTGAATCACATCTGCATTCGCACCTGTGTAACTGGTTCGAACTGTAATAACCGGAGGATCAATTGAAGGAAATTCTCGAACTCCTAAATACTTAAATCCTATCGCTCCAAATAATACGATAATAATTGAAAACACGGTAACTAATACCGGACGCTTGACGCTTAATTCTGCTATATCCATATTAGTTAACTGATTTTAATAATTTTAATGGAGTTTCTTTTTTCAAACCTAACAATCCTGTTGTAATGACAGTATCTCCTTCTTGTAAACCATCAATGATTTGAATTCTTTCGTCTGTTCTCACACCAATAGTAACCATTGCTTCGGTTGCAATGCCATTTTTGCTAACAAATACTTTTTGTCCTTTTAGAGTTGGAATAACACATTGTGTTGGCACCATCAAGACATTCTGTGTTTCTCCTAAATTGGCAAATACTTTTACAAAACTTCCTGGATAAAAATGCTCATTACCATTATATGTTGCTCTCGCTTTAATGGTTTTGGTTAACTCATCAACACGTGGCTCAATAGCATAAATTGTAGCAGTTTGAGCATCTTTATTATTATCATTAGAAAACTTTACTTGAATTCCTTTACTAAATAAACTGCTATATTTTTCAGGGACAGAAAACTCAACATATAATGGTTTTACTTGCACCAAAGACACTATTGGTGTTGATGTATTAACATAAGAACCTTCGCTGATATTTTTTAATCCAACCATACCTGTAAATGGGGCTACAATACTAGTTTTTGCTAATTGTGCTAAAATATAAGCCTGATCTGCTTTTAACGAATTTAATTCATTTTGCTGCATATCAAATTCTTCCTGACTTACTCCTTTTATTTCAAGTAGCTTTTTTAAGCGTTCTAATTTTTGTTCGGATAAAGTAATTTGAGTTTTAGATTTTAATAGTTGTGCTTGTAAATCAGCATCATTCAATTTCACTAAAACACTTCCTTTATTTACTGTTTCACCCTCTTTAAAATAAATAGCTATTACTTTGCCCCCAACTTCCGGCAGCAAATCAATTTGATTTAAAGCACCTATTTTACCTGTAGCAAACACTTCGTTATTAAATGCCATTGGTTTTGCCACATAGTAGTTAACTGCCGCAGGACCTTTAGGTTTTCCTTTTCCGGCAGATGCGGCATCTTCTTTTTTAGCAAAAAATAAAAATTTAGAAGCTATTACTAATGCTATTACAACAATGATGATAATCCAATTGGGTATTTTTTTCATTTGAGATTTATTTAAATAGGTTATGATGCTTTATTTGCGGTACCTTTCTTTCTTTTTTTAGAAGTTTGCTTATAGTTAAAAAACAAATCATTGGCAGGTAATTCTTTTAATTTAGTAGATAATTGACAGATGACTTTATTAAAAATTGCTTGTTCTTCTTTTGGGATTGAAGAAAAAATTTCTTTATCTATCTCATTAAATGCTTTTACTATTTCTGCGGTTTGTTTTAACCCTTTTTTAGTAAGTACAATAAAGTGCTCTCTTCTATCTTCCGGATTTACATTTCTATCAACAAAACCAACTTTAATTAAATAGTCAATTACTTTAACCATCGCTGTTTTATCTATTGCCAGATTATTGCAAATACATTGTTGATTACAGCCATTGTTTTCGTTTAAAAAAAACAAAATAGAATAATATCGTTCAATATCAATACTTTCTAGACTTTTACTTAAAACACTATAGTAAAGTTTAGAAAGAATCAACGCTTTAGTTCCAACAGATAATTTAGCATAATTAGTATTAGTAGGCATATAAAACAGTTTAATTATAAAATAGTTGACAAATATAACTATTATTTTTTTTTGAAAATTTCCTTAACGCTTTTTAACCAAAAACTAGATTTATAAATAATACCAATTGATAAAACTTTTAATTAACTTTATACTGGTATTTGTATTATAAACACATGAAACATTATTCTACATTCGTTATAGAGCAGTTTGGTAAACACATTCATGGTGATGTGCAAGCATTTAACTGGTTAATTGACAATAACTATAGAGAATTGGTGGCTACCTTAGACGCCATTCGTGATGATAAAAACGCTTTTAAATACTTAATTGAAGGTAAACATTTTGAATTAGCTGCTTTTGTGAATGCTATTTGGGATGATAGTAAAGCCTTTCGTTTTTTAATTGACCGTAAAGCATTTGATTGGGCGGCTTGTGCTAATTTTATTAATGGTGATGACAAGGCTGAAGAAGCATTGAAAAGAGCTGGCAAACATCATTTTGTAGCACTTGCTCATGCCATTTTGGGACGTATACACGAAGATGGTGATAGAAATACATCGCCAGCTGGTGTTATAAAAAACATGTTAGATTTTAAAAAAGCTTTTCAAAAATAATTTATGCGCATTATTGATTCCATTCCACATCCATCTATGAGTATTTCTATCTTTCAGATGAATGATAAATTTATTGTAAAATTTGAAGCAGGTCCAATGGAACAAGCATTTAAATTTCATACCGAACACGTAAAATCATTGGATGGAGTAAAGAAAATAATAAACGATGAGTTTATTGCAAAAGTTCAACTGCGTTTCAATGAAATGTTTATGCAAATGAAAGAAGCATTAGTGTAATTTCTAATCACCTGTCACTTCGAGCGAAGTCGAGAAGCGCTTTTAATGATTTGTCTAGTTCTCGACTCCGCTCGAACTGACAAATCTCTTTCATAAAGATAACTGAAAAATAAAGCTAAATTGTATATTTGCAACCTTATTCACCTTTAAAATAACACACATTGTTTAAGTTCATAGGCGCTGTAGTTGGTTTTTTCTTATTAGGAAGAAATTTCTTGGCTGCATTTCTCGGTTTTTTAGTTGGTTCGTTTATAGATAATTTTGCAGTATCGGCAAAAGTTGTAAAAAACGGCAATGCAGAAGATGTATTTGATTATTACAGACAACATTCTCGTGCCGGCAGTGGCGATTTTGCCAATATGCTAATTGCTTTATCAGCAGCGGTAATGAGAGCAGATGGAAAAGTAATTAAAGCCGAATTGGATTATGTGAAATC
>DAORKG010000018.1:0-69906 GCA_035439445.1 Bacteroidia bacterium
ATTTGAATCTCAGAGTTTTAGAAAAAATTATTTGCTAAAGTCATAACAATCTGCCAAACTGTTGCCTTAGCGTGTGTTAGGTGTTGGCCATTAATTTGAGTTTATAACCAATAGTAGGTAAGTTACCTTCAACTGTATTTACTTCTTCAAGAATTTCTTTTTCAAGTCCTTTTGAAATTAAAAGTTTTGAGAAATCCGTCTTTCCAATTCTGCGTGCGATTCTATTTAGCGAATCTTTGTCAATTAAAAGATGTAGTTCTAATCGCTCAAGCCTAACAGGTCTGTCTTCGTCTAACCAATCTTGAATTATTCTTTCAAATTCTCTTCTTGTTATAATTTCATTAAGATTTTTTTGATTAAGAAGAATGCTTGTTAATATGTCGATGTAGTTTGCTTTGTCGTCTAAACTGTCCTTTAAGTCATCAATTGAATCTTGAATTCTTTCGGCCATTGAGTTAAACATTAAATAATAAAACCCAGCTGTAAAAGCCAAAATCCCAAAAGCTGCACTATAAATAGGATGCTGACCAAGAATCCCTTCAAATAGCGGTACAAGTTTGCTTGTCACTAAAGCCATAGCGCCAGAAGCAATTCCAGAGAACTTAGCCAATTGCTTATATTTTTTATACTTGCTGCCTTGTCTGCGATATATTTTTGAGATTATAGCATCGGAGTCTTTTTTATATTCAATTCTTTTTTGAATAGCTATATTATCAACTTTAATAATATCCGTAAACTGCCTTATAAGTGCGAGGCTTGAGTTAGTCTCAGTTAGATAATTAATTGCTGTCTCCCTTGCTTCATTAATTTCTGCTGCCTTTGCTCCGTCACCATTAGTTTTATCAGGATGATGCGCTTTAATTAGAGTTTTATAACTTTCCTCAACCTGCTCTTTTGTCGCGGTTATTGATAATTTTAATATTTCAAATGCTCTATTGATTGTCATATTTTCATGGCTTACACCTAACTAACTTATACCCGCCATAATATGGCGGGTATTTTGTTTATTTTGCATAATAACCGCTACTTTATAGCGCTTATTTTTTATATACTAATAATTAGTTTTATTTTTTCAAACTCCGTACTCAACATATCCATACCTATATCAAATATAGCTTAAAATAATCGCAGTACAAATTTTCACCTGCCATCAGTTCATTTTTTTTAATCCTCAAAAACCCTTACATTTACAGTACTATGTCAAAAATCACAATTGCAATAGATGGCTATTCTTCCTGCGGCAAAAGCACATTAGCTAAGGCATTGGCTCAAAAACTTAACTATAATTATATTGATACCGGAGCCATGTATCGTGCCGTTACTATCTATTGTTTACGAAATGATATTATCAGAGATTCTGTTGTTGATACAAAAAAGTTAATAGAGTGCTTAAACGACATTGAAGTATCTTTTATATATAACACTGTTACTAAATCATCTGAAGTTTTTTTAAATGGTGAACATGTGGAAAAAGAGATTAGAACCATGGAAGTGGCAAATCATGTGAGTGCAATTAGTTCAATTAAAGAGGTTCGTGAAAAGATGGTAGTACTGCAACGTGAGATGGGCAAAAATAAAGGGGTGATAATGGATGGCAGAGATATTGGTTCGCATGTGTTCCCAAATGCAGAGTTAAAGTTATTTATGACTGCAGATAATGATGTTCGAACACAACGTCGTTTGGATGAGTTAATGAGTAAAGGTGAGCATCATACTTTTGAGGATGTGAAACGAAATCTTGAAAAAAGAGATCATGACGATACTACCCGAAAAGAAAATCCATTAATAAAAGCTGAAGATGCTGTTGTGTTAGATAACACAGATTTAAATAAAGAAGAGCAATTAAACTTTGTTATGAAATTAATCAATGATTTATTATTGACTAAAGACGAGTTTAATAAGCCTTTAGCGAAGCACTAATTTTGATATCATACGAAGTAAATACTTCTCCTTTTTACAAAGCCAACGAAGCTTATTGTCAGCGAATTGAACAATTATTTCATTCACTTAATGTTGTTTGTGATGGATTCTGTAATAGTTGGGGGTATGAGTTTAATACCTCCTATGAGAAAAATACTGTAAGCTTTGATTTTAATTTTTATAAAGGAACAATTACACAAAAACATGTCGATTCGATTATAAGCGAAGGATTGAATGTTGAAATTAATTCATTAAATAAAAATCATAAACTTAAGATTAGGAAGTCAGCTTTAAAACGTTTATTTATGTCAAATGAACTGAAAAACCTGATATCTGCACCCTATTATTTTAGTAGTAATATAAATTGTTCTGCAAAAGATATTATCAATTGGGTTGATTTGTTTAGTAAGTACGATGTGTATTTATTGACATTAAAAAATGGTAAATTATCTATCGAAATATGCAATAGAGTAGAAGAGCCATTAAAATTATTAAGTGAACTTGAACCTTTAATTAAATTTTATATTTAATTAAACCCCAACCATTTTTTGGTTTTCAAAATCCCATACTTTTAGTTTAAAGCAAGCGATAATATCTTTAGGTTTTAATGAGGTTGTTTTTGCAGAACGCATTTCAGGAATAGCATCCCAAACTTCAGTTAATCTGTAAAAAGGTATACGTGAATTCATATGATGAATATGGTGGTAACCAATATTGGCTGTAACCCAATTCATAAACGGATTTAATTTCATAAAACTTGATGAATCCAAGGCTGCTCCTTCATAAGTCCACTCTTCATTTCCAACAAAAGTGACTGATGGAAAGTTATGTTGTGCATAAAATAAATAACTGCCCATTGCTCCTGAAATAAAGTGAGGGATAACACACATTAAAATCCAAGTATGCCAGCCTAGGAAATAAAATACAGCGGCTTGGTATGCAAAGTGTAAAATAAGTGCTACCAACGAATCAATATTTTTGCTAAAGCGATTGATGATGGACTTAATACACATTCCATACATAAAAGCAAAAATGTAGCCTAAAGAAATAGTTAAAGGATGACGAATGAAAAGATAATGGAAGCGTTCAGACTTGCTGCATTTTTCAAATTTTTGTTTGGTATAAATAGGAAAAGATCCAATACTGGCACTAAATAATTTACAATTGTTTTTGTGATGATAATCGTGGCTGGCACTCCAAATGCCGGTTGGAGCTAAAACATAAAAACCAAATAACGTAAAGATAGCTTTTGCTAAAGGAGATTTGTCTAAAATAGCTTTGTGAAGGTAATCGTGATAAATTACAAAAAAACGTACGATAACAAGACCTGCAAATACACTGCATGCCAGTTTTAAAGTCCAGTGAAAATTGTAAACAGTACCTATTAAAGATGCGATCAGAATTAAAAGAGTGCTGATGGTATAATACCAACTTTTAGCGCGATCTTCTTTAGCGAAAGGTTTTGTTGCTAATATTAATTGTTTACCCTGTAACATATAGTCTTGCAAAGATACCATGTAAACCGAGTTTTTACAAAAAAGTTTACATAAAAAAACACTGACTTTTGCCAGTGTTTTATTTTAAGTTTTTGTATGATTAGTTTTTTACCTTAACCATTCCTTGAGCCATTTTCACAGCCTCGTAAAGGTTAACAATACCACCGGTTTTTGATAATTCACCAAATTCAACCATTTCATCCTTTGATCCGGGTTTAATCACCTTTTTTGTTTTGTAATCTTTTACCGAGCTTTTTGTAATAATCTTGATGATTTGTTTAGGTGTTAATTCAGGGAAATATGATTTTAATACAGCCGCAACGCCAGCTACAACAGGAGCTGCCATACTTGTTCCACTCGCATCTTTATATTTATTTAAATCAGGTACTGTTGAGTAAATTTCTACACCTGGAGCAAAAACATCAACTGTTTTTTGTCCGTAGTTACTAAAAGGAGCTGCGATTTCATCTCCCGGCTTCCAACTTAGCGCTCCAATATCCATAAAGTTTGAAGCGATTTTGCCATTTTCCATTTTTTTGCAAGGATAGTGAACTATTTCATCAATATCATCAGACGCATTACCTGCTGCGTGTATTAATAATACTCCTTTACTTTCAGCATATTTTACAGCATCATCTACAGCTTTTTTGCCGGGAGAGTATTTTTTTCCAAAACTCATGTTTAAAATAACTGCTCCATTATCTACAGCATAACGAATTGCATTGGCAATATCTTTGTCACGTTCATCACCATCAGGAACGCAACGTACACTCATAATTCTAACATTATCTGCAACGCCATCCATACCAATACCATTTTTACGGGAAGCCGCTATAATACCGGCAACGTGAGTGCCATGGAATGCTCCCGGGCCTTTACAATCCCCATTACCATAATATCGCTCATTCATGTCATTGTAATTATCACCAACTATAGAACGAGTATCTCCTTTAGGATCTAATCGGGAACCATCCATTGATTCTACAGCTTCATTCAATTGTTCAATAAAATCTTCGATATCTTTTCCTCCGGATGCTTGAGCTATGGCAATCATTTTACCTTGCTTGTCTTTTTGTTCTTTAGCATCAAATTTTTTAAGATCTTCTAAAGTTACTTTTGCTCCACCGTTCTCTTTTTTTATTTTTTCTACAACTCCGGAAATAGCATCTCTGATAAATTTATATTGATTTGATTGAGCTTCAGCTTGTGACACTTCTTTATCATAATCAGCTTTAACAATTTGCCAGTATTTAAACTCTTTTTTATCAGCTTTTGAAGTAAAATCTTTTTCTGTTTTACCATCATATTTTGCTTTTAAAGAAGTATAAACGCGAGTTAACTCCAAATTATCTTTTGCAACATTTTCTCCTTTGCTGTTGCCCATGAAGTTCCATCCGTGAATATCGTCGATATATCCATTTTTATCGTCATCAATACCATTACCTGGTATTTCGCCCGGATTAGTCCACATCACATCTTTTAAATCTTCGTGCATATAATCCACACCACTATCCAAAACGCCAACAATAATTGTTGTTGATTTTTTTCCTTTTAGAAGTTCTTCATAAGTTCTCTCTGTACTTACCCCATTTACGCCGTCTTTTTCGGCATCTAAATTAAACCAGTTATCAGGTCGCTTGTTTTGAGCATTAACTACTAATGCGAAAAATAAACTAGCTAGGATGGTTATTTTTTTCATAATGTTTTTTATTTGTTATATCAAGTTTAATACTATTATTTGATATTAAACTGTTAAATTTTGTAAGCAGATAAGATGAGTGATAAATGGTTAATTACTCATTTGAGAAATTCCTTGTATTAAATCATGTTTAGTGATGATATGGGTTGTTCCCGCTAAATCAGTCATTAAAACAGCGTTATTTTCTTTTGTGATTAATTTAGAAATATCTTCCATTAATGTTTGATCAGTTACAAAAGGGAAAGGTGCTTGCATTACATCTTTCACTGTTTTATTTTTAATAGAACTATCTTCAATTAGTTTAGAAAATAAGAAAGAATCGTTTAGTGATCCAACAAATTTATTTCCCTCTTTAACCGGTATTTGAGAAATACCATATTTGTTCATTGTACTTAGTGCTTCAGAAACAGAAGCTGTAGCCTCAACTGTTAATAATTTTTGATTTTTGTGAGAGGCAATCAAATCTATCGCTTTTGGTTTTTTAATTTCTAAGAAACCTCTGTCGCGCATCCAATCATCATTAAACATTTTTCCTAAGTAACGAGTACCATGATCGTGGAAAATAACCACTACCACATCGCCAGGCTTAAACATGTCTTTCATTTGCATTAAACCAGCCATTGCAGAACCAGCAGAGTTTCCTGCAAAAATACCTTCTTCACGAGGAATACGACGTGTCATAATCGCAGCATCTTTATCAGTTACTTTTTCGAAATGATCAATTAAATCAATATCAACATTCTCCGGTAAAAAGTCTTCCCCAATACCTTCGGTGATATAAGGATAAATCTCATTTTTATCGATGATACCGGTTTCTTTTAATTTTTTGAAGATAGACCCATAAGTATCAATGCCTAATACTTTGATGTTAGGATTCTTTTCTTTCAAGTATCTACCTGTTCCACTAATTGTTCCACCTGTACCAACACCTACTACTAAGTGAGTAATTTTTCCTTCTGTTTGTTCCCAAATTTCAGGACCAGTTTGTTCATAATGAGCTGCAGAGTTTGATTTATTATCATACTGATTTGGTTTCCATGAATTAGGAACTTCGTTAACTAAACGAGAAGAAACTGAATAATATGATTTAGGATCTTCTGGCTCCACATCTGTTGGGCAAACCACAACTTCTGCTCCAAATGCTCTTAAAGCATCTACTTTCTCTTTACTTTGTTTATCTGTAGTAGTGAAAATACATTTATAACCTTTAATGATAGCTGCAATAGCTAAACCCATACCTGTGTTTCCACTTGTTCCTTCAATAATAGTTCCGCCTGGTTTTAAACGCCCGTCTTTTTCAGCATCTTCAATCATTTTTAATGCCATACGGTCTTTAATAGAGTTACCAGGATTGGTTGTTTCTACTTTTGCGTATACAGTACAAGGTAAATCTTTTGTAATGTTATTAATTTTTACCATTGGCGTGTTACCAATAGTTTCAAGAATGTTGTTACTTATTTTTTGATACATTATCGTGATGTTTATTATGTTGTAAAAATAAAAAAACAGCACATATATCCTATGCACTGTTTTAAAAATGTTGGTAACTCTCTTTGTTGGTTCGAGCGCAGTAGAGAACAAATGTGAATTGTTTTAGAACGCTTCTCGACTACGCTCAAAGTGACATGCTTGATTTAACCTAATTTCTCTAAAGCTGCTAAAATGTTTTTTTCTACTCGTTCTTGTAAGTTATCCGTAGGATGTTTAATGAATTTATCTCCTGTAACTTTTTCATAAAGCTCAATGTATCTGTCAGAAATTTCATTCACCCAAGCTTCGCTCATTTCAGGTACTTTTTGTCCGTCTTTTCCTTGAAAACCGTTTTCAATTAACCAACGACGCACAAATTCTTTACTTAATTGTTTTTGTTCTTCTCCTTTATTTTGACGTTCTTGATAACCTTCTAAATAAAAATAACGAGAAGAGTCAGGGGTATGAATTTCGTCCATCAAAAATACTTTACCATCACATAAACCAAATTCATACTTCGTATCAACTAAAATTAAGCCCATTTTATTGGCAATTTCTTGTCCGCGAGCATATAATTTAAGGGTGTAATCTTCTAACTGAACGTAGTATTTTTCTTCTACAATTCCTTGTTTTAAAATTTCTTCACGACTAATGTCTTCATCATGTCCTTCAGAGGCTTTTGTAGTAGGAGTAATGATAGGCTCGGGTAATTTATCGTTTTCCTTTAAGCCTTCTGGCATAGTAACTCCACATAAAGTTCTTAAGCCACTGTTATAAGTTCTTGCCGCATGCCCCGCTAAATAACCACGAATAACCATTTCTACTTTAAAGGGCTCGCACACACGCCCAATAGTTACTACAGGATCTGGAACTTCTAAAACCCAATTTGGAACGATGTCTTTTGTAGCAGCTAAAAACTTAGCAGCTATTTGATTTAATACTTGTCCTTTGTAAGGAATGCCTTTAGGTAAAACCACGTCAAATGCACTAATTCTGTCACTTGCCACCATTACCAAGTATTTGTCATCGATGTTATATACATCACGAACTTTTCCTTTGTAAAAACTTTTTTGTTTTGGGAAACTGAATTGGGTAGCAGTAAGTGCAGACATAGTATTAATTTTTGATGGGCAAATATATAAAACAATTTTATTTGCCTTTTCAAGAGTTAATAACAGTTGTTATTTTTTAGATGAAATAACCTCAATTGTTTTTTTTGCGATAATTTCCCAATTAAAAGTTGTATTTACCAATTGAAGCGAATGTTCTTTTTTTTCTATTAATTTTTTTTCATTAATAGCTTCAAGTATTGTTTTTTCTAATTGTTCTTTATTAGCAGGTTCAATTAACCAGCCGTTTTTATTACTTACCATTGCTGCAATTGCACCAACATCAGTTGCAATAATTGCTAAACCACAGGCCATGGCTTCTAAAATAACGTTCGGGAACCTTTCACTCCAACTAGGACAAACCAATACATCATTTTGAGATAAGATGCTTTTTATTTTTTGAGCATCTCTAATTTCTCCATGATAAATTATAGAATCGTGATTAATTTTCATAGAGTCGGGGATAGGGCCGATAAATTCAAATTTGAAATTTTGTTTTTCTTGAATTAATTTCTTTAAAACCTCTTTTAATTCAATAATTCCTTTTCGGCGTTCTGCTCGTCCTAAAAATACAAACTTACGATAGGGTTCATTATGAGATGCAATTACGCTTCCAATAAATTCTTTTTCTACACCTGATGGAATCTCAACAATATGTTTTGGGTTTACACCTATTGATTTAATAATGTCAGTTATTTTTCCTCCATAAGAGAACACCATGTCAGCTTGCTTTGATAGTTTCTTTACAAAAGGTCTTAATATAAGTTGTTGTAGTTTGGCCTTTGTTTCCGGAGCAATTTGAAACATTTCATAGCCATGAAATTTAATGCCAATCTTACTGCATGAAATAGTTCCTTTTCGTTTTTCAGATATTAATTTCCACCCCGAAAACCCTTTGGTGTAAATAAAATCGTAGTTGCTTAAATTTTCCTTTATAGCATTAAAAGCAAGACAGGAGTATTTGTAAGATTTATAGACGTAGTGCCCAGGAAATTTAGGTGATGATGGAAATTGTAAAACAATGGAGTTGATGTATTTTTTTTCTTCTTCTGAAAAAAATTCTAAGTCAACAATATTATAATTTGAATCATTGTAATGAACCAAGTCGACATATACCTTATTTTTCGCAAAGTATTTTGCTAAATAATATGAATGCTTTTGCATTCCACCCAACACATAAGGAGCAATTCCATCAGTTATGAGGGCAATTCGCATAAATATAATTATTTATCAAAGGGATATTTAACGTATGTAACCTTAAATATTGGTTTATAGTTGATGTTATTTTTTCCTCCTATAACAACTCTTTCTAATCTGTTGTCTCTTCTGATAACAGAAGATTTGTTAGGAGTAGCATTCACTAAATAAAAACCATAATTTGTAGTTGTTCCATTTAATATTTTTTGAACCTGACGAGCAATATTAAAAACGTATTGTTTGTTAGTAGCATCATAATTTCCACCATATTTAACAAAATCAGTTGTTTCTAATTGATCCCAAACTAATTCCTCTGTACCACTAGAACTACATGCAATTAATGCCAAATTTTGAGGGTATCCGTACTGACTAGAATATGGGCTAGTAATTTCATCTACTTTAATAATTAATTCTGCTCTGCTAATTGATACAACCTGTGAGTCTGTAAAGTTTTTTAAGTATGGTAAATATACTCTGGTTCTTGTACCTCCAAAACAATCTAAATAAATATTAGAATTTCCTTTTAAAGTATCTGACGTACCGCCTCCTGTTATTTGATCGAATAGATTTAATGAAGCACCTGAGACGTAATTGTGGGTTATATGATTAAATCTTAATGCATCAATACCTCTGAACGAAAAGTTAAAAGATTGACCTTTGGAGCTGGATGAATTACCATCATGGTAATAAATATTTACTCCTGATATATCATCATCCAAATCAAACCTTCTGATTGCTCCTGATCCCGGACCAGCTAAAGACGATGTAGAAGTGGTAATGTAAAATCCTTTATAGGCATTTTGAAATGCTGTGTTATTGGTTAAGTTAGAAGTTGTTTGTAAAATATACTGAGCGAAATTATTATCTATTTTTATGATTAAACAAACATTGCCATTTCTAGCTTTTAATTTTCCATAATATGATCCTACTTTTGTATTTGCTTTTGGAATGGAATTATTTGAGTAATAAGAAGTTCCTGTTACAAGAGCATTATTTAGAACATATACATCATAATTTAAAGCGGTAGACGTATCTCCATTTGCCTGCCCTAAGAAGCGAATCACCATTTCTGCAGAGTCTAGAACAGGATTTGAACCAAAAGATACATTAGTTAAGTTGTTAGAGATTGAGAAATTTGTGTAAATACTAGCATCTGTTCTTCCAAAGATAGGGTCTTGATTTGAACCTAAATATTTATACTGGTCGTTATAGGATTTAACTGAATCTACCTTTTGAGTATACATATACACTGTGGATGTATCAGAAATGGTAATGCCAACCAAATCATTTTCTGGTTGAACATCTAGTCCTAGAACACTGTTGTCTTCTTTCTTTTTGCAAGAAAAAAGTACAATAAACACTAAAAAGAATAATCCAATATTTAATTTGGTCATATTTGATAAATAAAAACGCATAATTAATCAAAATTATGCGTTTTTAATAGTTAAAAGTATATAATTTATTAGTCAGCTAAAACTTCGCTATCTTCCAAAACTAAGTCATAGAATTCGTTATAAGCATCAGCATATTCAGCCTCACCTTTAAATTCTAAAATAGGTTTACCGGATTTTTTAGCGTATTTAATTAAATCTTCGTGTATTTTTTCACTTCCAAAAGAAATTCCGTCAGCAAAATCTATAGCCAGTTTCATTAAGTTAACATAAGAAGCGTCTTCTAAATGTTTTAACTCCTTTTTAGTTACTCCGTCAATCATTGCTTTATCAACAATTTTCTTATTTAATGACTTAGTAAATTCTTCGTCATAAATTGTGAAAACAATTTTAGTATCGGCAAATAAAGGATCTTCAGAAAATGCTTTTTTAATATATAAAGGAATTAATCCTGTAAACCAACCATGACAGTGAATCACATCCGGAGCCCAACCTAATTTTTTAACAGTTTCGATAACTCCACGATTAAAAAATACAGTACGCTCATCATTATCATCAAAATATTTACCTGTAGCCTTGTCGGTTAAAACAGATTTACGTTGGAAATAATCATCATTGTCAATGAAATATACCTGCATACGAGCAGTAGGAATAGATGCTACCTTAATAATTAAAGGATGATCAGCATTATTAATAACGATGTTCATACCTGATAAACGAATTACCTCATGTAATTGATGGCGTCTTTCGTTAATATTACCATATTTAGGCATAAAAGTTCTGATTTCTTTCCCTCTCTCTTGAATTGCTTGAGGTAATCTTCTGGCAATTTTTCCGATATGGGTTTCATCTAAATAAGGGGTAATCTCTTGTGACACAAAAAGAACTCTGGCTTTTCTCATAAATTAGGTTTAGGTAGTGTGTTTTTTTAAGACAATACAAAAGTAATAAAAAAAAATCCATATATCAAAGTATTATTTAGCTTTGGGACCTATTATTTCAATAAAAAGAGCAAAAAATGCTTGTATTACATAAAATAAACGAAATTAAGGCTATTATTGCAGAACAAAAGTCTAAAGGGAAATCCATTGGTTTTGTTCCCACAATGGGAGCCTTGCACCCCGGACACATCTCTTTAATTAATTATTCTAAACAACAAACAGATATTACGGTTTGCAGTATTTTCGTAAACCCCACTCAATTCAATAATCAAGCTGATTTAAAACATTATCCACGTACGCCTGAAGCTGATATAAAGCTATTAGAAGAAGCAGATTGTGATATTTTATATATGCCTGAAGTGAGTGATGTATATCCAGAAAACGATAATAGGAAATTTGACTTTGGTTATCTAGATACTATTTTAGAAGGCGCTACACGCCCCGGACATTTTAATGGAGTAGGGCAAGTGGTAAGTATTTTGTTGGAAGGTGTAAAACCTGATAAAGCTTTTTTTGGAAGTAAAGATTACCAGCAGGTAATGGTGGTAAAGAGTTTAGTAAAGCAGCTAAACTTACAGGTTGAAATTATTCCATGTCCTATTTTGCGAGAGCCTGATGGATTAGCAATGAGTTCAAGAAACACAAGACTCTCTGCAGAAGAACGAAAAATAGCGGCTTTTATTCCTCAATGGATGCAGGAAGCAATTACTATTTTAAAGGAAAAAGGTATTGAAGCAGCTAAACAATTTATTAATGAAAAAGTATCTAAGGTGCCTGAAATGAAATTGGATTATTATGAGGTGTGCGATGCGAATAGTTTAGAGTCTATTTCTGAAATACAAACAAACCAAAAAGTAATTACATTAATTGCCGTTTTTGTTGGTAACATTCGTTTAATTGATAATTGGATGGTAGAATAATTGCCACGAAAACACTATTTTTGAACCTCTAATTTTTTTGAATTTAATTTTAATACAATATGAGCACTCAACCAACACCAGCTACTAATAAAAACAATAATTTAAAACCTGAAGATTTTTTCAAGAATGTTATTTCTCATAGTAAAGAGTATGGATTTATTTTTCCTAGCTCTGAAATCTATGATGGATTGAGTGCAGTGTATGATTATGGACAATTGGGAGCTGAATTAAAAAAGAATATCCGTGAGTATTGGTGGAAAGCAATGGTGCAAATGCACGAAAACATTGTAGGGATTGACGCTGCTATTTTTATGCATCCTACTACTTGGAAAGCAAGCGGGCACGTAGACGCCTTTAACGATCCTTTGATTGATAATAAAGACTCAAAAAAACGTTACCGTGCAGATGTATTAATTGAAGAGGCTGTTGCGAAGATTGAAGATAAAATCAATAAAGAGGTTGAGAAAGCAGCCAAACGTTTTGAGAACTTTGATGCAGCTATGTTTAAATCTACCAACGCTCGAGTGTTGGAGTATCAAAAAAAGATTGATGAAATTAACGAGCGTTTTAAAAACGCGATGAATGACAATAATTTAGAAGAAGTAAAACAAATTATTGTTGATTTAGAAATTGTTTGTCCTATTAGCGGCAGCCGCAACTGGACAGATGTTCGTCAGTTTAACTTAATGTTCAATACCTCAATGGGAGCAGTAACTGATGAATCAAATATTATTTATTTACGCCCAGAAACGGCTCAAGGTATTTTTGTGAATTACTTAAATGTGCAAAAAACAGGTCGTATGAAAATACCTTTTGGTATTGCACAAACAGGTAAGGCTTTCCGTAATGAGATTGTAGCTCGTCAGTTTATTTTTCGTATGCGTGAGTTTGAACAAATGGAAATGCAATTTTTTGTGAAACCGGGAACTGAGATGGAGTGGTATGAGTATTGGAAAAAAGCCCGTTTAAACTGGCATTTATCACTTGGTTTAGGGAAAGAGAAATACCGTTACCACGATCACATTAAATTAGCACACTATGCTAATGCAGCTTGTGATATCGAACATCAATTCCCATTTGGTTTTAAAGAGCTAGAAGGAATTCACTCTCGTACAGATTTCGATTTAAAACAACATCAGGAGTATTCAGGTAAAAAAATTCAATACTTTGATCCTGAATTAAACGAAAGCTATGTGCCTTATGTAGTTGAAACGTCTGTAGGTTTAGATCGATTGTTCTTATCTATTTTATCTTCAGCTTTATTAGAAGAAGAATTAGAAGGTGGAGAAACTCGAACCGTTTTAAATTTACCGCCGGCATTAGCTCCATACAAGGCTGCTATTTTCCCATTAATTAAAAAAGATGGTTTACCTGAATTAGCTGAAAGTATTATGAAAGACTTGAAGTTTGATTTTATGGTAGCTTATGATGAGAAAGATACAGTTGGTAAACGTTACAGAAGACAAGATGCCATTGGAACACCATTTTGTATTACTGTTGATCATCAAAGTTTAGAAGATAAAACTGTTACTATTAGAGATAGAGTAACTATGAAACAAGAGCGTGTAGCTATTAGTCAGTTACATAGTATCTTAACAGAGAAAACTAGTATTAATAGTTTACTGAGATCTTTATAATTATAAAAGAAAGGCTTTCAAATTTGAAAGCCTTCCTTTTTAAATAGTATATCCAGCCTTCTCCGCTGGATATGTGTTAAATGTTCCCATTGCTTTTGCAATAACAGCATTATCTCTTGCAGGGCAAATAATATCTCCACTGGTTACAATTAATCGCTTGCCTTGATTTTCAACTTTTCCAATTCCTTGTAAAGTATCTCCTTCAAATGCAGCTGATAAAAAATTGATTTTAAATTCTATAGTAGAAACGATATGATGATCTTTTGATGAAACGGATAGGGCGGTAACACCTAGCAAGCCATCCATTAATGCAGAAATAACACCACCGTGAGCAGCTAAAGGGGTTGCTAAATGTTCTTTTTTTATAGTGATAAAATAATGAACTAGTCCAGGTTCGATAATTTTAAATTCCATTCCAAGTGTTTTTCCGAAATGGTTATTGCTAATGTATTGTTCAATTAAAGTCATACTGATACTATGAAATTATTTTTGCAATTCCAAAAGCAGCTCCGGCAGCTACTAATCCAATCAATGTAACTTTTAAAGCACCATAAAATGGAGATTGACCTGTTACTTTGCTTTTAAAATACCCAAATATAAATAAACAAATAGTAGTAAATATGGCTGATAATATTAATCCATCAGTTGGGTTATTGGTAAAAACATATGCCAATAATGGTAATAAACCACCAACCACATATGAAGTTCCAATAGTTAATGCGCTATTACGA
This sequence comes from Bacteroidia bacterium, assembly GCA_035439445.1. Taxonomy (GTDB): domain Bacteria; phylum Bacteroidota; class Bacteroidia; order B-17B0; family Aurantibacillaceae; genus UBA4416. The sequence goes on from DAORKG010000018.1 coordinate 14,512, forward strand.
GCTCTATTTGGATGGGGTTCTTCTAAACCTAACTCAAACTTCATCATAAAATCAACCCACTTTTTCTTGTCTTTAGAAAGTTCCATCGCTATTAGATGTTGAGATTCGGGGCTTAATCCATAGTCAGCAAATACTTCTTTTACTTCTGCAATTTCTTTTTCAGGAACTCGCTCCACTTCATCATATTCACGCTTTAGTTCATTTTCATAATGCTCTTGTTCTGTTTTTCCTGCTAAGTATCCACCTAAACCCATTGCAATACTACCAGCTACAATTTCGGCAATACCGGCAGTGATTACAATGTTATTACTGTCAACAGCTCCACTTAATCCTGCAGCTAAGGCAAATGGCACAGTTAAACCATCACTCATGCCTATTACTATATCTGAGATAAAATCAGAACTTTTTAAATGTTCTTCCATTTTACTAAATTATAAAATAAATATACAATTTATTCTTCCGATTTGTTTTTTAGCTGCATTAATAGTGAGTAAGCTCCCTTAGTAACTATTTGCTCGTTAGAGATATCTTTTCCGTCAATTGTGCTAATTTCAGAAAAGCCATTTTCAGTTCCTCCTTTTTTTATTTCTGTTAAATCATATTTGCGATTCCCTTTAGCAATGAAAATGTAATCTTTTCCTTCGTGACTAACAATTGCATCATCATTTATTGCTAATGCATTTTTTTGTTTTATTTCAATTTCGGCATTCATATACATACCTGGTAATAATGTTTTATCATAATCTTCGAAATGACAGTGTACTTCCGCTCCTCTGTCAGCCGATAAATCCTGACTGATTAGAATTATTTCGCAAAGATGTTTTTTGTCTGGTTGATTATTGTTGTAGGCTAATAGTTTCTGTCCGATAGATAATTTATCTAAATCTTTTTCAAACACGGTTAGATTTAAATGAATGTCTTCCGGATTAATCAATTCAAATAATACATCAGATGGGTTAACATATTTACCTATGTTTACATTTACTTTGGAGACAAATCCATCAATAGAAGAATACACATTAATGCTTCGTGATAAATTTGATTCGTTTAGTGTTTCAGGATTGATATTAATTAATCGTAATTTTTCAGATAAAGCACTTAACGAAATTTTTTGCGTTTTGTATTCCATTTCTGTTTGTTGAAAAACCTTATCGCTGCTTGCTTTACTTTGGTTTAATTCTTTTTGGCGGTTGTATTCGTTTTCAGCAAAATTTAATTTTGACTTAATCGTTAAATATTCTTGTTGTAGCTGAATATATTGTTGGTCTTCCATGTTAGCGATTATTTCGCCTTTTTTCACATGCATGCCAGGTAATAATTTGGTTGATTTTAAAAATCCTCCAAATGGAGTACTTACCGAAACCATATTTTGCGGCGGTACATCAATTTTACCGTTTAGTTTTAAAACACTGGAAATTTCTTTTTTCTCTAATTTACCTAATTCAATACCGGCACTTTTATGTTGAGCCTCAGTTAAATCAACTGTAGTTTCAATTGTTTCTTGAGATGAATTTGTTTCTTCTGTTTTATTTCCACATGATGAAAACAAAGAAATAACAAAAATAATGAAGAATATATTTTTCATAATGGTTTATTTAGTGATTAAATAATTGATTTGAATGATTGTTTCGTTTAAAATTTTAACTACATCTAAATAGTTTGATTGGATTGATATTGCCTGATTGGTAAGTAGAACCCATTCTAGATAATTGATTTCACCGTTAATAAATTGCTTATTGGCTGTTTCAATAATAAGTTTAGCATTTTTTAAAGCCGTAGCTTCATAATATTTAACAGTTTCTGCATGAGTTTGGTACCTTTTTAACAGACTTTGATATTGGTTTTGTAACAAGTTTTTTTCTAACTGATAGTTAATGTCCGAAATATTCTGATTGATTTTAGCAGCATTGATTTTTGCTTTTTGAGAACCAAAAAATAAAGGAATTCCTAAACCAACTTGTACGGATTGAAAACGAGAGGAGTAGTTATATGTAATATTATCTGAGCCAGTTCCTTTCATTGTCATGTTATTATATCCTAAATTTATATCTGGTAAGAATTTTGATTTTTCTAGTTTTCTATTTATTCCAGATATCTTTTTTTGCTGCTCCATTATTTTTAAATACGGATGTTGGTTTACTATACTACTATCCAAACTAATTGCCAGTTCTAATTTTGGATTTGTTTCAGTTGGAATATATCTAGTTACAGAGTTTAATAATAAATCAAACTGTAATTGAGTAATTTCTATATCCTGTTGCAATTGCTTTAACTGAATAGCTATTTCTCCTCGTTGAGATTCGGCAGTTGTCTTTTCTAAAACATTACTTTCTCCTTTTGTAAAACGTAATTTAGCTTTGTCTAAAAATGCAGCGTATATACTGTCATTTTTTAAGAGTAAATGTTCTTTGTTTTTTAAGTAGAGGTAGGTATAGAAAATCTCTCTCACTAGTTTTTTTGTATCTGCTTCTTTTAAAGCAACACTTAATACAGATGATTTCCATTCTTCATTTAATAATCGTTTTTGATTTATGTATACAGTAGGGAAATTGAAGGACTGATTTACACTTAAACGATTATCGTAAAATGCACTATTGATTTGTCCGTATTCAGCCATCATATTTGTTTGAGGAATGGAGGCGGCTGTTTTTATTATTTTTTTCTGATAATCAGATTTCAGCTTTTCATTTTTGATTGATGAATTATTTTTTAAAGCTGTATCAATAGCGGCTTGCAAATTAATAGGAAATTGTGCTTTAGCTTGCAATGAGAAAAAACCTAATATTAATGTAACTACTAAAGTTGAATTTGCCTTCGTCTTTACTTTCACTCCCTTTTCGAAAAGGATATACAAAATCGGTAAAACAAATAACGTTAAGAAAGTAGCAATCATTAATCCTCCAATCACAACTGTAGCTAAAGGACGTTGCACTTCGGCACCGGCACCATTACTAATTGCCATTGGTAAAAATCCTAATGAAGCTACAAAGGCTGTCATCATAACCGGACGCAAACGAACTTTAGTTCCCATTAACACAATGCGTTGTATGTTTTTTAATCCTTCTTTTTTGAGTCGGTTAAATTCGGCAATTAATACAATACCATTTAAAACGGCAACTCCAAATAAGGCAATAAAACCAACTCCTGCACTAATACTAAAAGGCATACCTCTTAATGCTAAAAAGAAAATACCACCAATAGCTGATAAAGGAATGGCAGAGTAGATTAGTAATCCATGTTTCACTGAATTAAAAGCAAAAAATAATAAAATAAAAATCATTACTAGAGAAACTGGAACAGCAATCATTAAACGTTGTTTGGCAGCGTTTAAATTTTCAAAGGCACCACCGTATGTTACATAATAGCCAGATGGAAATTTGATAGAAGCATCCACTTTTTGTTGTAATTCATTGACGACACTTTGCACATCTCTGCCTCTCACATTAAAACCAACCACAATTCTACGCTTCGCATCTTCACGTTGTATTTGATTTGGTCCGTTTTTAATATTCACATTTGCTAATTGATACAATGGTATTTGAGTTCCTAGAGGAGTAGGGATGAGAATGTTTTGTATGTCATCTAAGTTTTTACGTTTATTTGTATGTAAACGTACTACTAAATCAAAACGCTTTTCGCCTTCAAATACAAGGCCTGAACTTTGTCCTGCAAATGCAGTATTTACAATTTTATTGACATCTTCAATTGTTAAATTGTATTGAGCTATAACAGATCTGTTATAGTCAATAATTATTTCAGGCATACCGGTAACGGGTTCCACATATAAATTTTTTGCACCTTCAACATGATTGACAATTTCACCTAGTTTTTTAGCATACGCAGAGAGTGTATCTAGGTTTTCTCCAAATATTTTACAAACCACATCTTGTTTTGCCCCAGTCATTAATTCGTTAAAGCGCATTTGAACAGGGAATTGAAAACTAGTTGTTACACCGGGAACATCAGCTACTGCTTTACCCATTTTTTCGGCTAATTCAGGAAAAGTTTCTGCAGATGTCCACTCTTTTTTGTCTTTTAAAATAACCATCATATCGGCTGCTTCCATTGGCATAGGGTCAGTTGGTACTTCGCCACTACCAATTTTAGTAACCACTTTAATCACTTCCGGAAACTGAGTTTTTAAAATATGCGCTGTCTTTTGAGTGTTATCAATAGTAGTTTTAATACTACTTCCTGTTAATACTCTTGTTTCAACTGCAAAATCACCTTCTTCAAGGGCTGGTATAAACTCACCGCCTAAAAATGTTAATGTTATTACAGCTGAAACAAACATTAGTACTACAGTTGTGATCACAATTTTTGGATAACGTAACACTTTTGCTAAAGTGTTTTGATATCCCTTTTCTACCCATATCATCAATTTATCTGAAATGTTAGGAGAGTGCTTTGTTTTTTTACTTAAGAATAAAGCACTCATCATTGGTATATAAGTTAATGATAAAACAAAGGCGCCTAATAAAGCAAAAGCAACAGTTTGAGCCATTGGTTTAAACATTTTCCCTTCAATACCTTGTAAAGTAAATATTGGTAAATAAACAACTAAAATGATGATTTGACCAAATACCGCACTATTCATCATTTTACTTGCGGAGTGATTGACTTCATTATCCATTTGCTCTTGATTTAATTGAGCGATATGTTTGAATTTTTTGCCATGAGAAAGTTGATGCATGACAGCTTCAACAATTATGACAGCTCCATCTACAATTAAACCAAAATCCAATGCGCCTAAGCTCATTAGGTTACCGCTTACACCAAAAGTGTTCATTAATATAATTGCAAATAACATAGCTAGTGGAATAACTGAAGCTACCAAAAGCCCAGCCCTGAAATTTCCAAGGAACAGAACCAAAACAAAAATGACAATTAACGCACCTTCTAATAAGTTCTGTTCTACAGTTCCGATGGCATTATTAACCATTTTAGTTCTATCCAAGAATGGTTCAATAACAACACCTTCCGGTAATGTTTTTTGGATTTGAGCAACTCTGTCTTTCACGTTTTTGATTACATCGCTGCTATTTGCTCCCTTTAACATCATCACAACTGCACCTGATACTTCTCCTTTATCATTATAGCACATGGCACCATAACGTGTTGCATGTCCAATTTTCACATCTGCAACATCTCTAATAAATAAAGGCGTTCCATCATCTGTAGCTTTAATAGCAATATTATTAATATCATCTTCACTACCAATTAATCCTTCACTTCTTATGAATAAAACAGTTGGTCCTTTTTCGATATAAGTACCCCCAGTGTTTTGATTGTTTTTTTCGAGAGCATTAAAAACATCATGAATAGTTATATTATAGGATTGTAGCTTATTGGGATTGACCGCTATTTCATATTGCTTTAATTTTCCACCAAAGCTGCTCACTTCTGCCACACCTTTTACTCCGAGTAATTGACGTCTTACGAGCCAGTCTTGTATAGTACGAAGAGACGTTTCGTCATATTTGTTTTCATAACCTTCTTTTGCTCTAACAACGTATTGGTATATTTCACCTAAACCAGTTGAAACCGGACCAAGCTCTGGGTTTCCAATGCCTTGTGGGATTTGTGATTTAACGTTTTGTAAACGTTCCGCAACCTGTTGTCTTGCCCAATAAATATCAGTCTCGTCATTAAATACTATTGTAACTAGAGATAAGCCGAAGCGAGAGAAACTTCGAATTTCTTTTAAACCGGATATGTTATTGTTTGCTTGTTCTATTGGAAATGTCACTAAGCGTTCAATATCAGTAGCACCAAATGATGGCGCCACTGTAATAACTTGTACCTGGTTGTTTGTAATGTCTGGAACAGCATCTATAGGTAACTTGGTTATCTCGTATGTTCCATAACCAATAAGGGCAATAATAAATAGCCCTATAATGAGTTTGTTTTTGATTGAAAAATCAATGATTTTATTTAGCATAATGTTGTTGTTAATTTTTATTTGATAGGAAACACATCAAAAACCATAGACATATATTAATTGCCCGTATGATTTTTGAAAATCAAAAATTAATTAGCAAGATTTTGGCGGTTGCCAGATAGAAGATAAATAAGCAGAGCTTATGAAATCTGAAGAATAGGTATTGTAAATTTTAGATTCAATAGGGGCTGATTTAATAGCTAATTGAACACTATTAAAAGGATTAAAGCCTATATTAGTAATGTTACCTCCATCATGATTGGATTTGAATGGTAACTGCATATCTTTTGTTTTATCTCCATCACCATCATCTGATGAAGTATAGTGTTGTATCAAGAAATCAATCAGAGTGGTTGTTTTATCTTCAAATTGGTGTTCTTTAAAATGCGCCACAAGATTAGGTAACTTGAATAACTCATGCAGTTCTGTAGCAGAAACTACATAAATAGATAAAAATAATATGGCTATTAGTTTTTTCAACAAAACAAATGTATGAATAAAAAATGAAACATCAACTAGTGTATTGGTTCAATAGTTTGGATACTAAAATGTATTGTAACAAAAGTAACAGTTAAATAATTTTTTTATAATGACCTTTGCTGAACAATTTTAAATAATAAATAATATGAAAAATGAAATTATAATAGATGTAAGAACTGAAGATGAATGGGAAATGGATGGCCATGCAAAATGTTCAGTGAATTATCCTTTGGATATGTTTGATGACAAAATAGAAGAATTAAAAAAATATGATAAAATAACATTAGTTTGTCGAAGTGGAGGCAGGGCTGGTGTGGCAAAAAGTATGTTAATTAATGCAGGTTATGATAAGCCAATCGAAAACTTAGGTCCTTGGCAAAATGTTTCATGTAGTTCAAATTAAATATGAGAGATTTGAGTTCATGGTCTTTCATGCGAATACTTAGGTTAGTAGCTGGAGTTTTTGCTATAGTGCAGGCGTTTATTACTGTGGATATAGTATTAGGTGTTTTAGGTTTAATAGTAGGAGGAATGGCACTATTGAACATGGGATGCTGTGGTAATGGCGCATGTAATACCAGTTATAAAAAAGTAAATCAAAATTCAAAAACTATAGATGTTGATTATGAAGAGGTTGTTACATAAGCATAAACTTATAATCATTGGAGTAATAGCAGGCGCTATTGCAGGATATATGTATTTTTATTTTGTAGGATGCGCCAGCGGAACTTGTGCCATCACGTCTAGCCCTATAAATAGTACATTGTATTTTGCTTTATTAGGTGGGCTTGTAATGAATATATTAAAACCTGAGCCTAAAAAAGAAATTAAATAATTATTAATTGAGATAAATTTTTTAAATAAAAATGAAAAAGCAATATTTTATACTATTACTAATTTTTATTATGTCTATAAGTTCATGTACAAATGGACAAAATTCGAAATTTAGTTTGTCTGCAACAGAGTTTGACGCTCAGTTAAAAAGTAATTCAACTGCACCTGTTGTGGATGTTAGAACACCAGATGAATTTTCGAAAGGGCATTTACAAAATGCCTTAAATATTGATTGGAATGGAAATACTTTTGATGCAGAAATTGCCAAATTAGATAAATCGAAACCCGTATTTGTGTATTGTTTAAGTGGTGGCAGAAGCGGTCAGGCAGCTGCAAAAATGAGAGCTGATGGCTTTAAAGAAGTATATGAATTACAAGGTGGTATTATGAAATGGAGAGGTGCAAATTTACCTGAAACAACTAGTACTGCGATACTGTCTATGGGAATGAGTAAACAACATTACGATTCATTATTGATATCTGATAAATTTGTGTTAATTGATTTTTATGCTGACTGGTGCGCACCATGTAAAAAAATGAAACCTTATTTAGAGGAAATTACTCATCAGATGGATAGTACAGTAAAAGTAGTTAGGATTAATGCAGATGATAATAAACCTTTGATGAAAGATTTAGCTATTGATGAATTACCTACTTTATTGATTTATAAAAAAGGAATTGTGACATGGCGTCATTCGGGCTATATTTCTAAAGAAGATGTTTTAAAACAGCTTAAGTAACAATTGTTACTTTGTTTTAATAAAATACTAATTACTTTTACTTCATAAATTAATAACCAAAAAATATATATTATGAAAAAGAACATGGGAAACATCGATAGAATTATAAGAATATTAGTTGCAATTGTTATTGCTGTATTATTCTTTACAAATGTTATTTCCGGAACATTAGGACTTGTACTTTTAGTATTAGCAGGTGTATTTGTATTAACCAGTTTAATTAGTTTTTGTCCGTTATATACTTTGGTTGGTATTAATACATGCCCTAAGGATAAATAAATATCATTTTTTAAAATTCATAAAAAAGCCTCTAAATTTTAGAGGCTTTTTTATTTTTTGATTAATCTATCCATTTTGGATTTCGTCTGTCGCTTGCTGAGTCTTTTATTTTTATATGATAAAACGATTTCAGTTTATCAGCCAGAGCAAAAATTTCTTCTTTGTCTTTGCTTTCATGAACAATTAGTTTTCGGTTTTTGTTATAAACTAAACTCAATTGATAAACCGCTCCATGACCATCTTCAAAATCTTCGGGTACACATCCTTCACATTTGATATAAAGCGTTTTAAATAACAAAATATAATCGAATTTTGGTGTTTTTTTCCACGAACCCGATGTCATTCCCAAAACACTTTCATATGTTTTATACAAACCTTTATCTAAATCAAGTTGTGTCCCCATTTTTCTGAAGAAATTAGAACTGGCTCTTTTTCCATCTATCATTTGAGTTTCCATAATGTTTATTTTTAAGTAAAGTTACATTATCAATTATCTATTTAGCGGTAACAATAGTTACATAAACAATTGCTTAACATAAATTGTTATGTAATTGTAATTTTGATTTTATTTACCTTTACATGACTAATCTTATTTGAAATGGATATTCTAAGAGATTTAAAGTTACAAAGACAAAAAAATATAGAATTTGTTCAAAATAGTTTGCTAGAGGAAGCTTACTCAATTTTAAAAGGAGATTTTTCTACCAATAACAAGCTTGGTTTGAACACAGCGTCTCTTAATTCAGATTCACTTGTTATTTCTGAAAAAAAGTTGAATTCGGAAAATATATATTCTGAAAAGGATATTAAAAATTGTTGCGTAAAGTATTCTTTACGTTTTTTAAATAGTAAAATTTATAAATCAGAGTTGCCTTATGATGCCCATATTAAAAGCTCTGCTTTTGAGATTGAAATAGGAAAATTTTTAGATTTTAAGATTCTTACAGAGGTGTCAAATTTTACTTCTCCTTTTCCAAATACACAACAGTTGCTGTTTGCAGATATAGGTAATGGAGAGTATTATTTTATTTGTCAGTGGGGAAGAGAATATTCATCTTATCGAAAAATAGCTTCATTTCCATACAGAAATATTGAGTATTTATTTTTGTACATATTATTGCTCTCAGGTATTTTAACCATTGTTACCCCAACAACATTTATTACAACTAAGCCAAATATTGATTATTTCTCAATGATTAGAATGGCTTATTTCTTTTGGTGTGTCATTTTTATATCCTCTATTTTCACATACTATGTGATAGGTATACGCAAAGGATTGAATAATTCACTGTGGGACAATAGCTCATTTCTGTAACTTTTGTTACCATTCTTTAAAAAATTAATAAGTTCCTTTGAAAACTGATTTTCATCATACTTAGTTTCGAATGACTATCCGAAATTTGTACAGTAAAAATTAAAAATACATATTATGTTATCAACTGTCATTTTCATCGTAGTTCTTCTTCACTTAGGTGCTGGTTTTGGTTACTTAGCTTATAAGTTATCACCGAGCAAAAAAGATGAAGGTTCAGCAAAATAATTTTATAAACTATTAAAATCATATTATTATGAAAGTAGAACAAATTTATACGGGCTGTATTGCTCATGCGGCTTATTATTTAGAAAGTAACGGTGAGGCAGCTATCTTTGATCCGCTTCGCGAAGTGCAACCATATTTAGACAGAGCAAAAAAAGATAATGCCAAAATTAAATATGTGTTTGAAACACATTTTCATGCCGACTTTGTTAGCGGTCATTTAGATTTAATGAAACATGCTGGTGCTGAGATTGTATTTGGTCCTACGGCTAAACCGGCTTACAAAGCAACCACTGCCGAAGATGGTCAAATATTTAAAGTAGGTAATTATAGCGTGAAAGTAATTCATACGCCTGGTCATACCATGGAAAGCACGACTTACTTATTAATAGACGAGAATGGTAAAGAACATGGTATTATCAGTGGTGACACTTTGTTTATTGGAGACGTAGGCCGCCCTGATTTAGCGCAGCATGTGATTGCTGATTTAACAGAAGAAAAATTGGCAGGGCATTTATATGATTCGTTACGAAATAAAATTATGCCTTTAAGTGATGACTTAATTGTGTATCCTAATCATGGTGCCGGAAGTGCTTGTGGTAAAAACATGAGTAAAGAAACTACTGATACTTTAGGGCATCAAAAGCAAGTAAACTATGCCTTAAATCCTCAGTTAACTAAGGAGCAATTCATTAAAGAAATTTTAACCGGCTTAGTGCCGCCTCCGGGTTATTTTCCTCAAAATGTATTGATGAATATTGGAGGGTATGAAAGTATTGATAACGTTATTCAAAAAGGTTCAAGAGCATTATCTGTAACCGAGTTTGAAGTTGCGGCAAACGAAACGCAAGCGTTAATTATAGATACCCGTAAATCACAAGTGTTTAATAAAGGTTTTGTTCCAAATTCAATTAATATTGGTATTGACGGTAGTTTTGCTACTTGGGTAGGTACATTAATTCCAAGTGTGAAACAGGAAATATTAATTGTGGCTGATGAGGGTAGAGAAATGGAAGTGATTACTCGTTTGGCTAGAGTAGGGTACGATAATGCTATTGGTTATTTAAAAGGAGGATTTGATGCGTGGAAAGAAGCCGGAAAAGAAATTGATCAAATAACATCCATTAGTCCCGAAGCATTAATAGATCTTCACAATCAGGGTACGATTAATATTTTAGATGTGAGAAAGGCAAGCGAGTACAATAGCGAGCATATTGTAGGTGCCGTTAATGCTCCTTTAGATTTTATTAATGATAATATGGCTGCGATAGATAAACACAAAACATATTATGTTCATTGTTTATCAGGTTACCGTTCGATGGTGTTTATCTCTATTTTGCAGGCTAGAGGTTACAGAAATTTAATTGACTTAACAGGAGGCTTTAATGCATTAAAAGCTAGCAATTTGTTTAAAATAACAGATTACGTTTGTCCTACAACCTTATTGTAACTATTTGATTCAAGGGTATTTAAATAAATACCCTTGAATTTTTTAATAAAATTTACCCATTTGGGTAAAAATAGTATTACATTTGTATCGTGAATAGTATACCTGATAATACTACAGAACAAAAAATAATTGAAGCAGCCGAAACAGTGTTTCATGAAAAAGGCTTTGATGGCGCCAGAATGCAGGAGATTGCAGATAAAGCAAATATCAATAAAGGCTTACTTCACTATTATTTTAAAAGTAAAGACGCTTTGTTTGATGCCATTTTTAATATGGCTATCAAACGTATGAGTGGCAATATTAATTCTATTTTAAAAATGGAAATTTCTCTTGATGAGAAAATAGATTTGATTATTGATAGTTATATGAATCTTTTGTTACGTAATTCATCTCTTCCGCGATTTGTGATAACAGAGTTAAACAAAGATTCGGATAGATTTATTAAAAAATATTTGAGCGGAGAGATAAGTCACGTATTTGCCAGGTTTATTGATTCTGTTCAGCTAGAGATTAATAAAGGGAAAATAAAACCTATAGATCCTCGGCACTTGTTTATGAATATGTTATCCATGATTTTATTTCCATTTATTGGTAAACCTATGATTCAGACACTGATGGGCGTAGATAACAATGAGTTCAATAAATTAATGCTCGAACGTAGAGAACATATTAAAGCTTTTATAAAGCAAGCAGTTAAACCATAATTTTTTTTTAACCCTATTTTACCCAAATGGGTAAAAGTAATGATAAACTAATGAATATGAATAATTTTAAATCGCCACTAACTACCTTTCTGGTAGTTTTATGTGTGTTTAGTTTAAAAGCACAAGAAACTGTCAAGTTATCTTCAATCAATGAGGCTTTTGCTTTGGCAAAAAATAAGAACTACACATTTGTAAATGCCGAACTACAAAAAAATATAGCAGAGCTTACCAAGAAAGCTGCGGTTGGCAATGTATTTAATCCTCGTGTGCCAACTACCATTCAGGCATTGGATAACATGAATCAGCAGGTGAGTTTTTTACCGGCCGAAGCTTTTGGTGGTCCGGCGGGTACGTTTAAACAAGTAACCATTGGTCAACAATATGTATCAACATTTGCCATTATGCCTCAGTTCGAAATTTTTAATTTTTCAAATCTCGCACAAGTAAAATCTTCTAAAATAAATGAGCAATTAGTTGATAATCAAAATAAACTCAACGAACAGCAATTGTATAATAAAATCAATTCTATTTACTCTAACATACTTTCGTTTAACGGGCAAAAAGAAGTTTTACAAGAAAATTTAGTGTTGGCAGAAAATATACAAACCATTATTAAACAAAAGTTTGATGAAGGATTAGTGAGAAAGCAAGAGGTAAATGAAGCGGAAGTCAATGTCATTTCTATAAAAGATAAATTAGAACAACTTGAGGTAAACTTAAAAATGCAATATCAATTATTGAATTTGTTTTTCGAAAATCAAGCTTCAAGTGAAGTAACCGAAAGTATTTGGAATTATGAAAACTCAAGTGCCATATCACAGGCAAAAAATAATTTGGATGTTGAAAACACCCACCTACAAAGCCTTTTAGCTAAACAAGAGTATAAATCATTAAGATATCAAAATTTACCATCATTATCGTTTGTGTCATCATTTAGTTGGCAAAATTTAAGTAACGAATCGTTCTTTAGTTCCAAATCAAATAACACTAATTTTAATTATTTGGGTCTTAAATTAAATTTAGACTTACCTACCGCTCAACGAATTGCGAATACAAGAAATAAAAGCATTCAGGTGAAAATACTGAGTAATAGTGAGGAACACGCTGCTAAAGAAAACGATATTAAAAATCAGCAACTATTACTGGATTATGAAAAGGCTTTAAAGCAAGTTGAGAACTACAAAAAAATTGTATTGCTTAAAAAAGACAACTATGATAAAAATTATAACCAGTTTAAAGAAAATATTTTATCGCTTGATAAGTTATTAATTTCTCAAAACGATATGCTGGTTAGTAAATTAAATCTAGTTGTTGCATTAGCAAATATCAGTTTCAATAAAAATAAAATAGACATTAATAATAAATTTTAATATGAAGAAAGTACTTATTTTATCCATGACATTATTTGTTGCTTCTTGCTCAAATAATAAAGAAGTTAAGCCTTTAGTTCAAGATATTAAAGAATTAGTTTTTGCATCCGGACAATTGGAATGGGATGATTCTTATAATTTGACGGCTTTAACGGATGGTGTTTTGCAACATGCCGATTTTGAAATAGGCAATGTTGTGCAAAAAGGAGATAGTTTGGCAACCATCGATAATCAAATGAATACGATTAATACCCAAATATCACAAAGTCAGTTGGCAATTAGTAATGAAAACTTAAATTTTAATTCTCCTGCATTACAACAACTGCAACAAAATATGTTGTTTGCCGAAAGTAAATACCAGCAAGATAAAACTCAGGAAGAGCGTTATAAGCGTCTTTATGAAACCCAAAGTGTTTCGAAACTGGAGTATGAAAATGCTCAACTGAATGCAAAAAATTCACTATCAAATTATAATGCCTTAAAAAAACAAGCCGATGTTATTTTGCAACAAGCAAAGCAGCAGCAAATAACAACACAAGGTCAGTTAAAAAATAATGAGGTAATACTTGGCTACAATAAAATTATAGTTGCCGAAAGTGGAACTATCATCAAAAAATTTAAAACAACAGGTGATTATGTTCGCAAAGGTGATGTGATTGCAACAATTGCTAATGAGAAAAAAATACAAGCCGTATTAAACGTTGACGAAAATAGTATTGCAAAAGTTAAAATAGGTCAGGTAGTGTATGTTAAACTTAATACTGATAAAAATAAAGTTTATAACGGAAAAGTAACAGAGATTTTATCTGCCTACGATCAGCAAACACAATCATTTATTTGTAAGGTTAATTTTGATACGCTACTAAACGGCTCCTTATTTGGAACTCAATTAGAGGCTAATATATTTGTTAACGAAAAGAAAAATACCTTGCTTATTCCTCGTCAGTATTTAGGTTTTGGCAATAAAGTAAATGTAAAAGGAAAGGGTGAAACGATGATTATTAAGCCAGGCATCATCTCAACCGAGTATGTAGAAGTGCAGGAAGGGATTACTAAGGATGATATTTTACTTCCCTTAAAACCATAATCGTCATGAACATTAATTCATTAATAGCTAAAACTTATATTGTTTCTAATAAAAAGCTTACTGCTGTAGCAGTATTAGGAGTTTTATTAGGTATGTCGATTTATATTTTTATGAATAGCATGATGGTTGGTTTTGATAGAAGTTCAACCACTTCGGTATTTAAATCAACTGCTCATATTAGAGTGTATAAAGATGATGAGATAAGTAAAGCATTGATATATCAGGATAGTGTGAAATCTCTGATTATCAATCCAAAAGTTGTTCCCATTAATAATACAATCATTAATCCTAATTTGGTAATTGAAACTATTATAAAACAAAAGGATGTGGTGGTTGTAACACCTCAGGTAAATACCAATGTGTTTTACAATAATGGTAAATCACAAATATCCGGTTTAGCCGTTGGTGTAAAACCCGACGAAGCTAATTTGATGTACGATATTAAATCGTTTATGGTAGAAGGTAATTTTGATTTATTAAAATCTAATCCTAATGGTATTGTGATTGGAAGCGGTATTTCTGATAAAATGAATTTAAGAATTAATGATAACTTAAATCTCACCTCTTCAAAAGGAATTAACCGAACCTTTAAAGTCATTGGGATATTTAAAACCAACAATTCTAATACCGATAAATCTAAATCCTACATCAATATTTCGGCAGCACAGCAATTATTAAAACAAGGTTCCAGTTACATAACAGATATCAATGTCAATATCAAAGATCCCGAAAATGCCGAGATCGTGTCTGCAAGAATATCAGAAATAACAGGCTATAAAGCAGAAGGGTGGAAGCAAGCAAACGAGACATTAATGGCTGCTAATAAAATGCGTAAAATCATTATCACCTTTGTTTCGTTAACCATATTGCTGGTAGCTGGTTTCGGAATCTATAATATTTTAAATATGACCGTGTCTCAAAAAATTAACGATATCGCTATTTTAAAAGCTATTGGATTTAAAGGGAAGGATGTTATCCGAATATTTGTAACGCAAGCGGTAACTATTGGTTTTTTAGGAGTTATTGGTGGTGTTATGATGGCCTCAATATTAATTACCATTCTTAAAAATGTTTACATAGGTGGTGATATAGGTTATTTTCCTATTGATTATGAACCAAAAAAATATATTCAAGGCATATTAATAGGTTTAATCATTACATTTTTTGCAGGCTTTATTCCTGCCAAGAAAGCAGCCAATGTTGACCCTGTAGAAATTTTAAGAAAGTAAGCATGAACATTTTAGAGACAAAACATATCGATAAATATTTTCACGACCCTGTTGAATTTCAGGTGCTAAAAAATATTTCGTTTGATGTTAAGAAAGGAGAATTTCTAACAATGATTGGAAAATCAGGGAGTGGCAAATCAACGCTACTTTATATCCTATCAACTATGGATACAGATTATAAAGGAGAATTATACATTGACAACCAACTACTAACCGGGCAAACAAAAGATCAGTTAGCTGAATTGAGGAATGAAAAAATTGGATTTGTATTTCAGTTCCATTATTTATTACCCGAATTTTCTTGTTTAAGAAATGTGATGATACCTGCATTGAAACTAGGGAAATTATCTGAAGAAGAAATAGAAGAAAAGGCATATCAGAAATTAGATATTTTAGGATTAAAAGACCAGGCCCTTAAACCTGCCAGTAAATTATCGGGCGGACAACAACAGCGTGTGGCTATTGCCAGAGCTTTAATAAACGATCCATTAATTATTATGGGTGATGAACCAACCGGTAATTTAGATAGTAAGAATACGGATATAGTGTTTGATATTTTTCAAAACCTCACTAAAAACTATGGGCAAACTATTATTGCAGTGACCCATGATGATGATTTTGCACGCAAAAGCGATAGAATTATTGAAATGAAAGATGGTGAAATATTAAAGCAATAGTTTATACGTTTTTTTTAGAATTGCATTTGTTTTTAATTATTATTACTTTGTAAAAAAAACTATTGAACGTATTTCTTTACCTCTATATAAAATCATGGAAAACCTAAAAGAAAAATTAAGCCAGATATTAGAACCAAAATTAATAGATGAGATTGTTGCCATTGGCAAAATATCAAAGTTTAAGGAAGGGGATGTGATTATGGATTATGGCAAAAACATTAAGTTTATGCCAATGATCCTATCCGGAACTATCAGAGTGATGCGCCGAGATGAAGAAGATCATGAAATTTTATTGTACTATTTAGGTTCTAACGAAAGTTGTGCCATGGCTTATACATGTTGTATGGAAGCTAGAAAGAGCGAAATAAAAGCCATTGCCGAAGACAATGTAGAGTTAATTGCTATACCACACGATAAGTTGGATGAATGGCTGGTAAAATACCCAAGTTGGAAGAGTTATATCTTTAATAGTTTTACACAACGCTTTAATGAGTTATTAAAATCATTAGAGAGTATTGCTTTTAATAAATTAGACGAACGTTTGATTAAGTATTTGAAAAACAAAGCTAAAGTAACAGGTAAAACATCCATACCTTTATCTCACCACCAAATTGCCGAAGAGATGGGAACGAGTAGGGTAGTAATATCTCGCTTGCTAAAGCAATTAGAAAACGGTAAAAAACTAGTGCTTTATAGAAATGAAATTAAACTATTGAGTAGTTTTTAATTATGTATCGTCATCGCGAGGCATGAAGCGATCTCATCCTTAGTAATGAGAGATTGCTTCGTAAAGGAACACGCGCAATGACTAACAAAAACCCCCTCTGTTAGAAATAGCAGAGGGGGTTTTTGTTTAGTATTATCCTTTTAGTTTTATGAGTGCGAATACCGAGTAGTTGAGCATATCCATATAATTGGCATCCACCCCCTCGCTAATAATGGTTTGACCTTTATTGTCTTCAATTTGTTTTACTCTGAAAATTTTCATTAAAATCAAATCCGTTAAAGAGCTTATACGCATATCTCTCCATGCCTCGCCGTAGTCGTGGTTTTTATCTTCCATAAGCTGTTTGGTTTGAGTAGCGTATTTATTATAAAGTTGCTCCACTTCTTCGTATGGTAATTCTAATCTTGCATCATCTTTTAATTCTAGCTGAATTAAGGAAATAATACAGTAGTTGATAATTCCTATATATTCTCCGGTAATATCATCTATAATTTTTTGAGTACCTTTTTCTTCAATACTTTTTATACGTTGAGCTTTAATAAAAATCTGGTCGGTTAAAGATGTTGGGCGTAGGTTGCGCCAAGCCGTACCGTAGTCTTTCATTTTTTTAAGGAAAATGTCTTTACATAATTTTATTACTGCATCGTATTGAGAAGATGTATTCATAGTTATTAAATTCTTTTTTCTAAATAGTCACCTGTTTTAAAATTTATTGTTACATTGAACAGTAAAATTAATATGGTGTGCTGCTAATTTAACTAAAATGAATAACACGTATTTAACAAATGGTAAACAATTGAATTTTGATAGGGCTCAGGTAATGGCTATTATCAATATTACTCCTGATAGTTTTTATGATGGAGGAAAATTTTCATCTGTTTCGGATATTATAAAAGATGCTGAAATGAAAATTAGTGAAGGAGCTTCTATTATTGACATTGGAGCAGCTTCTTCTCGTTCCAAAGCCATTTCGGTGAGCGTAAAAGAAGAGATGTTTAGATTAAA
This sequence comes from Bacteroidia bacterium, assembly GCA_035439445.1. Lineage (GTDB taxonomy): Bacteria > Bacteroidota > Bacteroidia > B-17B0 > Aurantibacillaceae > UBA4416. Next base: position 32,572 of record DAORKG010000018.1, read on the forward strand.
AGAACCATTAACTAAGCTTAGGAAGGAGTTCCCAAAAATGCTTATTTCGGTTGATACCTATTTATCTGAAGTTGCTGATTTTGCTATTGATTTGGGAGCCGATATTATTAATGATATTTCGGGTGGCGATTTGGATTCTAATATGATAGATGTTGTTGCTAAACATCAAATTGCCTATGTTTTAATGCATATGCAGGGAACTCCGCAGAATATGCAAGTCAATCCGTTTTACGAAGATGTAGTGAAAGAGCTAGGTGAATTTTATAGAAATAAAATTGCTTATTGCAAAACAAAAGGATTTGATAAACTTATTATTGATGTAGGTTTTGGTTTCGGTAAAACCGTAGAACATAATTACGAACTGTTAAAACACTTACATGATTTTACGGAGTTGGGATTTCCTATTTTAGCAGGATTATCACGTAAATCCATGATTAATAAAGTGATTCATACGTCTCCGGTAACGGCATTAAATGGCACAACGGTTTTAAATACGATTGCCTTACAAAATGGTGCAAAAATTTTAAGAGTTCACGATGTGAAAGAAGCTAAACAAGCCATCGACTTATTTGAATTTTATAAATCCGTCAATTAATTATTTCTTAGGATTTACAAATAGTGCAAAATAAAAGCCCTCATTTGTTTTAAAATGAGGGCTTTTTTTATCGTTTATTTTGAGCGTCAACTACGGCAATGGTAATCATGTTCACAATTTCACGAACCGAACTACCCAGTTGTAATACATGTACCGGTTTCTTTAACCCCATTAACACCGGGCCAATAGCCTCGGCACCGCCTAACTCTTGCAATAATTTATAAGCAATATTTCCTGCTGCTAGATTAGGGAAGATAAAAGTGTTCACGTTTTTATCAACTAATGTACTAAATGGAAATTGTTCTTTTAATAAATCATTATTCACAGCAAAGTTGGCTTGCACATCACCATCCACAATTAAACCCGGATAGTTTTTGTGTAATAGTTTTGTAGCTTCCTGCATTTTTTTAGGTACATCGCCTTGTGCACTTCCAAAGTTTGAGTAAGATAACATGGCAATACGCGGAGTAATATTAAATTGTTTTACCGTACTTGCTGTTAAAACGGCGATGTCTGCCAACTGTTGAGCAGTAGGTTCTGTGTTCATGGTAGTATCCGCAAAAAAGTAAGGTCCTTTTTTTGTTACCATGATATACAATCCTGCAACACGGCTCACACCTTCTTGCACACCAATAATATCTAAAGCGGGTTTAATTGGTGCGCCATATTTACGTGTTAATCCCGAAATCATGGCGTCAGCTAAACCTTGTTCCACCATCATAGCACCAAAATAATTTCTGTCACGCATTAATTTGCGGGCATCATATTGTGTTAAGCCACGACGTTGTTGTTTATGCCAAAGGATGTCTCCAAATTCTGCTCTTCTAGTTTCTTCTTCAGATAACCAAGTATCAATAATAGGAGTATCTCCCATATCAATTTGATGTTCCTCAAGTAAAGCTAAAATCTTTTCTTTGTTACCCAATAAAATTGGTTTTACAATTCCCTCGTCTTTTGCTACTTGAGCTGCTTTTAATATTTTATAAGTATCCGCTTCTGTAAATACAACACGTTTTGGATTTGATTTTGCTTTATTAGCAATGCTACGCATTAGTTTATTATCCTTACCTAAACGGTTGTCTAATTCCATTCGGTAAGCATCCCAATCAGTAATAATACGTTTTGCAACTCCGCTATCTATGGCTGCTTTTGCTACGGCAGAACTCACAATAGAAATTAAACGATTATCTATTGGTTTCGGAATAATATATTCTGTACCAAAAGTTAAGTTCTTTGAGCCATAAGCTAAGTTTACATAATCAGGAACGCTTTCTTTTGCTAAAGCAGCAATTGCTAGAGCAGCAGCTAATTTCATTTCCTCGTTAATACAAGTTGCACGAACATCTAAAGCTCCTCTAAAAATAAAAGGGAAACCTAATACGTTATTTACTTGGTTAGGATGATCACTACGACCAGTTGCAATAATAATATCAGGACGAGCAGCTACAGCTTCTTCGTAACTAATTTCAGGAGTAGGGTTGGCTAAGGCAAATACGATACAGTTTTTTGCCATTGAGCGAACCATTTCTTGAGATAAAATGTTTCCTTTTGATAAACCAACAAATACGTCAGCCCCTTTAATAGCCTCTTCTAATGTATTTACTTTAGTGTTATCAGAAGCAAAGAAGGTTTTGTATTGATCTAGATCAGTTCGGTTTTTATTAATAACACCTTTACTGTCCAGCATTAAAATGTTTTCTTTTTTTACACCAACAGCAATGTACATTTTAGCACATGAGTTAGCGGACGCTCCGGCACCATTTATCACAACTTTAACTTCGCTCATTTTTTTACCGGATAATTCAACGGCATTTAATAAACCGGCAGAAGAAATAATGGCCGTACCGTGTTGGTCATCATGCATTAAAGGAATATTTAATTCTTCTTTTAAGCGACGCTCAATTTCAAAACATTCAGGAGCTTTAATATCTTCTAAGTTAATCCCACCAAAAGTAGGAGCAATGTTTTTTACAGTGTTTACGAACTCATCAATATTTTTAGTGTCAACCTCGATGTCAAACACGTCGATATCTGCAAAGATTTTAAATAATAAACCTTTACCTTCCATTACTGGTTTTGAGGCTAATGCACCAATATCACCTAAACCCAAAACTGCCGTTCCGTTACTAATTACAGCTACTAAATTTCCTTTAGCGGTATATTTATAGGCGTCTTCTTGGTTCTTCTCAATTTCTAAACAGGGTTCTGCAACACCCGGTGAGTATGCTAAGGTTAAGTCTCTTTGAGTACTATATGGTTTAGTGGGGATAACTTCAATCTTTCCTGGTCTTCCTTGAGAGTGGTAATCAAGGGCGTCTTGTTTTCTAAATTTTGCCATAAATGTTAAATTTAAGAGAACGAATGTACTGTTTTTAAGCCAAAAAAGTAAATTATTATTGCGTTAAGATTTGTGATTTTATTCATATCTTGGTAGTAATTATTAGTTATTTTTCTTTCTTTCTTTCTTTCTTTCTTTCTTTCTTTCTTTCTTTCTTGTGATTCGCTTCTTAATATTTATAAATCTAATATTGGTGTCTAATTTTTCAATTGGTCAAAACCCTTATTTTGATTTGGTAAAAAGTATTGATGGAATCAGTGGATATGATTCAGGAAAAAAAATTTTAGCAGATGGATTAGGAAATATTTATGTTGTAGGTGGTTTTGTTGGAACTGCTGATTTTGATCCAGGGCCAAATACGTTTATTTTAAATTCAAATGGGAACCAAGATGTATTTGTTGTGAAGTTAGATATTAGTGGTAATTTTTTATGGGCTATTAGCTTTGGAGGAGCAAATGATGATTATGTAAGTGCTATAAAATTAGATAGTAAAAATAATATATATATATCAGGCCAGTTTTATGCTTCGGTAGATTTTAACCCAGGAAATAGTATTTACAATCTAACTGCAACTGGGACGACTGCAGGAGATATTTATTTATTAAAATTAGATTCAACTGGAGCATTTATTTTTGCAAAAAATTTCGGCGATATTTATACAGATTCTGGTAATGATTTGGAAATTGATGAATTTGGAAATACTTATTTAATAGGTTATTTTTCAGGAACTGTAGATTTTAACTCAGGTGTCCCCACTTATACGGTTAATTCTACAAATATTAATGGCGATATTTTTATATTGAAGTTGGATTCGTCTGGTTCTTTTATTTGGGTAAAAAGTATCGGAGGCATTGGTCATGATCATGCGAACTCCATAGCTCTTGATTTTTCGGGTAATATTTATATTTCAGGATTTTACAATAATGTTGTTGATTTTGATCCAGGCTCCAACATTTTTAACTTAACAGCTTCAGGTAATGGTGATGTATTTGTTCTAAAAATTGATTCATCTGGAAATTTTATTTGGGCTAAAGGTATTGGTGGATCTAATTATGATGATAGTTTTTCATTAAAAACAGATAAATTTGGCGATATTATATATTCTGGTATATATGGATTGACGGTTGATTTTGACCCAGGTAATGGTGTTTTTAATATGACTGCAGCAGGTAGTAATGATATATTTATTTCTAAATTAACCAGTACTGGAAATTTTGTGTGGGCAAAAAGTATCGGGGGTACTAATTCGGATTTTATTATGTCGATAGAAATTGATTCCACAAATAATATATTTGCAGGAGGTTATTTTAGAGGAACTTGTGATTTTGATCCAAGTTTAAATTTTTATACTTTAACTTCTTTAGGTGGTTATGACATCTTTTTTTCAAAGTATGATTCCATAGGGAATTTTATTTGGGCTAGGAGTTTTGGTGGGACAGTTGATGATTTTATTGGTTCTGTTTTTTTAGATAAAAATGCTAATTTTTTAATTACTGGTGCATATAATGGGACTGTTGATTTTGATTTTAACTCAGGTGTTTATTATTTAACTTCAACCAATTCTTCCGATATATTTGTCCTTAAAATGAGTTCAAATTTTATTACTCAATTTAGTGAAAATATAAATACAAATAATATTCAATTTTACCCAAATCCAAATAATGGAGTATTTACAGTTGATATTAAATCTAAATCTCAAATTATAATTACAAATGTTCTGGGTCAAGATGTATATAAGAAAATAGTAGATTTTGGAAAACAAAATTTACAAATTTCTGATTTAGAAAATGGAATTTATAATTTTACAATAATTAGTGACCTAAAAAAACAAACATTTAAATTCATAAAACAATAAAAATGAAAAAAATTTTACTAACCTTTATCTTTATAGCATCAATCGTTTCAATAAAAGCTCAAACAACTATTGTAGATAGTATTTATATCGGGGGCATTTACCGTAACTACAGATTGTATGTTCCTGCTATTTACAATGGTTCAAGTCCAAGACCTTTAATTTTAAATTTACATGGTTATACCAGCAGTGCCAATGCTCAGCAATTGTATAGTAATTTTATGCCTATTGCAGATACGGCAAACTTTTTAATGGTATATCCTAATGGTACTTTATTATCAGGGCAGCCGTTTTGGAATGCAGGTATTTCTGGCGCATTGGTTAATGATATAGCCTTTTTAAATGCGTTAATAGATTCTTTAGATTTAACCTATAACATTAATTTAAATCGTATTTATAGCACAGGTATGAGTAATGGAGGTTTTATGAGCCACACTTTAGCATGCGAATTAAGTAACCGAATTACAGCTATAGCTTCAGTTACAGGTAGTATATTTAATACACAGTATGGGGTTAATTGTCATCCAACTCGTCCAGTTCCCGTGATGCAAATTAGTGGTACGGCAGATGGCACAGTGCCTTATGCAGGTACTACATCAATGATGCCTATTGATTCTGTTGTTAAATATTGGGTTACAAAAAATAATTGTAATCCAACACCGGTTTTTACTAACATGCCAAACATTAATACTGCTGATGGTTGTACAGCAGAGCATTATGTTTATAATAATGGGAATTCAGGTAGCTCAGTTGAGTTATTTAAAATTATTGGAGGTGCGCATACATGGCCAGGTTTTCCTTTTGGCGGAGTAGGGACAAATTTGGATATCAATGCCTCAAAGGAGATTTGGAGATTTTTTAATAAATATACTTTATCGACTTTAACTGCGATTAATGAGAATGAAGCTTTGGCTAAATCACTGAGTGTTTATCCTAACCCGGTAGCCTCAACTTTAAACTTTAATTTAGAAAATGAAAATTTTGTTGCAGTTGAAATAACTGATGTTTTAGGAAAAGTAGTATTGGCAGAAACAACTCAAACAAAATCTGTATTAGTAGATAAACTAAAATCAGGAATTTATTTTGTATCCGTTAAAACAGAAAGTGGAGCAGAAGCAAAGCTTAAGTTTATTAAAGAGTGACGATAGTCACCCTGAACTAGTTTCAGGGTCTCAGATATGAGATGCTGAAACAAGTTCAGCATGACACAACAGTAAAACGTTCCAATTTACTTCTTTAAAATATCTTTCTTATAGCTTGGTAATAAGGCAACAAAAGTATCTATTGTTTCCTGTAAGTTATTGGTATTTCCTCTTCCTCCAGCGGCATTAATATGTCCTCCACCGTTAAAGTATTTACGTGCAAATTGGTTCACGTCAAACTTACCTTTGCTACGGAACGAGATTTTGATTTTCCCTTCACTTTCACTAAAGAATGCACAAAATTTAATGCCTTTAATTGAGAATGGATAATTCACGATACCTTCTGTATCACCTTTTTGATGACTGTAATGTTTTAATTCTTTATCAGATAATGAGATGTAAGCCGTCTGATATTCAGGCATAACAACCATTTTCTCTGTTAAGCAATAACCTAATAATTTCACACGACTTTCGCTGTAGGTATCGTAAATGGAAGTGTGAATGTCACTTGGTTTTAGTCCGGTTGCCAATAAATCTGCAAGTATTAAATGAGTTTTAGGTGTAACGCTATCGAAACGGAAAGAGCCTGTGTCAGTCATAATTCCGGTATAAATACATTTAGCAATGTCTTGGTCAATTAATTTTTTTCCACCTAAACCAACTATAAATTCATGAACTAATTCACATGTAGAACAAGCTTTTACATCATGATACATTAAAGTAGCATAGTTGTCGGGTTGTTGGTGATGGTCAATTAATACTTTTTTAGCGGTTGAATTTTTTAACAATTCACCCAAACCCTCTAAGCGGGAGTAGTTATTAAAATCAAGTGTAAAAATTAAATCACTTTTAGCAATAATGGTTGCTGCTTTTTTAGCATTCTTGCTATACTCAACAACTTTTTTATTTCCGGGTAACCAATGCAAAAACTCAGGATAATCATTAGGAGTTATTACAGTTACATTTTTACCAACTTTAATTAAATAATTATAAAGTGCTAAGGATGATCCCATAGCATCCCCGTCAGGATTATAATGGGTAACAATAACGATGTTATTTGATTTTTTTAATAAAGCCTTAAATTTTGGAAACGTGTCTTTTTGCATGATTTAATTTTGTAGCACAAATTTAGGGTATTTTAATTCGAATATTTGATATAAACACAATATTTGTATCTTTGCAGCCTAAAAAAATAAAAATGGCAGGAAATATCACATTTACAATGATTAAGCCCGATGCAGTTGAGGCTAACAACATCGGACCAATTTTAGCTAAAATTAACCAATCTGGTTTCAGAATTGTAGCTATGAAATACATGAAATTAAGCGCTGAAACAGCTGGTAAATTTTATGAAGTTCACAAAGAGCGTCCTTTCTACGGAGAGTTAGTAAGTTATATGAGCAGTGGACCAATTGTTGCAGCAGTATTGGAAAAAGCTAATGCAGTAGCAGAATACAGAACTTTAATTGGTGCAACTGATCCAACTAAAGCTGAAGAAGGAACAATCCGTAAGATGTTTGCTAAGTCAATTGCAGCTAATGCAGTTCATGGTTCTGATAGCGATGAAAATGCTAACATTGAAGCAAATTTCTTTTTCTCTCAAATCGAGCGTTTCTAATTTATTTGAATGATATATTATAAAAAGGATTCTCCAATCGGTGAATCCTTTTTTTATAAATAAATCTGTCAGTTCGAGCGAAGTCGAGAACAGAAGGTTTATCATTAATAAGCTTTTCGACTTCGCTCGAAGAGACAAAAGAAATAAGTATATTTAATCATGCAATTTCATTTGGGGTTTCAACCCGCAATTAGTCAACATAAAATAACGCATCAGGATGGTGTGTTGTTTTTTGGCTCTTGTTTTAGTGAACACATAGCCGGTAAAATGATTGATTTAAAATTTCATATTAAAACAAATCCCTTAGGTATTGTTTTTAATCCTAAAAGTATAGTTACATCATTATATCGCGTTATTCATAAAAAGTATTTTAAAGAGGAAGATGTGTTTGAAAAAGAAGGTTTATGGTATTCTTTAGAAGCACATAGTTCTGTTTATGCAAATTCTCAAAAGGAGCTTTTAAATTCTCTAAATCATCTTATAGATGTGTGGAACCAAGAATTGTATCAAGCGAGTTATTTAGTTATTACCTTTGGTTCTGCTTTTGCATATCAGCACAAACAGCAAGAGAAAATAGTGGCTAATTGCCATAAATTACCTCAGGCTTTATTTGAAAAAGTTTTATTAGAAAATCATGAAATCATTGTTGATTTTCAAGAGTTGATAGACGAAATACAAACTGTTAACCCTCATTTAAAATGGATGTTTACAGTATCTCCGGTAAAACATTTACGAGATGGGGTAGTGGAGAATAATTTGAGCAAATCAATATTAATTCAAGCAGTTCATCAGTTAGTTAAACAAAATACCAACTGTTTTTATTTTCCGGCATACGAGCTCGTTACAGACGACTTGAGAGATTATCGTTTTTATGAATCTGATATGGCGCACCCTAATACTCAAGCCATTAATTACGTTTGGAAAAAATTTTCGGAGGTGTATTTTAATGATATAACCAATTCAATAAATGATAGAGTGAAGCAAATACATCAGGCATATCATCATCGTTTGTTCAATAAAACAACAGAAACCTCGATGAAGTTTAAACACAACTTTTATCAAAAATGTGTAACACTTCAGGCTGAATACAATTATTTAGATTTAAGTAAGGAACTACACTATTTTAATACGCTAGAAGATTAAACAGATTAAACACATATTTTTCGACTTAGACAATACGCTTTGGGATTTTGAAAAAAACTCCCGAGAAGCACTTCGTCATTTGTTTGAAGAACATAAAATAGATGAAAACTGTCAAACAGATTTTGATACTTTCATCGAAATTTACGAAGCTATTAATCACGAATTATGGTATCAATATAGTTTAAAGCAAATAACTAAAGAAGAACTTCGTTACCAAAGGTTTCATAAAGCTTTTTTGCATTTTAAATATAATAACTTGCAGTTGGCTCACCACTGGGCAGATGATTATTTAAAAATTTCGCCTTATAAAACGCACTTAATTGATGGAGCGATGGACGTGTTGATGTATTTGAAAGAAAAATATCAATTACATATTATTACCAATGGTTTTAAAGAAGTTCAGCATATTAAATTAGATTACAGTAATCTAAAACCGTTTTTTGAACATATTATCATATCTGAAGAACATGGGTTTAATAAACCTGATATTAAAATATTTGATTTAGCTCAACAACTAACTAACGCTCAAAGCCATCAATGTGTAATGATTGGAGATAATTATGATACTGATATTTTAGGGGCTCTAAATGCAAATTGGAAAGCAATCTATCTATCCAATAGTCAGATGGTAAATGCTAGTGATAATTATTTTCAAATTAACAGACTAATTAATCTGAAAGAGTTGTTCTAATTTATTATGGTTTAGCTAACCATTTTTCAACTTCAGTTTGATCCAGAACCATATAGTCTACCCAATGTTCTACAACCGAATTGTTTACCATAAATATTGCTGGTAAATCTAGCCCTGCTAAGTAAACAAAAGATTTTCCGTTTAAAATGCAATAATCAATATTTCTGGCTTTAGTATCTTCAAAAAATGGTTGGATTTTGTTGTAATCCCCGTTTAGCACCAAATACATTGAAATTTCAGGGTTTTGTTCTTTCATTAAACGCATTTTTTTTGCTGCAATGCGGCAATGTGGACATGTTAAACTCATAAATGCAATAATGTGTTTGCCGCTTTTTAAAGAAGAAGGAGGTGTATGTAATTTTGCATTTTTATACAAACTATCTAATTCCAATGGAAATTGATCTTCTTTTTTAGACAAATACGCTTCTGAATAACTAAAATCAACATAATTTAAAATATGAGGCATTGCAAATGCAGCTATAAAAGATGCGCCAAATAACCATTTTCCTGCTTTTAAATAATTAAATCCATCATAAAATTTATATATAACAACAGAAACAGCAAGCATGACTATATTTTTAATTAAGGCTTGTAGTGGCGTCATAACAATAGCGTTTCCAAAACAACCACAATTCCCATTATTTCCTTCACTTAGCATAATAAATACCAGGTAAACAGAAAACATAATAAGCGATCCGATTGTAAGTTTTATAGTAAATGGCTTCATATAAATTCCAAAAATCAATAATATGCCGATAAAAAATTCTAAGCCTATCATAAAGCGGGCTATGAAAGGTGCCATTTTCCAACCACCAATACCTAAATCAACAAATGTATATTCAAATGGCTCAATAGGATATAGTTTAGTGTATGCACTGTATAAAAACACTAAGCCCATAATTGAGCTAAGAATAAAAAAAGCTATTTTAATTAATAAAGGTTTCATAGCTTGCGAATTTACTATTTATTTATATCTCTATTATCTTCAATAAAAAAAGCTACCCACGGGTAGCTTTTTTTAACATTCTTTATTAGTTAGTTATTTTAATTCGCAGTCTCTTTTAGTAACTGTTGTTTTTGTATCTCCATTTGTAATATCTGTGTACACATTTGTATTCTCGTTTGATACACAATTTGCCTTAGCTGTTTTTTTGGTTACTTTGGTCATAACAGTTTTGTCTTCATTTGATGAGAATGGTCCTGGATCAACATAGCCAATACCATTTGCAACCCCGGTAGAAGAAGTAATGGTTGTGGTGCAGGTACAAGTTCTATCTTTCTTACAAGAAAAAAAACAGAAAGAGGCTACTGCGAAAATACATAGTGAAATCTTTTTCATTGTTCTTGGTTTTTTGACGAAAGTACGATTTTTTATCTTGCCATAAAAAAAGGTCACCAATTGGTGACCTTTTTAACATTCTATTAAATGTTAATTATTTAATAGCACAAGTTGGTGTAGTTCCACCAGTTTGAGAAACTCCATTAACTGTTGTAGACGCTTTAGGAGCAGCATCACACCAAGCTGTAGCAGCTTTTTTAGTTGATTTTGCAGTAGTTGTAGATTCAGAAACATAAGTAGTTGAACCGAAAGATGTTGTTGTAGTACAAACGCATTTGTACTCTTTTTTGCAAGATGCAAAAGAAACTGCTACGAAAGCAACTGCTAATAATGTAATTTTTTTCATTTTTTTGAGTTTTTTAAAGTTTGCCCAAATGTATAATCTTTTTTACAAATAACCAAATATAAATCTGATTATTTTTTGTAGTTCATTGCATGAAAAAAGCCATCTAATTAATAGATGGCTTTTTATTTTTAACAAAAATGCTAATTATTTTAAAGAACAAGTGATATAAGTAGAACCACTGTTGTTCCCTTCACACCAAGTTTTAGCATCTTTCTTTTTTAATTTAGCTGTGTAAGTACCAGCAGAAGTACCATCATCAGTCCATTTACACTCGCAAGTGTAGTCTTTTTTACAAGAAGCTAAAGAAACTGCAACAAATGCAGCAGCTAATAAAGTAATTTTTTTCATTTTATAAAGTTTTTAAAGTTTACGCAAATTTAGTGTGTTTTTTTAATCTTTAGATACCATCTATTGGGTATTTTTAATATTTGTAACGATTCTAAATAAAAATACTTGTTGTTTTTTTATGATTTAGTCGTGGGCATTACACTATCCATGAACAGTTTCTTTGGTACCATAGTTTTTAATAATAGTTGCTTCATAGTCCAACCATTGTTGCCATCTTTTTTCAATATCTTCAACGTGACCTCCATACTTTCTGGCAAAACCGATAAATAAAGTGTAATGGGTTGCTTCACTAATCATTAAATCTCTATAAAAAGTTTTTAAATCAGCATCATTTATTTGATCAGAGAGTAATTTAAAACGTTCGCAACTTCTTGCTTCTATCATAGCTCCAAATAATAATCGATCAATTAAAACTATCTCCTTTCTATGATCTCCTTTTCTCATGAATTTATATAACTCACCTACATATTCATCTTTTCTTTCAAAACCTAATTTGTATCCACGTTCTTTTATCTTTTGATGAACCATTTCAAAATGTGATAGTTCTTCTTGTGCTAACTTCACCATTTCTTCAACTAAGTCGGAGTAGTATGGGTAGCTGATCATAATTGAAATGGCATTAGTAGCAGCTTTCTGTTCGCAGTAAGCATGATCAGTTAAAATTTCAGCGATATTAGTTTCAACAATATTTACCCAGCGTGGGTCTGTTTCTAATTTAAGTCCTAACATAATTTAAAAATATAAAAACAAAATTAGAATATTCGATGATAAGAAGGAAATAAAAGAGAATGATTAATCTCTTAATTTGTCTAATAAATTATTGAGTGTATTTATTTCGTCTTGAGATAAAGACTTGATGGTTTGTTTTGAAAGTTCATCTATATGATCAAGTGATTTTAGTAGTTCTAGTCCTTTTTCACTGATAACAATATCTACACTTCTTCTGTCATTAGGACACTCTCTCCTTAGTAGTAATTTTTTCGTGAATAATTTATCTACTATCCTTGATGTATCACTCATCCTATCGAGCATACGTTCTTTTATCAACTTGATACTGCATGGATTTGGATATTGACCTCTAAGTATCCTCAGTACATTGTATTGTTGTACAGTAATTCCTGAATTTTTAAATAAAGTATCTTGCTTGGCAGTAAGCCAATTGGTGGTATAAATCAAATTAAGCACCAATTTTTGTTGAATGCTTTTAAATTTTTTTTGTTGTATTTCGTCTTCTAATCTCAAACTTTGTGATATAAAAAAAGTCCCTAGGTTTAACTAGGGACCAATTTACTATTTTTATTTATTACTTAGCTTTTGTAATTTCTACATTAATGTCTAAACGAACATCTTCGCTAACAGCCACTCCACCTGCTTCTAAAGCTGCATTCCAAGCTAAACCAAAATCTTTACGGTTAATTGTGCCTGTAACTTTAAATGCATAACGCTCAAATCCGTAAGGATCTTTAACTATTTTAGAGGCGCCAATTGCTGTTAAAGTGACAGATTTAGTTACACCATGCATTGTTAAATCTCCTGTTAATGTGTAAGTCCCTTTAATTTTTCCCGGCTTCATTGATTTACTAACAAAAGTGATTTTTGGGAATTTTGCAACATCAAAAAAGTCAGGACTTTTTAAGTGCCCATCTCTTTTTTCATCATCTGTATTGATACTTGAAGCATCTACTGAAAAATCAATTTTTGCATCAGTAAAATCCAAATCTCCTTTTGAAGATACTTTTCCTTCATATATTTTAAATTTCCCTTCTGTTTCACTTACCATCATATGTGTTACAGCGAAACCTAATTTACTGTGAGATGCATCTACATTCCAGTTAGTTTGTGCTTTAGCACTTAAAGATATAGCTGCAACAGCTATTAATGTTTTAAAAGTAGTTTTCATATTTTAGTTTTTTATAATTTGAATACAAATATATGTTATAACATTATATGTTGCAACATATAAATTAAAATAATTGTTAAAATTTATAATATAAAAATAAAAAAGCCCTAAATCAAATGATTTAGGGCTTTGTAAGATGAATTACGGTAATATTATTTTGTAATTAATAACTTTTGACTTGGAAGTACAATGTTATCAGAACTAAACATGACATTATATGTTCCGGACGTAATTTCCAGAGGCAGAACAAATGTATTAACTCCCTTAATAACATCGACTTTTGTTTCTAACACAACCTGTCCAAAACTATTTAATATTCTGATATAGTTGTTATTAGAAGAAGTTGTCACATCCAATAAAATATTAACCTCTGAAGATGATGGATTTGGATAAAGAACAATTTGATCTTTAACATTTTTACAATTTACGTCAATTGCTTTAAAAACTTCTCTAGCACTGTTTTTATCAACTTGAGTTAATCTGTAATACATCAATTCATGATTAATAGAGTAATCAATGTGAACGTATTTATTTACAACCCCACTAGTACCACTTCCTGATATTTTAGCAACATGATCCCAATCGGTTCCGTTAGAGCTTTTTTCAACCAAAAAATAATCATTGTTTTCTTCGGAAGCAGTACTCCAATTTAACTCTACACCATTGGTTAAACATGTCCCGGTAAAATCAATTAGTTCAATTGGTAGACCACCTGCAGAAACTGAAAAGGGACCATTAGATGTACCTGGACCAGACCAATCGGCTCCACCATGTCCAATCTTGATTTGATTTGAACTACTTGGACCAGATATTGAACCTCCAGAAGCAACATTAATAATTGAACCTGATGGTAAATTTAAAGCATCGCTAGGACCAGGGAAAAGTAATTGGCCAAAGACAGATATTGAAATTACATTACTAATTGTAATACCATTACTAATAGATAATGTACAACCGGCTGGTATTATTAAAACATCTCCTGCACTTGGCTCAGCTGTCAGTTGAGTACCTGTCCCATTTAACCCTGTCCACCATGGCGATTTTGCCGCAGTAAAACCACTATAAGTTGCTGGACAAGGACCTGCATAATAAGTGGTTGCTTGTAAACCGCTTACTTTAAATAGTATAAACAATAGTAAGGAAAAGTAAAATGTAAAAATTCTCATCAAATGTGGTTTGTTTAGGTTAAGCAAAATATATAAAAAAAACTTAATTTTTAACATAATTTTCAAAAATCATTCCATATTATTTTGTTAAAAGTTGATTTTACAAATATAATTATCATATCTCATCAAATCATTAATGGTAAACTATATATGTAATAGTGTTTTTATTTATTTCTTGTTTCAATATTTAAGATATAAAAATTCTTTTATCTTTGTTCCCCTAATTTAAAACCCACGTTGTAAGTGGGAGCAAGTATATGATAAAAATAACTTTACCGGATGGTTCTGTTCGCGAGTATCAAAAAGGAACCACCTCTATGCAAGTTGCACAGAGTATCAGCGAAGGATTAGCACGTAATGTGCTTTCAGCAAAAGTTAATGGCGAAGTAATAGACGCTAATAGATCTATTAACCAAGATTCAACCCTAAGTTTATTAACGTGGAATGATGCAGAAGGGAAAAATACCTTATGGCATTCATCTGCGCATTTATTAGCCGAGGCACTAGAGGCTTTATATCCTGGAGTAAAGTTTTGGGTTGGCCCACCATTAGAAAACGGATTTTACTACGATGTTGATTTAAATGGTCAAACTTTAACCCCTGCTGATTTTGAAAAAATTGAGGCGAAGATGTTAGAGTTAGCTCGTCAAAACAACGAGTACAAGCGTATTGATATTACTAAAGCAGAGGCTATTAAATATTTTGCGGATAAAGGAGATGAGTATAAATTAGATTTATTAGAACGTTTAGAGGATGGAAACATCTCTTTATACAATCAAGGAAATTTTACGGATTTATGCCGTGGACCACATATCCCAAATACCGGATTTATTAAAGCTGTTAAAGTTTTAAATATAGCAGGTGCTTATTGGAAAGGTGACGAGAAAAACAAAATGTTGACTCGTATTTATGGTATTGCTTTTCCTAAAGAGAAAGAATTAAAAGAGTATTTAGTTTTATTAGAAGAAGCTAAAAAACGCGATCACCGTAAACTAGGTAAGGAATTAGAATTATTTACTTTTTCAGAAAAAGTAGGTCTTGGTTTACCTTTATGGTTGCCTAAAGGTGCTATGTTACGTGAGCGTTTGATTCAATTCATGCAAAAAGCTCAGTTAAAAGCAGGTTATTTGCCTGTTGTGTCTCCGCATATTGCTCAAAAAGAACTTTATGTGTGTTCCGGACATTACGAAAAATATGGGGCAGATTCTTTTCAGCCAATTAAAACACCTCATGAAGGAGAGGAGTTTTATTTAAAACCAATGAACTGTCCGCATCACTGCGAGATTTATAAATCTTCACCAAAATCTTATAAAGATTTACCACAACGTTATGCCGAATTTGGTACAGTATACCGTTATGAGCAAAAAGGTGAATTGCATGGTTTAACACGTGTACGTGGCTTTACTCAAGATGATGCGCACTTATTTGTTCGCCCAGATCAAGTAAAAGAAGAGTTTTTAAAGGTAATTGATTTAGTTCTTTATGTATTTAATGCATTAGACTTTAAAGATTATACGGCTCAAGTTTCTTTACGCGATCCTGAAAATAAGGCTAAATACATTGGTTCTGATGAAAATTGGGCTTTAGCAGAGAAGGCAATTATTGATTCGGCTGCAGAAAAAGGATTAAGAACAGTAGTTGAAACAGGAGAAGCTGCATTTTATGGTCCGAAACTGGATTTTATGGTAAAAGATGCTTTAGGACGCAAATGGCAATTAGGAACTATTCAGGTAGATTATAACTTACCTGAGCGTTTTGAGTTGGAGTATACGGGTTCCGATAACCAAAAGCACCGTCCTGTGATGATTCACCGTGCACCTTTTGGTTCACTAGAGCGTTTTATTGCGGTTTTAATTGAACATTGTGGTGGAAATTTCCCGCTTTGGTTAACTCCAGATCAATATGCTATTTTACCGATTAGTGAAAAATATAACGATTATGCAAAAAAAGTTTCAGAATTGTTAAATATTTCCGATATTCGCGGCCTTGTTGATGAGAGGAATGAGAAAATAGGGAAGAAAATTCGCGACAATGAAGTAAATAAGATACCTTATATGCTTATTGTTGGTGAGAAAGAAGCGGAAGAAGGAACTGTTGCAGTGCGAGAACATGGTAAAGGAGATATAGGAACAATGACTATTGAAGACTTTGCAAAGCTTGTGCAAATAACCATCGACAACGATTTTAAACAAAAAACAATTAATTAATAATTTAAAAGCGGAGGTAGTTATTAGCGTTTTTAAGAAACCAATAAACAGCAACAACAAAAATACTGGGCCGGTTAAGCCTGGTGAGGCTGGCTCTGGACAAGCACCTGAGTTTAAGCGTCCTAAAGGATTAAAGGAAGGGTTTAAGCGTCCTGGAGTTAAGGAAGACCAGCACAGAATTAACGAGAACATTAGACATACACCTAAAGTTCGAGTGGTGGGTGATAACATTGAAGCAGGGGTTTACTCTATTTCGGAGGCCTTGAAAATGGCTGAAGAGGCTGGAGTTGATTTAGTGGAAATTGCACCAAATGTTGATCCTCCTGTTTGTAAGTTGATTGATTATGGTAAGTTTTTATACGAACTAAAAAAGAAAGCAAAAGAAGTAAAAGCTAAAGCATCGAAGGTTGTAGTAAAAGATATTCGTTTTGGCCCTCACACAGATGAACATGATTATCAATTCAAAAAAAATCATGCTCAAAAGTTTTTACAAGACGGTTTTAAAGTGAAAGCTTTTGTTTTCTTCAGAGGTCGTGAGATTGTATTTAAAGAGCAAGGTGAAATTTTATTATTGCGCTTCGCATCTGAGTTAGAAGAATGGGGTAAAGCAGAACAATTACCTGTGTTGGAAGGAAAGAAAATGCAAATGGTTATCGCACCTAAAAAAACGAAATAATTTTTAAAGAGTACTAACAAATAAATAAAACAAAAACAAAATGCCAAAAATGAAAACAAACTCTAGTGCAAAGAAGAGATTCTCTGTTACTGGGACCGGCAAAATCAAAAGAAAACATGCTTTCAAAAGTCATATCTTGACTAAGAAAACAACTAAAGGAAAACGTGCGTTAACCAAATCAGGCTTAGTACATGAGCGTGATATGGATAATATCAAGTTTTTATTAGCAATGTAATCTTTTACATTACCCGGTACAACGGTTATTAAATTAACCAGAAACTACGTAAAAAAAGTGCTAAAAATTAGCCACGTAAAATCAAAAATTAAAAAAAGAAATGCCACGTTCAGTCAATCATGTAGCTAGTAGAGCTCGCAGAAAAAAAATCCTTAATTTAACCAAAGGTTATTGGGGTGCAAGAGGTAATGTTTGGACTATTGCCAAAAATACCTTAGAAAAAGGTTTAACTTACGCGTACCGCGATCGTAAAAACAAAAAACGTACTATGCGTTCTTTATGGATTCAACGTATCAATGCAGGTGTTCGTCAATACGGTATGAGTTATTCTGAATTTATTGGAAAAGTAAATGCAAAAAACATCAACTTAAACCGTAAAGTTTTAGCTGATTTAGCAATGAATCATCCTGAAGCTTTTAAAGCTGTTGTAGATCAAGTAAAATAATATATTTTATATTGAGTTGAAAGGCAATCCTTTAAGGGTTGCCTTTTTTATTTAATCAAAAATTAATATGTTAAAAATTTGATATTTAAAAAATTTTGACTTAATTTGAACATAACCAACTAAACAATTTATATTATGGGAAAATTAAAAGGAAAAGTTAAAACTACCGGTGATTCTGGTATGTTAAGTTACAAAAATGATGCAGGAGAGAAAATAGAAGTACAATACAGCCAACCATATTCTGCGGAAATTGGTTTAGCATTAAATACTCGTGTATCTTTTAATATAGTTGCAACCGATAAAGGAAATGTGGCAGTTGCGGTTGCTCCTGTTTGTAAAGCAACTATTACAGATATTAGTTATGACACAGGTTCTGGAAGTTTAACTGAAACAGAATCTGGTATTAAGTATCCTTTTACTCAAAATTTTTTAAAGGAATCAGGCTTTGCTTTAGATCAAGTTGTTACTTATAATTTAATTACTACTAAAGACGGCACATTAAGAGCAGTTTGTTTAGAATTGGCTTAATTTTTTAATTATAATCAAAAGGCTGTTGCTTTGCGGCAGCCTTTTTTATATGACACGAAACACGATATCTAAATATTTAAAGTTAAAATCAGTTTGTATTTTAATCGTTCTATCTATTACGACGAGCTTATTAAATGCTCAGGTAGATAGTGTGAATCAACTTATTTCTAAAGAAACGGATATTCAGAAGAAAGTAGAAATTCTTCTTCAAACCTGTAAAACTTATTCTAATTCTGAGGTATCCTTAAATTTCTCAAAACAAGCTTATTCATTAGCTTATCAAATCAATAATGGTAGACTGGTTGCAAAGTCAGCAGAGCAGTTGGCAATTTCTTATTTTGTAAACAAACAAACAGACTCCGTAAAGAAGTATTTAGGTATTTCGGAAAATTTGTATTTAAAAAATAACGATAAAATTGGGTTGTACTATATACTTTTTTATCAATCTAAGTTTTTTTTAAATGAAGGAGATACTAAAAAAGCATTTGAAATAAATAAGCAATTAATAGCTATTGCAGAAAGTCTAAATGACAATGAAAAATTGGCGAATGCATACGGTAGAATGGGGGCACTTTTTGTAAGGATTAATGATTACGACAAAGCTATTTCCTACTATGAAAAGTCACTTAAAATATTTAAACAACTAAATGATTATCTTGGTATCGAAAGAACATACAAACAAATAGGAGACTCATATTACTATAAATCATTTTATGATTTAGCTATAGAATGTTACGAGAGAGGATTGGAGGTGAATAAAAAAACGAATAATGAAGAGTTAAAAAGTAACATATTGGTTAGTATAGGAAATGTATATTATGAGTTAGATAATAATGAAAAGGCATTATATTTCTATACAGAAGCTTCAAAATTAAATACAAAGGACAATCTAGTTATTAAAAACAATATAGCATCTGTGTTAATGAACATGAATAGATACAAAGATGCTAAACCCTATTTGTTAGAATATTACTACACAACTACAGATATTGGAGATAAGGCAATAGGCGCATTTAACTTGTCTCAAACCTATGAGCAATTAGGGGATTATAATAGCGCCATGGATTTCATGGATATTTATGTAAGAATAAACGATTCTTTAAATGATGTTAAGTACAAAAGTAACCTTTCTGAAATTGAAGCAAAATACAGAAATGAAAAACAGGAGGAACAAAACATTTTATTGAATGAACGTTTGAAAAATAAATCATTACAAATTTATTTTGCATTAGCAGCCATTTTGTTACTTGTAGGTCTAGCATTTTTTATTTTTAGAGGTCTACGCCAGAAAAACAAAGCGAATTTAGCATTGGCAGAAAAAAATAAAATCATTGAAGAGAAAAGTTTGATTGTTGAAGAACAACACAAAGATATCACGGATAGTATTAAATATGCTCAGCGAATCCAACAGGCTATCCTTCCTCCGGATAAGTTATGGAATAGTATTTTACCTCAATCATTTGTTTTTTATCAGCCCAAGGATATTTTAAGTGGGGATTTTTACTGGATTGAAGAAACATCCGAACACATTTTTATAGCTGCTGCTGATTGCACAGGTCACGGTGTTCCTGGAGCTTTAATGAGTATTGTAAATTATAACTTATTAAACAGAGCTGTTTTAGAACATGGATTAACAGATGCCGGTGCTATTTTGGATTCTGTAAATAAGTATCTGACACTTTCATTACACCAAACTTTTCAAGAATCGGCAGTAAGGGATGGAATGGATGTTTCTTTGTGTGTGATAGAAAAATCAACCAAAAAAATGAATTTTGCGGGTGCATTTAATTCTATTTATCTCATCAGAAACAATGAGGTAAAAGAATTTATTCCTGATAAACAACCTGTGGGAGCATTTATAGAGGATAATATTAAACCCTTTAAAAATCAGTTCTTTCAGTTACAAGAAAATGATGTAGTTTATATGTTTACAGATGGATACGCCGATCAGTTCGGTGGGCCAAAAGGTAAAAAATATAAATACAAACAACTTCAGCAATTATTAATTGATTGTCATACGAAACCATTTGATGAACAAAAAACAATTGTGAAAAAATCTATAAATGATTGGAAAGGTAACTTAGAACAAGTGGATGATATTTTGCTATTGGGATTTAAGGTTGTTTAATCTAAAATACCCAATATCATTAATAAAGCAATCGCTACCATAAAAAT
Organism: Bacteroidia bacterium; assembly: GCA_035439445.1. GTDB lineage: Bacteria > Bacteroidota > Bacteroidia > B-17B0 > Aurantibacillaceae > UBA4416. Next base: position 53,316 of record DAORKG010000018.1, read on the forward strand.
CGTAACAAACCATTTTAAAAATCCTAAAGTAGTTTTCTTTAATAATTTATTTCCAATATATGCTCCTAAAAATGCAGCACTAACTGCAGTTAACAATACGGAGGAATTATTTTTAATTGTTGTAAAATCAAATGTAAGGGCATAAATACTCATTCTGCCAATATCTACAATGCATGCTATTGCGGTTCCGGTAGCAACAAACATTTCTTTATTTAAATCAAGTCTCACTAAGAAGGCACTTCTTAAAGCCCCTTGGTGCCCACTTAAACCACCAAAAAAACCGCTTAGTAAGCCTCCGATGGTTAACTTGTTTTTATCAAAACTTAAGTTTTTGAAATAGGGAATGATTTCAAAAAGCGAAAAGAAAATAATTAGTAAGCCGATAAGCACATTAAAAAAGGTGATTGAAAATAAATGGCCATTTAGCTCATAGGTTTGTATCGTGATACTATGACTGGAAATTGCTTTTAAGAAATAAGCACCAATTAATGCTGCTAATAGAGATGGGATCCCAAATTTTAAAACAACAGACCAATTAATGTTTTTATAGACTAAACTTATCTTAAATACATTATTTAAAAAATGGACAATAGCAGTTAATCCAACCGCAATAGGGGCTTCGTAGTACATTGTAAATACCGGTAATAAAATTGTGCCAAGTCCAAAGCCCGAGAAAAAAGTTAATATAGAGGCAATTAAAGCGGTAATTGGAATTATAAAAAACGACATTAGCTGTGGTATTTAATTAATCCATCTATTGGCGATTTAATAATATTACCTATAGTAAAACCTTTTTCTTTAGCTGCATCAGCTAGTAAATCTTTATAATAATAACCAATTGAACCAACAGAATTAACAGGTAAGTTCTTGGCATTTGTATATTTAGATACCTGAGCATCAAAGAAATCAAGAAAACAGTTTTTTATTAATTCCTTAATGTAGCTGTCATTACTGAATTCGGATAAAAACTTCATTATACTTGCCAAGTATCTGCTAGGCATTGGTTTTTTATAAACGTTTTCAAGTATAATTTCTCGGTGATACCCAGCATTTTCAAAGGCTGTTACCAAGTGCATTGGTAGTTTTTCGTCAAAATAACGTTGAATAAATGTTCTTCCAATTGTTGCACCACTACCATGATCTCCAAATAAATAACCAACTGAAGGTACATTTTCAGTAACTTCTGTTCCGTCATATAAACAACTATTACTCCCTGTTCCTAAGATACAGGCAATTCCTTTCTCCTTTCCGCAAAGTGCTCTTGCTGCAGCTAATAGGTCATGATTTACTTCGGAGTGAATATTACCAAACGCCAGATACAATCCTTGTTTTACAACTTGAACCTTTTCGGGAGTAGAACATCCTGCACCATAATAAGCAATGTGTTTAATAGAGTGTAATTGGTCATGAAGAACAGGGATCAGTTTGTTTTTAATTTCAGTATAGATGTCCTCACTACTTTGAAAATAGGGGTTAAACCCAATTGTCTGAAATTGAAGAATAATATTATTATTGTCTAACAATACCCAATCAGTTTTTGTTGACCCGCTATCTGCTATTAAAATGGACATATATTACAGTTTTTAGTTTCATCAATTGCTAATGATGATGTTCAAGTTTACAATTTTTTTCCTTTGAAATAAAGAAATAGGTTTCTTTTTTATTAAGCATCAAATGCTGATAACCGAACTAAAACGCTAATAAAAATATATCATTTTAACAGGAAAAACGCCTTTTTTATTATCTTTAAACCCTATGTTTAACCTTTCATATTTGATATATTCTTTTTTTCAGAAACGAAAAGTGCTTTTTGTTGTTCTGATAATTTTAGCATGTGGCACTTTAGGTTTCTTTGCTTCAAAAATTAAGTTAGAAGAAGATATTACAAGATTTGTTCCTTCTGATAAAAACTCCCAATCCGTAAATTCTATTTTAGAAAATTTAAAATCAAAAGATAAGTTAATTGTTCATGCTTCAACTGAGAATGCGGAGAATATAGATTTGCTGATTGAAAAAACAGATTCAGCTTATAGTCATGTTTTGCATAAAATTGATTCAAGTGACTATTCGGATATTACATATACTTTATCGGATGATAGAATGCAGCAAGTATATGATGTTTTCTATCGCAATTTACCATTGTTTTTAGAAGAAAAAGATTACACTAAAATTTCAAATCTTATTATTAATGATAGTATTACGTCAACTATTGAAAGAGATTATACAACATTATTATCTCCATCAGGTGTTGTGCTTGGGAAATATATACAACGAGATCCCTTAAATTTTACACCAATCGCACTTAAAAAACTTCAAAACATACAGTTGGATGAAAATTTTGAAACATACAACAGTCATATTGTAACTAAAGATCATAAACATGTTCTCATGTTTATTACCCCATCTCATTTACCAAATGACACTAAGGGAAATAAACATTTAATAGAAGTTGTAGATAGCGCTTGTCATAAATTTACAACTAATAATGTCTTAATTGAATCGTTTGGGGCTTGTATTGTTTCGGCCGGAAATGCCAACCAGTTAAGAAAAGATAGCATCTATACATCAAGTATTGCGGTTATTGTTATTGCTTTATTACTTGGGATCTATTTTAGAAATCCATTGGTTACAATATTTATTTTGTTTCCGGTAGGTTTTGGAATGGTTTTTTCTTTGAGTTTCCTGTTCTTATTTAAAGGAGTGGTTTCTGCAATAGCCATAGGTGCAGGAGCAGTGGTTTTAGGTATTGCCATTAACTATTCATTACATTTTTTTACACATTATAAACATACCAGAGATGTAAAAACTGTATTGCAGGATCTAACATTTCCAATGTTAATTGGTTGCACAACAACTGTTGGTGCTTTTTTAAGTTTATTATTTGCAAAATCAGAGGCACTACATGATTTTGGTTTATTTGCAGCCTTTTCTTTAATTGGAGCGATGTTGTTCTCAATATTTGTGCTCCCTCAATTATTGAAATTTAGTTTTAGAAAAGAAAAAGTTGTTTCTGAAGATGAACAATCTACACATCATTCTTTTATTGATAAGTTTACTGCTTATCGTTTTGATAAAAATAAAGTCATTGTTATTTCAGCATTTTTATTGACTTTACTATTTACTTTTTTTGCAGGTGATGTTAAGTTTGAAAGCGACATGAATAAAATGAGTTTCATGACCAAGGAAACTCGTGATGCTGAAAAACATCTAGATGAAGTCAATAATTTTGCAGCCCGTTCAGTATATATATTTAGTAATGGAAAGGATTTAAACGAGGCTTTAGATAATAATACGATTGTTTCCGAAAAATTAGAAGCTTTAAAACAGCAAGGGATAATAAAAAAATACTCTTCGGTTAATGCTTTGTTTATGTCTGATAAAGAACAACAGGCTAGGATTAACAGATGGAATAATTTTTTTACTCAACCTAAAAAAGATAGTATAAAAAAACTATTAATAGCAGAAGGAGCAAAATATAAATTCAAGGAATCAGCCTTTCAATCGTTTTATGATTTATTAGATAAACGTCCCGAAGGACTTTCTCAATCAGATTCTGATTCTTTAAATAAATATTTGTTTAAAGAATGGATAGGAAAAGTAGATGGAAAACCATCTATTATTAATCATGTAAAAGTAGATGCTGAAAATAGAGAGAAAATTTATCAAGCCTTCGAATCAGAACCAAATATTGTAGTGTTTGATAAACAAAATTTAACAAGCAAGTTTGTTGATATTATAAGTTCTGATTTTAATACAATTCTATTGTTAACTTCCATTTTGGTGTTTGGTTTCATGCTCTTAAATCATGGACGCGTTGAATTGGCAGTCATTAACTTCTTACCAATGCTTATTTCATGGTTATGGATTTTAGGAATTATGGCACTGTTTGGTATTAAGTTTAACATCATTAACATTATCATTTCAACTTTCATTTTTGGTTTAGGAGATGATTATAGTATTTTTATTATGGATGGTTTACTGAACGAATATAAGTTCGGTAAAAAGAATTTGGATTCTTTTAAATCATCTATTTTGTTATCAGCCCTGATTACAATTATAGGAATAGGAGTAATGGTATTTGCTAAACATCCGGCCTTGCAATCCATTGCTTTAATTACGTTGATAGGAATGGTTTGTGTAGTGTTTATTTCATTTATTGTTCAGCCACTGCTATTTAACTGGATGATTTTAAACAGAAGGAAAAGGGGATTATTACCATATTCGGCTAAATATATCTTCATTACTATTGTTGGATTTGCAGGATTTTTAGTTGGCTCATTATTAATTACATTATGTGGTTTAATTTTATTTACTGTTTTCCCTGCTAAAACTGCTACTCGCAAGTTGATATTTCATTATATCATCATGTATACGTTCCGTTTTATATTAGCGTGTTTCTTTAATGTCAAGAAAACCATTATCAATCCTCATAACGAAACATTTCAAAAACCTGCCATTATCGTATCAAATCACCAGTCGCATATTGATTTAGCTTTAACTTTGCAGTTATATCCAAAAATTGTTGTTTTTACAAACGATTGGGTTTATAATTCGCCTTTCTATGGCTGGATTGTGAAGAAGGCGGATTATTATAGAGCGTCTGATGGTTATGAAAATTGTATTCCTTCATTAACCGAGTTAGTTAAACAAGGATATTCAATTTTAATTTTCCCTGAAGGAACCCGTAGTGTAACCGGTGACATTTTACGTTTTCATAAAGGAGCTTTCTTATTAGCAGAACAAATGCAATTAGATATTATTCCTTTGTTATTGCATGGAGCCGGAGATACCGTTACAAAAGGTGATTTTCACTTTAAAGATGGTTCATTAGCGGTTAAAATATTAGAAAGAATTAAACCAACAGACACTTCTTTTGGAGCAACTTATCAGGAACGTTCTAAGTCTGTTTGTAAATTAATGCGTCAGGAGTATCAATTGTTAAGAGATGAGAGAGAATCCGTAAAATATTTTAGATCTCGTTTAATTCGTAATTACATTTTTAAAGGCCCTGTATTAGAATGGTATTGCCGAATTAAAACAGGTTTAGAAAACAATTATCAGCTATTTGAAAGTTTAATGCCTAAAACAGGTAAAATTGTGGATGTTGGTTGTGGCTATGGATTTTTACCTTACATGTTAATGTATAAAGGCCGACAACGAGAAATTTTAGGAGTTGATTATGATGATGAAAAAATTGCTGTAGCTGATAATTGTGCTGATAAATCAGATAAATTATCTTTTGCAGTAGGAGATGTAACGGTGTATGATTTTCCTCAAGCTGATGGATTTATTATTAGCGATGTGTTACATTATTTAAAAGAAGATCAACAAATTCAGGTAATTGATAATTGTGTTTCTAAACTAAATAAAGGAGGAGTTTTGGTTATTAGAGATGCCGATAAGGATATTGAAACACGCCAAAAAGGAACTTGGTATACGGAGTTTATGAGCACAAAAGTATTTGGTTTTAATAAAACTAAAACGGATGGATTACATTTTGTGAGCGGAACTTTAATAAAAGATACGATTGCTAAATATCCTCATTTATCTTTAGAAGTTTTAGATACTACTAAACTTACATCTAACATCATTTATGTTGCTAAACATTTTGGTTAGTTATAGGCTATTATTGAGCAACTTATTTTGAATAAATATGAGGTACTTTTTTCTTTAAATTTCTTAAACCATTATATATTTACTTTGTATCTTGTATATACATTATTTACTTAAAACGTAATCTATGAATAATCCTTTTCTATCAAAATTTAATACTCCCTTTAATACAATTCCTTTTGATCAAATAAAAGTAGAACACTATATGCCTGCTATTGAAGAAGGTATTAAAAAAGGTTTAGCTGAAGTTGATGCTATCGTTAAAAATTCTTCGGAGCCTGATTTTTCAAATACTATTGAGGCTTTAGAAAAAGTGGGACAATTATTGGAATTAGTTAGCATGACTTTTTCAAATTTAAACTTAGCCGAAACCTCTAAAGAAATGCAAGCTATTGCCAAGGAAATGTCGCCAAAATTGAGTGATTACTCAAATGACATTATGCTGAATGTAGATTTGTTTAAACGTGTAGAAGTAGTTTATAACAATAAACATAAGTATACATTAACTCCGGAGCAAAGTACGTTATTAGATAAAACTTACAAAGGTTTTGTACGCAATGGTTCTAAATTAAACAATGAACAAAAAGAAAAATTAAGAACGATTGATAAAGAAAAATCTCAACTATCACTTACTTATAGCGAAAATGTTTTAGCAGAAAGTAATGCCTTTGAATTAGTCATTACAAATGAATCAGATTTAGCCGGGTTGCCAGAAGGAACGATAGAAGCTGCTAAAATGACTGCCAAAGAAAAAGGAAAAGACAATGCTTGGGTATTTACTTTAGATTATCCAAGCTATGGTCCTTTTATGACATATTCTGAAAACAGAACATTGAAAGAGCAACTATTTAAAGCATATGGCTCAAAAGCATTTAAAAATAATGAACACGATAACCAGCAAATACTGAAACAAATTGCAGTATTGCGCCATGAACGTGCTGTATTATTAGGTTATAAATCTCATGCTGATTTTGTGTTGGAAGAACGTATGGCACAATCTCCGGCAAAGGTGTTTTCGTTTTTAGAAAATTTATTAGACAATGCTTTACCGTTTGCAAAGAGTGAATTGGAGGAACTGAAAACTTATATAAAAGCAAATAACGGACCTGAGGATTTGAAGAAATGGGATATTCCTTATTATGCAGAAAAGTTAAAGAAAGAGAAGTTTGCCATTGATGATGAGTTATTACGTCCTTATTTTAAATTAGAAAATGTTATTGCCGGAGTTTTTGAAACGGCTAAACGATTATATGGCTTAACATTTATTCAACGTAACGACATTCCATTATATCATAAAGATGTTACTACATATGAAGTGAAGAACGCCAATGGTGAATTTTTGGCTGTGTTTTATGCAGATTTTTTTCCACGTGCCGGTAAACGTCAAGGTGCATGGATGACATCATTTGTGAATCAGAAAATAGAAAACGGAGTAAACGTTAGACCACACGTATCCATTGTTTGTAATTTTACAAAACCAACAGAAAGCAAACCATCTTTATTGAGTTTTGATGAAGTGACTACCTTGTTTCATGAGTTTGGTCATGCTTTGCATGGCATGTGTGCCAATGGGCAATATGGAAGTATAACGGGAACAAGTGTTTATTGGGACTTTGTGGAATTACCTTCTCAAATTTTAGAAAACTGGTGTTATGAAAAAGAGTGCTTAGATTTATTTGCTAAACACTATGAAACAGGAGAACCGATTCCTGCGGACTACATTCAAAAAATTATTGATTCTTCTAATTTTCAGAGTGGTTTAGCAACCATTCGACAAATAGGTTTAGCAACTTTAGATATGGCATGGCATAGTCAAAACCCAAAAGATATATCTAATGTGAAAGATTTTGAAGTGAGTGTAACAGCTAAAACAGATTTAATGCCTTCGGTTCCGGAAACTTGTACTTCTTGCTCTTTCTCTCATATCTTTCCAGGTGGCTATTCTTCAGGTTATTATTCATATAAGTGGGCCGAAGTTATTGATGCAGATGCTTTTGAGGCTTTTAAAGAAAAAGGAATATTTAATCAAGAAGTTGCTACTGCATTTTATAAAAATATTTTATCGGCAGGTGGTAGCGAGCATCCTTCTATTTTATATAACAGATTTAGAGGAAGAGACGCTGATCCTAAAGCTTTGTTAAGAAGATCGGGTTTAGTTAAGTAACTATACAATAATTACTTAATAATTCTAAATACAAGACCTCCTTCAATGGCGATACCATTGATATTAGTCGAATATTTTTTGGCGACATTATTGTCTTTCACATCTTTTGGTGAGCTATTTGCCATATATGAACTAATCATTCCAACAGCGCCTAATCGATTCCAAAAATAATAATGAACACGTGTGCCATATCTCACAATAGTTCCGTTAGAAGAATAGTTGTAGAAATTATCCCCATCGTTACCTTTCATTTTTATTGAAAAAATACCTGTAGCGGCAAATACAGATAAGTCTAAACGTTTATTCATAAAAAGATGGTAACTACATTCTGCGTTTAATTCAGATGTTTTAAGCTCTACTTTATTATCACTCGTTGAGAAACCGTAATATTTTGAGGGATTCACATTAAAAACATCTGTACCCGAACTCAATGCAACACTCCAACGTTTTGAAACACCATATTCAATAATTAAAGGATCTCTAACTCCAATAATCGGCTCCTCGTTTACAAGAACATCGCTACCAGAACTAAAGTCGCTTGTTTTATAGTTGGCTAAGGTATGCCCCTCAGAAATACTAATAGATAATGAGCCCTTTCTAAATGACTGAGCATTAATGTTTTGATTTAAAAGTAAAGTAACTGCAATAACTGAAAGAGAACTGGTAAAAATCTTTTTCATGGGTTTTGTTTTTAGTTATACCAAATATAGTAAAATTTTGGAAGTAGCAAAATGACTAGATGTGTTAAAAAAAAGCCCCTGAATCAAGTTTAGAATTTAAATTAATGTCACATCGAGCGTAGTTGAGATGTATTTAACTGTTCTCGACTTCGCTCGAACTGACATGTTTCTTATTTGCTTTTACTTAACTGCTATTACAGATATTTCAACATTCACATCTAATGGTAATCTTGATACTTGTACTGTTTCGCGTGCAGGAAAATTACCTGTGAAAAACGAACCATACACTTCGTTCATAGCAGCAAAGTTGTTCATGTCTTTCATAAAGATAGTTGTTTTAACCACATTGGTTAAATCCATACCAGCTTCATTTAAAATGGCAGAAACATTTTCCATTACTTTTTTTGTTTCGCTTTTAATGTCGCCTAATGTTAATTCACCTGTTTTAGCATCTTTAGCTACTTGTCCTGATACAAATAACATATTACCTGATGCGGGAACCATGTTTGCATGACTATATGGGCCAATTGGTAGCGGAGCATTTTCTGAAGTTATAACTTTTTTCATGTTTTATAATATATTTAATTGCTTAAATATACTAAGCTTTCATTTTCTTACAAATTTTATTGTCATGCTGAACGAGTCGAAGCATTTTAGTATGTTTGCTTTATGCTTATCAATGATATCATTCTCGAAATAAAAAACTATTCAAATTCATCGTTGCATAAATCTGCATTGGATATATTTAATTTATTGGAAGCCAATCAAACAATGTTCATCAAAAAAATGGATCCCAATGATTTTAAGCAATTATTGAAAGGTTTTGAAAATTTAGCCTATGCTCATCCAAAAGAATATCAAACTTCTTCTTACGAAAGAGAATATCAATCTAAGTATGCCCTATTACTATTTTATTTAGATAGAATAGTTTAATGTTGTATGATTAACGGTTTACTGTAAAATTTGGAATAATCCTGATTATAAGCTTGTATTAAATAGGTTCCGCTAGGAAGATTGTTTAGCTGAATATTAATACCTGTTGAATTAGTACTTGAACTTATAACTTTTCTTCCGGTCATGTCATTAATTTCGTAGAAAATGGTTTCGTTGCCGGGTAATTTTAAATGACAGTATTCGTTTGCCGGATTGGGATATACTTTGGCAAATTCTGAAACACCATGAACTTTTTCTACATACGTTTGTCTGCTGGCAATGATGATAGGGTATAAATTAAATTTCACTTGCATCGAGTCGCATTTATGAATCACCTGAGATTGTGTGTAACTAGAGTAGGGAGGTAATTGAGATTGCGCATCTCCAATTACCAGCATCAATCTCCTGTTTCCTGGTGTCCAGTCCATTTCCTCTACAGTTCTCACAATGCCATCATTAACAGATTCTGCCACATCTGGATTTCCTATGGTTGTATAAGTTTCCATAAAATCTTTAATAACACTAACATCATTTGTTAAATCAGTACGATTATACCAAAGGTTGTGATGGTAGTTTTTATCTCCATAATAAGCCATGGCTACTTTCACATTATTAAATTTAGATAAGTAATCCATAATCATGTGTAAACTGTTCCTCACATTTTCAATATCATCATCCATACTGCCGGTTTTATCAACTAAAAACACAATGTCGGTTCCTTCGTTAAGTCTAGAGGTTAGTATATCCATCACAGATAACATCACAGCATCTGAATTATCAGCAAAATAAGAACGTCCATGTAACGAATCAGCTAGAGTAGAGAAATAGGATATAGCCAATTGATTATAATTATCTTGGTCATACAATGGTTGAATGTTATTGAGCGAATCAATGATTTCGTCACTGATAGCATAAAGTACTTTTGGTTCTTCAACCGAATCTTTTATGACTTTTCTTTTCTGAATTCGGCTAACAGGTTTTGGTACTTCTGTTTTTTGTTCTTCTTTTACAAAGGGAGCAATGTCGTTTTTTGGTATTCTTACTGATGATACAGGTTCAGGAGTTGCATTGCCGGTGTTGGCAATTGGTGCATCGCAAGCATAGTTTACAGAAATGACGAAGGCGATACAAATGGAGTAGTAAATTAATCTTATCATAATGTGTAGTATTAAGTAAACAAATAGTGGAATTACTACTTATAACACAGTCGATATAATTAAGTTACAATTTTTATTGTAATTTATTTAACCATTCAATGGCATCTTCTTTACTATTAAAGCCTTTTGTGGGTACAACAGGAGTAGTAATATTCATAAAGAAGTTGAATAATATTTTCTTACCTAAAGAATCAACTAAAACAGCATTAGCTAAAGTATATTCGCTTGATTCTTTAGTTGATGCATATTGTCGTGCTTCAGCAGTTATTGACATGAAATTAAATGTCTCAACGTAAATAAGCATTTTTTTACCACCACCTAATTCTTTAATTAAACTCTTTAACTCAATTAGATGTTGTTTTTCTATCTCGTCATTATGAGGATTCCATTTAACTTCAATAATATTATCTGACGTTAATTCTGCTGATACTATATTAGTTATTTCTTTCTTGGAAATAATAATGGATTTATTTTTTGATACAGAGTTCATAATTACATCAGCAATATAAAAATATAACTTAGCTAGTTCAAATTGCAAATACATTCTAAAATAAATTGTATCTGATAAATTACTTTTTAGAGAATTTTTATGGCCGTTTTATATTAAATATAGACTTTATTAAATTCTACTACCTTTGTAACATGAAGTTTGAAGAATACCATATTTTACCCGAAATAAAACAAAGTTTAAATGAATTGGGTTTTAAGCGCCCAACTGATATTCAGTTTAAAGCCATTCCTAATATTTTAAATGGAGAAGATGTGTTGGCCATTGCTCAAACAGGTACCGGAAAAACAGCGGCTTTTGCGATACCTATTATTCACTTAATTGAAAAAGCAGGAACGGGTCGTGGTGTGCAGGCTATAGTCATGGTTCCAACTCATGAGCTGGCGATTCAAATTACTGAAGTGTTTGATAAGATTGGAAAATATACCGACGTGAAAACCTTAGGTATTTATGGTGGTGTTGATCAGGATCCTCAAATAGAACAATTGCATCGTGGAGTAGATGTGGTAATTGCCACACCGGGTCGTGTATTTGATTTATCAAGCCAAGGACATTTAAAATTGAGAGATATTAAAGTGTTAGTATTGGATGAAGCGGATTTAATGTTGGATTTAGGTTTTTATAAAGACATTGAAGACCTGATTAAATATTTACCTCGTTATCGTCAAACATTATTTTTCTCAGCCACGATTAATGAGAAAGTTAAAAAGCTTGCCTATTCATTAGTACATAATGCTATTCGTATTCAGATTTCTCCTAAAGATCCTGTTTCAAAAAATGTGACGCACTCGGTGATGTTTGTGAGCATGGATGATAAACGTTTCTTTTTAGAACGCATTGTAAACGAAAATCCGGAAAGTAGAATTTTAGTATTTGTGAGAACTAAAGTGCGAGCCGAGCGAGTATATGAAGCCATGAAACGTGTTGGGATTAAAAGCCAAACCATGCATGGCGGCAAAGACCAAACGAGTAGAATGGAGGTAATGAATGGCTACAAAAACGGAGATTTTAAATTATTAATCGCAACCGATATCAGTGCTCGTGGAGTAGATATTGCAAACGTAGATTATGTGGTGAATTATGATTTGCCGGAGGTGGCCGAAAACTATGTGCATAGAGTAGGGCGAACAGGACGTGGAAATAATAAAGGAGTTGCGGTATCGTTTTGCAGTCCTGAGGAAAAACCTATTTTGGAAGATATAGAACAATTCATGAATAAAGAAATCACGGTACTGGAAGTTGCTAAATCTGATTACAAAGAAACATTAGCATTAACTGAAGACGTGAATGATAACTGGAGAAAACTAATTGCCGATGCAGAGAAAGAGGACAAGGAATATAAAGGCAAGAAGAAAAAGAAGAGGTAGTTCTTTTAATTTGTCAGTTCGAGCGAAGTCGAGAACAAGACAAATAAAAGTAGATAATTAATTAAAATGAAAACAGTAAAGTATCTATATGTCTACATCCTTAAATGTTCAGATAGTACTTATTACACTGGTATAACTAACAATCCAGAACGACGTTTGATTCAGCATCAAAGAGGATTGAAAAAGGATTCATATACTTCATCAAGACTTCCTGTAGAATTGGTTTATTGTGAATTATTTACAGATTTTAATCTAGCAATAGAATGGGAGAAAAAAATAAAGAACTGGAGCCAAGTCAAAAAAGAAGCCTTAATAAAAGAGAATTGGAATAAGTTGAAAGAATATTCAGAGTGTAGGAACGAAAGCTCTCATAAAAATACGTTTCGATACATAAAAAATTAATATCCATGTCGCTTCTCGACTTCGCTCGAAGTGACATTGTAATTAAATCAAACAAAAAAATGAAAGTAGATAAATACATAGGTCAATCAGGTTATACATCACGTCGAAAGGCTTATGAACTAATTGATGCAAAGCGAGTTTTAGTTAATGGTAAATTAGCCACCTTTAGTACAAAAATTAAAGAGGGAGATGTGATTTTAATTGATGGTGAAGAACTCAAGAAAAAGGAATTTATCCCTACCTATATTGCTTACAACAAACCAAAAGGAATTGAGTGCACTTCCGAAAAAATAGAAAATAATATCATTGATGCCATTGGGCATTCGCAAGCTATTTATCCGGTTGGACGATTAGATAAAGATTCGGAAGGATTGATTTTGCTGACCAATCATGGCGAGATTATCAATAAAATTGGTAATTCTAAATTCGAACATGAGAAAGAATATATTGTAACCTTGAATTTACCAGTGAGATCGGCTTTTTTGAAAGAAATATCGGAAGGTATAGAAATACAAGGTGTAAAAACAAAACCTTGTGTGGTTTCGAGAGAGCCAAATTCGAAAAGAATTTTTAGAATTACGCTCACTCAGGGCTTAAACCGACAGATTAGAAGAATGTGTAATGCGTTTGATTATCAAGTGATTAAGCTTCAAAGAGTAAGAGTGATGAATATTAAGCTTGATAAACTCAAAATAGGTGAGTGGAGAGACTTAACTCCGGACGAATTAAAAGAACTGTTTGCTCAGTTAAACTAGCTTTTGGCGTATTTTATCTAATAGTTCACTAGTGCATCATGCTATTTTTACAAAAATTCTCTAACTTCACGGTCTGAGACATTAATTTAAAACAGACAGGTTAATTTTAAATAGAACGACAGATGGAAAAATATTCAATAGATGCTACAGCTAATACACCAACTATTAAATTTGATTTAACAAAAGGTGAATTAAATATTTCCGGCCGTTCTATTCCCGAAAACTCTCTGGAGTTTTATAATCCGTTGTTTGAAGCTTTGGATACATACTTAGCAGATCCTAATCCTAAAAATGCCACTATTTTAAATATTCAATTAGAATACTATAACAGTAGTTCTTCGGCTTGCTTATTAAGTGTGTTTAAGAAATTAGAAAAATTTAATAAAGGCAAAGGAGCATCAGTTAAGATTAATTGGATTTACGAAGAAAACGATGAAGATATTTTAGCAGCAGGTAAAAACTTTGAAGGTATGGTTGACTTACCTTTTCAAATGATTGCTATTTCTGAGAGCTAGTTTTTAATTCCCTTTTATTTCCTTTAAATATAGAGTCAGCGATTCTAAGTCTTTTTGTACAAAAGTGTTTTCAAGATAACTATGGCCAATAGGTCCCAAAAAAATGGGGATTGGATTAATGGGTTCCTTACCAATATCATTTGTTTTTTGTTCTTTCAGTTTCAGGTAACTTCTGTTGATGTAAATACTGAAATCCGACCAACCATATTCATAAGTTGAACCACATTTTTTGCAAGTGTAAATAGATAGATAACATTCACCACCACGCTCTGGTGTTAATGGTTGGATATCGAAATACTTACTGCTATTGCTGATGAAAGTTTCCGTTTCGTTGACGTAAAATGAATTGCCTGTATCCGCACAATCGATACTAACGTATTGCCTAAAACGAGGAAATGCACATTGACAAGAGTGAGAGTGATAAAACTCAAGAATTTCTTCGATGCGAGATTGAAGTAAATTTAAGTTGCGTTTAAATTCTTCCTTATCCATTTTTTAAACGTTACTCATCAATCCTTTTTTAATTTTCGGACTTAACAAAGTAACCACCAAGCCAATAATTGGAGTTAATACAATGCACCAATACACAGATTTACTATAACCAATTTCTCGGTGAGTACCAATAGCTTGAGCAATTAATTGTGTGGCGTATAGATAAATAAGAACTCCTGTTATCCAATCGTATTTCATAACTATTGTATTTAGAGTAAAGCTATTGAAATTTAGTTGAGAGATGATTTAATGAGTCTTAAAAAATCATAAAAGCAAGGGATGATTATCCTTTATAAGTTGGATCAAAGTCTACCATCCACTCAATACCATATTTGTCTCTAAACATACCAAAGTACGAACCCCAAGGACTATCAGAAATAGGCATTTCAATTTGGCCGCCAACCGAAAGGCCATTAAATAATTTATCGGCTTCTTCTTTGCTGTCTGCCGTAATCACAATTTTGCTTCTGTTTTCATTTTCGTTGGTTTTTCCCATAAACTCTGGAACATCATTAGCCATTAATAGGTTTTTACCAATAGGCAAAGCAATGTGCATAATTTTGTTTGCCTCATGTTCCGACACCTGAAAATCATCACTGGCTAAATCTTTGAAACGCATAATTTTGGCGAACTCTCCACCAAATACTGATTTGTAAAAATTAAATGCTTCTTCGGCATTTCCATTAAAATTAATATGAGGATTAATACTTGCCATGTTTTTTTATTTTTTATAAAACTGTTTTTTCCTGAGCCTACTAAGGCAGATTGAAATTGAAACATTTGCCTAAATAATATAAACTAAGAGTTAGTTTTAGTTATTTAATTTATTAATCGCAATCTTAGCAATCTGAATTTGTGTCTCAAGATCTTTGATAGAAGTATTTATTTGTTCAATTGTTTGTTTCATCTCATTTGTATCGTGATCAAATGATTGATATATTGTTAATCTTAAACTCACTTTCTTTGTGAATTTGGTGAGCTGTAAATATTCATTATTAATAAAATAATTAATGTTGCTATTAAGTCCATCAATGAGAGCTTTCCTTTTTATTTCATCATTCTCTTCACTTGTTTTTATAGCTATTTGATTTATATAATTAATTTTTTCTCTAACGTTTTTTTCAATTTCGAAATACTCAATTAGTAATGGGGAAATGGCATCTTTAAATTCTAGTCCAATTACTATTAGTTTTAGATTATTAATTGCAGCTTCTGGTGTCATTTTATTAAAAACAACATCATCAATTAAATAATCAATTTCATCAATTAAAGGATTTTTTTGAATCGTTTCAATTAATTTGGATAAGACAAAGTAAAACCCAAAAAAGATAAATGAAGATGACCACATACTATATATTTTCCAATTGTTTATAATACATAAAAGGAAATAGATAGAGCAGGTGGTTAGAAAGATGATAATGATTAAAAATAAATTTTTAAACCACTTGGCTTCCTTTACAGCTATTTTACCTTGTGGAAAAGGAAATCCTATTTTTGAAATAAGTGGTATTAAAATAGTGATTACAGTAACAAAATATAAAAATCCAAAATAAATAATATCACAATTTTTGAAAGGAAAATTTATAAAGTTATGAGAGTATATTAAAATTAATGAATAAATTATAAATTGGAATGCAAGAGACAGATACCTGTTTGGAAGTTCTTTTTTAAATTCAATATATTTTGTCTTTGTTTTAGAACTTAAGTTAATTGCTGCTTGTATTTGATGAAATAATGTTTCAGAAAGAATTAAGACTATAAGAAGTTTAAATGAGTCAACTGTTTCTAAATTATTTTCGGAGCGAATATTAATTAGAAGCCAAACAAGAGATGCAAATGCACCAAATAGTGCCCATTTGTTCCATCCTGGCTTCTCGTATTGAGCTTTGAGTCTATCTCTATATGCAGTTAAAATGCCTACTACTTCGTTTGTTGTCATAATTAATCATTACGGATTGCCTTTAGTTTGTATTTACGTAAAAATACACTAAATTAAATAAAAAGG
>DAORKG010000019.1:0-27737 GCA_035439445.1 Bacteroidia bacterium
AAATATAATAAAAAAATGGTCGCTCCATTCGGGGCGACCATTTAATTAGATTTTAAAGCAGTTTATTTTTTGAATTTCTTAAGCAACCATTTCAGCAACAACGATACACTAAAACTGACCACAGCACCAAGTGCTGCAAGTACAACTGTTTTGACTACATCTGACGAACCAATGTTCACCAATACGGTTAAGACCGTTCCAGAAACAGTGCCCAGGATAGTTCCGCTTTCTATGTTGTGATGGGTTGACATGATTAAGCTCTTCCTGAATCTGCTTTAGTCATTTTAGAGTGAGATTGGATCTCAATCTTAGGCAACTCGTTAACCTTTTCGCTTGGGTCGATAGTAATATCAATCCAATCTTCAATAATGTCCGCTTCGCGGCCACTATCTGCTTTTGTTAACTTCGAACCAGCTGCAATTGCATCAACTAATTCGCCTTTTTCTTTGTGTAGTAATTGCACTTTAATATCAAATGATAATGTTGTAGTGCTTGTTTTTTCAGTTCCTTCCATTGGAATTGTTTTTTTAGGGTTTGACATTTTTTTACTTGCCAGCATCTGCTTTTGTAAGCTTGCTTCCGGCTCTTGATTGAATATGAATATTCAAATCAAGACTTGATTCTGTTTCGGTTTCCGTTTCGTCAACCTCAATAGCAATCATGTGTACTTTATCCGATAATTCGTAAGGCGCTTTATACTTAGGCGCTTTTTTAACTTTTACTCTTACGAATAAATCGTTTTTTACTTCTGTATTTTCACAGTTGTTTTGCATTTTGATTACGATTTTAAGGATTATTGTGCTTTTTTTTCGCCTTCTGATGTTGTTACAGCTTGGCTAACAGCAGTTGCAACACTTCCTGCTACAATCATGTAGCCTCCAATTGTTACAACTATTGCAGGTATGGCAATTGGTGATGCCACCAATATGCCACCTGCAGCAGCTAAGCCTAAACCAACATTACGCAACACTCTGAAAAATTTCGGAGTTGGTGCTTTTAATCTATCGATTAGTTTCATTTCGGTTTTGCTTTTTTAGCAGTTGTCTTAATCGTTACACGAATTTCGACAACTGCTGGTTTAACTTCTGTTTTACTTTCCATTTTAGTTGACCTCAACAATGCTTAACGCATTATAAGCCCCATTTTTAAGCGAATACTGAACTGCATTTACTTCTTGATGGAATTCTACCATCAATAAAAATAAATCAACTCCAGCGCCTGCAGGAACTGCACTAGGGGTTAATACTACGTTGCTTGGTGTTGCATCAATAGGCACATTGGTTGTATTTGTCAATTCAACCTGGTATGTGCCATTTGCAAAATCAACTTTTGCCCAAGCTCCTTTAATGCTCATGTGAGTTGCACCATTTGGGAAAGCGATATCATTAATCGGAATAATTCCGTTAATGGTTATTACACCCGTAGCTGTATTCACAGCATACGGTTTAAATAACACGCCTCCCAACAACGCACGACTGTTGAAGTTAAAACCTTTCATTGCAGATTTCGCAATCGGTAAAGCGATGGCTACGCCAACGCTTCTTGCACCTCTTGCGCTTGTTGCATCAAGGTTTTTTACATCAGTCATTAATTTAGTCAAGCGAGCCGTTACACGGTTATCGCTTGCATTCATTAATAATGTGCGTAATGCATCTCTCAAAAGTTTTCCAGAACTGGCAGCAGAACCGAATTCAGCTCCGTTTTCACGAGTGCGAATGAATGCAGGATCGTTTGCGATACGACTTGCATCAACGCCACCCTTCTCACGAGCTAAATGCCCATCCTGAGTTTTATAAAAGGACACATCTCCGATGGTGCCTTTTAATTTTATGATTCCTTTTTGCCTTGCCATTTTTTTACTTTTTAGTGATTTGGGTTCATTTTGTTGGCTGCTGCGCAGTCAACCTCCAAAATGGTCTCATTTTTAACCCTATCGCGAATAGGTTTTGATTCGACACTTCAAAAGTATAATACAAGCAAAATCAAACCAATAGAGCGCATCCGTATAGGATGCTTTATGCCGTATTGGTTCGTTTTTACCATAGGAATAAAAAAAGGAAGGATTTATCTTTGTTCCATACTAAAAGTATAGATAAGGCATATATAGTGTATGAGCACCACCAAAAGAATATGTATTTACCCAAAAGATATTATGCGCATCACTGGAAAAAGTGAAAAGTTTTCTCGTTCCTTAATGGCAAAAATCAAAAAGTCGCTCCAAAAGAACAAGGACCAAATGGTTTCCGTAACCGAATTTTGTGAATTTACTGGCTTAAAAGCCGATGAGGTTTTAAGCTTAATATCATAACAGAGCCTAAAAATTTAACATTTTCAATATTAAATTTTTAGTGTGTTTTGATTGGTTTTAATTAATGAGTTTTGTATATTTGCTGAGCAAACAAGTTCTTTCAAATAGCAATAAAATCAAGCAATTTATGCGGTTACTAATTCGGTTACTAATGTAAATTGTATTATATAGAATATTGTAAAACCTAGCGTTTACAGAGCTTTCAAAGTTCCCAGCAGGATCACATTGATCTCCCAGCGGGATCACAAGAATGTAAACTATTCGGCACTAAGCTCTTAAATGAAAATTTAAGGGCTTTTTTATTGAATCAAAATTTTCTCATTTCACAAACCATAAATCTCTTTCGGTATTAAATACTAATATTGAAAATGTTTTAGTTAGATTTGATTATACCAATGTCCGCACAGTTTAAAATATTTTCATTTTTACTTGTATTAATTGTTTTTTCAAGCTGCAATGCATATTACAATTTGTTTTATACAGATCCTGAAAAATGCTTTAATGCCGCTTGCATAAAGAAACCGTATGATGTGGTTATTGTTCCCGGGTTCCCCCCACGATTCAGGAAAAGTGAATATGGTTTTATCAGAACGTGTGAAATGGGCTTATTATCTTTATAAAAATGGTTATACGAAAAACATTATCTTCTCAGGTTCTGCAGTTCATAGCCCATATATCGAATCTAAAGTAATGAAATTACTCGCTTTACAATTGGGCATTAACGATGAACATGTTTTTACAGAAACTAAAGCAGAACATACAACCGAAAATTTATATTACTCCTGTGAATTAGCTAAAACTCTCGGTTTTAAAACGATAGCATTTGCTACAGAACCAGCTCAAGCCAGTTTCATGAAACCTTTTAAACGTAAGTTTAAATTGAATGTTGATTTTATTCCGGTTGTTGCCGATAGTTTATATAAACTTCCAAATCAATTAAAACCAATTGACGAAAGTTCTGCATTTGTTCCTAATTTTGTTCCGCTTAAACAAAGGGAAGGTTTGATTAAAAGTTTAAGAGGAACCAGAGGACACCGTGTCAAACAAGAAATCCGAAAAGCAAAACGACAAAAACGAAAAACAAAATGATACTATGACTAACGCTAAAATTATTGAACAAACAACCAATTGGATAAAATCAGTAGTTATAGATTGTAATTTTTGTCCATTTGCTGCCAAAGCCGTTTTAAAGAAAACGATTCGTTATATCATTAAATCAGATGTTGACATGAATGATAGTATACTTGCTTTGAAAGAAGAATTAGAACATTTAGATACCGACACTGAAATTGAAACAAGCTTTATTATTTTCCCAAACAATTTTAGTGATTTTGATGATTACTTAGATTTAGTAAACAAAGCTGAGCGTTTTATAAAAAAAGAAGGCTATGAGGGCGTTTATCAAATAGCTAGTTTTCATCCGGATTATTGTTTTGCTGGTGAAGATGAAAATGATCCTGCAAATTATACCAATCGTTCAATTTACCCCATGTTACATATTTTACGAGAAGAAAGTTTGACAAAAGCGTTAAGCTTATTTCCGGATCCCGAAAATATTCCGCATCGTAATATTGAGTTTGCTAGAAAAAAAGGTCTACAGTATATGCAACTACTTCGTTCTGCTTGCTTGTAATTAATATTGATTTTTGTTTTTTTATTACCAATAGCGTTTCGTACATTTATGTAACAAAATGAAAAAGCAAATTCAAATATCAAGAAGGAATCTCCTCATTATATTTTCATTTTTATTTACATTTATTTTATTTTTTTCATGCACTAAAGACCCAGCTATTCCTGTATATGGGGATTACCCTGAGGCAGTTGGAAAAATATTTGCCAATAAATGCGCCACACCCGGCTGCCATAATTCAAGCAGCTACAAAGCTTGCGCAGATTTAGACTTAAGTTCATTTTCATCGTTATTCAAAGGTTCAAATAATGGCTCGCCTGTTATTCCGTTCAGAAGCGATTTTTCATCATTATGTTATTTTATAAATACTTACGAAGAACTTGGTCCAATAAATGCTCCTACAATGCCCATAAATAGTAATGCTTTAAGTAAAGCAGAAGTAGAAACTATTAAAAACTGGATTGATAACGGAGCACCTGACATTAATGGTAATATTAAATGGAGCGACAATCCAAATAGAAAAAAATATTATGTATTAAATCAAGGATGTGATGTAGTTACTGTGTTTGATGCGGAAACACAATTACCTATGAGATACATTACTGTTGGAAATAAAAATGGAATCCCTGAAAGTCCGCACATGATAAAGTTTTCTCCTGATGGACAATATTGGTATGTGGTTTTTGTTGCTAATAATATATTGCAAAAATACAGAACATCAGATGATAGCTTTGTGGCAGAAGTAAGTTTAGGAGCTTATCAAAATTGGAATACAATTACCATAAGCAATAATGGAAAAAGAGCATATTGTATCTCATGGCAATCAAACAGTAGACTAGCTGTTGTTGATTTAGAAAATATGACACTGTTAAGTAATGTTGGAGGGGGAAATTTTTCGGATGCGCATGGCGTAGCATTAAATAATACAAACGATACTATTTATATAACTCGTCAAACAGGAAATTATATTTATAAGATAGATACTGCCTTAAACGGTTTTATAGAAGTTACTTTAGATGGTTCAGGAATACCAAATCAAACATCCTCTCTAGATCCTCACGAAATAACATTTTCTCCGGATGGCAGTAAGTATTTTGTAACCTGCCAGGCCTCAAATCAAGTAAGAGTAATGAGTACAGTTGGCGACATACTTTTACAAACGATTAGTACTGGGCAATATCCCCTAGAATTTGCCAAAAGTATTACCAAGAATAAATTGTATGTTACTTGTGAATATGAGCCAAACATTAACCCTAACATCAAAGGTTCAGTCACAGTAATAGACATGACGACATACCAAACGAATAATTATTCGGTAGGTTATCAACCGCATGGTATAGCTTTAGACGAAACAAATGGTTATGTTATTGTAGCTAGCAGAAATATAAGCACTACCGGACCAGCACCACATCATACAGGAACTTGCGGAAGAAACGGATTTGTAAATTATTTTAATATCAATACAATGCAACTTCTTTCTAAAAAAACTGAAGTAGCATCCGATCCTTATTCAGTTGGCGTGAGACCATAGATTATGAATAATATATTGAAAAATAAAACAATCTTGTTATTTGATGGCTATTGCAATCTCTGTCATTCATCTGTCCAATTTGTATTAAAACACGAAAAAAATCAAGAACTTTATTTCACATCATTACAATCACCCATAGGAATCGAAATTTTAAACCACTACTCCATAAATCCAAAAGAAACAGATAGTCTTGTTTTAATAGAAAAAAACAAAGCATACATCAAATCTTCGGCTGCATTAAGGTTAGGAAAATACTTAAAAGGATTTTATTCATTAGGCTTTATATTTATTATTGTGCCGCCATTTATTAGAAATTGGGTATATGATTATATAGCAAAAAATCGCTATAAATGGTATGGAAAACAAGATAGTTGTATTGTGCCAGATGAAAATTTAGCAAAACGTTATCTATAGAAATTCTTTTAATAGTACTTTTACAACATGACAAAACTTTCGGTTAACATAAATAAAATTGCTACTATTCGTAATTCGCGCGGTGGCAACACACCTAATCTATTACAAGTAGCTCAGGATGCTGAACGCTTCGGTGCTCAAGGTGTCACTGTTCATCCACGTCCTGATGAAAGACACATACGCTACCAAGATGTATATGATTTAAAACCTTTACTGAAAACAGAATTTAATATTGAAGGAAATCCTAAAATTCAAAAATTTGTTGATTTGGTTCTGGATGTAAAACCTGAACAAGTAACTTTGGTGCCTGATGGTGACAATCAATTAACATCTGATCATGGTTGGGATACTATCACTAATAAAGATTATCTGACAGATATCATTGCCGTATTTAAAAAAGCAGGAATTCGTACTTCCATTTTTGTGGATGCTGATTTAAAAATGGTTGAAGGTGCTAAAACAACAGGTACTGATAGAATTGAACTATATACAGAGGAATATGCTCGATTGTATTCTTCTCAAAAAGAAACAATTATAAAACCATTTTCAGAAGCATCAAAACTTGCTAATAAACTAGGACTTGGCGTAAATGCAGGACATGATTTAAGTTTAGAAAACTTAGCTTACTTTAAAAATAATATCGAAAACTTACTGGAAGTTTCTATTGGTCATGCGCTAATAAGCGACTCCATATATTTTGGTCTGGAAAACACAATTCAATTGTATCTAAAACAACTGAAGTAATAAAAAAGCCCTTACTAAATTTAGCAAGGGCTTTTAATTTTATATTAAAAAATCATTGAAGTACGATTCGTCTGACTTTAGAACCTGATTTGGTTTTAATGGAAACAAAATACACACCGGTATTTTTGTCAGATAAATCAATTTTGATTTTACCTCCGTTTGATTGCATTTGTTTAACCTCTTTTACTGTTTGCCCTAAAGTATTGATTACAGAAATTGTAAAATCCTGAGCATCCAATAAATTTACATCTACAAATAACTCTCCATTAGTTGGGTTAGGATAAATTTCCACTTCGATATTTGCAGAGTTTTCTTCAATTCCCGCAACAGAGCAAACGGTGCTAGTTGACAAGGATAATCTTCTAACACAATTTGCCATAACCGCCTGCATACGTGATTTTTGATTTAAAGTAAACATCGACATACATCTATCATCACTGTAATCCATGTAGTTTTGATACATTTTCCCAGGAGGATTTGGACTCGCAGCACATCCGGAAGCAGATGTTCCACCCGTTGTAGACGGGCAACCACTAGTTAAAGAACTTTGGGCTGGGGTATCAGAACAATAATCATTACCACAATTTGAATCTCCATTAATATGCCATAACCCTAACCAGTGCCCAATCTCATGTGTCGCAGTTCTTCCTTTATTAAAAGGATATTGAGCAGTTCCTGTATTACCAACGTATTGAAAGTCAAACACTACTCCGTCTGTATTAGCAGCACCACCAAATCCTACCATGTCTGTCACAGGTGACGTACCAGAAGGAATAGTAGGAAATTGTGCATATCCTAAAGTTCCGATATCAGCGCCACCAAATTCTAAAATCCAAATATTTAAATATTTAGTTGGATCCCACGAAGAACCAGGTTTTACTGTAGATTCAATATAAGACATTGTATATGGCAAAGATGTCCAACCTTTTGTAGAAACATTAATGCGATCAATTCCAGGTTCAGCTAAAACAGTTCCTGTTGGACTTACTTTAGCAGCACAAAAATTAATCTCACAATCAGCTGCAGCATTCACAAATGCAGATTGTGTAACTGTAGTTGAAAAATCAGTATTTAACTTTCTAAAATCCTGATTTAATATTGTAATTTGAGAGTTAATTTGAGCAGCATTTAAATTACGACCCGAAGTTGCACTTGTACTATTTACAGCTACACCCGAATGAAGTATGTGAAAAATTACAGGAATATTGTAAACAATAGCTGCTTTTTTTCCATTAGCAAACTGCTCATGTTTTTGCAACATATTTTGAAAAGCCTCCTCGTAAGTAGGACTAACTTTTGGCGAACCACACTTTCTAACAGGCGATTCTGATGTATTTGTATTTTGGGCTATTGCACCAAAAAACACTAATGTCGAGAATGTTAAAGATGTAAAGATTTTTTTCATAAAAAAGATTTGTATACATAGTTACAAAAAAATAATTAAAAAATCAAGCTCTAAATCGATATTTGAGGTAAATTAGATGCTTTAATAGATTATGCCTTATAAAATATTAATAATTGAAGATGAAATCGCACTGCAACAAACTCTAAAATTAAATTTAGAGTTAGAGGGCTATAAAACGTTTACTTGTGGAAACGGAGGGGAGGCCATTTCTGATGTAAAAAAAATAGCTCCAGATTTAATATTATTAGACATCATGCTTCCAGTTTTAAGTGGTATAGAAACATACAAGGAATTAAAAAAACTAAACATCCAGATTCCTGTTATATTCTTAACAGCAAAAAACAACGTTCAAGATAAAATTGAAGGCTTAAAGCTAGGCGCAGATGATTATATTACTAAACCATTTGATTTAGAGGAATTACTCTTGAGAATTCATAATGTTTTAAAAAGAAATGCTCCAATAAAACAAGAGTCCAATATCTTTCAATTTGACAATTGTGAAATTAACTTTGCCACTTTTCAAATTAAAACACGAGAAGGAAAAACAGAAGATTTATCAAAAAGAGAAATGGCATTATTGAAACTACTGGTAGATAATGTAAACACTGTGGTTTCAAGAGATGAAATACTAGATAAATTATGGACAAAAGATGAAAACCCATCATCCAGAACGATTGATAATTATATATTAAACTTCCGAAAGCTATTTGAAATCAATCAAAAGGAGCCTGTACATTTTCAATCAATCAGAGGTGTTGGCTACAAATTTTGTGTTTAAATTTTAGCAAATCGTTTTTGCTCTATTCCATCAACAATTACCGTTTCCAAAAACATTTGTAGGGGACGAACCCATAAATTCTCTCCTTCTTTTTGATAGGTTGCTTTATAAACTACCATTGCTTCCAGGGTTTCACTATGTTTGGCTACTCCTATTACTTCGTAAATATTGCCTTTGTAATGTTTGTATAATCCTAATTCCATATCCTTAACTTGTATGATCAGCGACAATAACCCATTTGCTGTTTATTTTCTTCCATAATAAAGTAAAATGCCCACCAGAAGGTTTCTCTTTTTTCAACTCCCACTTCCCTATCACATATATATTGGTTTCTGACAATTGAGTGGCTTCTAAAATAGTAAATGTTAAAATCCCCATGGCTTCTTTCGAAGGATAACCTTTGATGTAATTATCCAAGGTTTTTTGCCAACCATAAGTAATTCCTTTGCTACCTATAAATTTCAAACTATCACTTTTCCAGTAGTACTCCATAAAGCCTCTTACATCTCCCTTATTCCAAGACTCTTCTTGAGTTTTCATATTCTCTAAAACCTTATTTTCATCATTACTATGCTTTTGAGCAACCAAACTTAAACCACAAAACAAGCAATAGATAATCAATAGTTTTTTCATTTCTTTAGGCTATAAATGTTAATAATTAGAATAAGATAATAACTTATAAATTTACATAAATTTTATATCTTTGAACCTCGTTCTTTAACACACTTATTAAGAAAAGCAGAGGGAAACGCCCAATGAAGCTTTACCAACCCTGTAATGGTTTAAGGTTATAAGTTCAAAATTTAAAGTTTTATTACTTTGAACTTTGAATTTTCATCTTTGAACTTTAAAGAAGGTGGGAATTCGTCTCAGTATACTGAGAAAAATAAGTCGGAAACAATTAGTAAAAGTAAAAAACATTATAAAAACACTAATCCCTTCTGACTATAAAAACAGAAGGGATTTTTTATTGAATATATGAGCACAATACAACAAGAATTAGAAAAAAGAGTATTAGTCATTGATGGAGCTATGGGCTCTATGATTCAACAATACAAATTAACTGAAAAAGATTTCAGAGGAAAACGTTTTGCTGATTGGCATAAAGATTTACAAGGTAATAATGACTTGTTGTCTATTACTCAGCCTCAAATTATTAAAACCATCCATAAAGAATATTTAAAAGCGGGCGCTGATATTATTGAAACTAATACTTTCAGCGATACTAAAATTGCCATGGCTGATTATGACATGCAGGAATTAGTATATGAACTAAATTATGAATCAGCTAAAATTGCTAAAGAAGCGATTGCTGAATTTAAAGCTGAATTCCCTGAATTTGCAACTATCCCAAAGTTTGTAGCCGGAGCAATCGGACCAACCAATCGAACCTTATCTTTATCTCCTAATGTAAACGACCCGGGATATAGAGCGATTACATTTGATGAATTAGTAGAAGCATACACAGAACAAGTAAAAGGCTTAATTGATGGTGGCGCAGATTTATTATTAATAGAAACCATCTTTGATACACTGAATGCTAAAGCTGCATTATTTGCCATTCAAAACTATTGTGAGAAAATAGATAAAAAAATGCCGGTGATGGTATCAGGAACAATTACTGATGCTAGTGGTAGAACCTTATCAGGACAAACAACTGAAGCTTTTTTAAACTCGGTTTCTCACGTTGATTTATTAAGTGTTGGATTAAACTGTGCTTTAGGGGCAAAAGATATGCGTCCGTATTTAGAAGAGCTTTCAAATAAAGCACCATTTTATGTAAGCGCTTATCCAAATGCAGGATTACCAAATCAGTTTGGAGAATACGATCAAGATGCTCATGAAATGGGGCATCAAATTGAAGATTTCTTAAAGGCAGGCTTTTTAAATATTGTTGGAGGATGTTGTGGAACAACACCTTCACATATAAAGCGAATTGCTGAAATTGCCAAAGATGCAAAGCCTCGTAAAAAACCACAACCTGATACGTTGATGCACTTAAGTGGATTAGAGCCATATACTCTAACTCCTGAAAGTAATTTTTTAAATGTTGGTGAAAGAACAAATGTAACAGGTTCAAAAAAATTCTTACGATTAATTAAAGAAGGAAATTACGAAGAAGCATTATCTATTGCGCGCGAACAAGTGGATGGTGGTGCTCAAGTGATTGATGTGAATATGGATGAAGGTATGTTAGATAGCGAGCAAGCTATGACAACCTTCTTGAATCTAATCGCATCTGAACCGGATATTTCTCGTGTACCAATTATGATTGACTCCAGTAAATGGAGTGTGATTGAAGCAGGATTAAAATGTGTTCAAGGTAAAGCTATTGTTAACTCTATTTCATTAAAGGAAGGCGAAGAAAAGTTTATTGAACAAGCTCATAAAATAAAACAATACGGTGCAGCTGTGATTGTAATGGCATTTGATGAAGTTGGTCAAGCTGATACACTAAAGCGTCGTATTGATATTTGTAAACGTGCTTATGATATTTTAGTAAACAAAGTTCATTTCCCTGCTCAGGATATTATTTTCGATCCAAATATTTTCCCTGTTGCAACAGGTATGGAAGAGCACCGCTTAAACGCATTAGACTTCTTTAATGCAACCAAATGGATTAAAGAAAATTTACCTCATGCTAAAGTAAGCGGCGGTGTCAGTAACGTGTCTTTCTCTTTCAGAGGTAATGATCATGTTCGTGAAGCAATACACTCTGCGTTTCTATTCCATGCTGTAAAAAATGGAATGGATATGGGAATTGTAAATCCTGCACAGCTAGTGGTTTATGATGATATTGATAAAACCTTATTAGAGTTAGTTGAAGATGTTTTATTAAACAGAAGAGATGATGCCACTGAACGTTTAGTGGAACATGCAGAATCTTTAAAAGGAATTACCAAAGAAAAAACAGAAAAAGACGAAGCATGGAGAAAAGGAACTGTTGAAGAACGTTTGAGTTATGCTTTAGTAAAAGGTATTGTAGAATACATTGATGCGGATACAGAAGAAGCTCGTCAAAAATTAGGAAGACCATTACATGTGATTGAAGGTCCTTTAATGGATGGAATGAATGTAGTTGGTGATTTATTTGGGAGCGGAAAAATGTTTTTACCTCAGGTTGTAAAAAGTGCCCGCGTGATGAAAAAAGCGGTAGCCTATTTAGAACCATATCTTTTAAAAGAAAAAGAAGAAAATGCAAAAGCCGGAATCGTGGGAGATGGAAGAACAAATGCCGGGAAAATTTTATTGGCAACAGTTAAAGGCGACGTGCATGACATTGGAAAAAACATTGTTGGTGTTGTGTTAGCTTGTAATAACTACGAAATCATTGATTTGGGAGTGATGGTTTCTTGCGATAAAATTTTAGAAGAAGCTAAAAAACACAATGTTGATATTATTGGATTAAGTGGTTTAATTACGCCATCATTAGACGAAATGGTTCACGTAGCTAAAGAAATGGAGCGTACTGGCTTCAAAATCCCTTTAATGATTGGAGGCGCTACAACCTCTAAAGTACATACAGCTGTTAAGATTGCACAAAATTATTCTGGTCCAGTAATTCATGTGAACGATGCAAGTAAATCAGTTCCTGTAGCAAGCAGTTTAATTTCAAATGAATTACGTGATGCGTTTATGGCTGATATCGATAAAGATTATGAGCGTGTCAGAGAACAAAATAAAAACGCACAATCTCAAAATAAATTAATTTCGATGGCAGAAGCCAGAGAAAATAAATTTCTAATTGATTGGAATAAAACAGAAATCGTAAAACCAAATTTCATTGGCAACAAAGTATTTGATAATTACGATTTAAAAGAAATTGCTGAATACATTGACTGGACGCCATTCTTCCATAGCTGGGAATTAAAAGGCTCATATCCGAAAATTTTGAGCGATGCGACTCGTGGTGCAGAAGCCACAAAATTGTTTAATGATGCTCAAAAAATGTTAGATAAAATCATTTCTGAAAAATGGTTACAGGCAAAAGCAGTTATTGGAATTTATCCTGCAAATACAGTAAATGATGATGACACTGAGGTTTATGATGAAAAAGGAAATGTAATTGCAACATTCCATTCATTACGTCAGCAAAGCAAAAAGCCTGCAGGTCAATATAATATTGCATTATCTGATTTTGTTGCACCAAAAGGCAAGCAAGATTACATAGGTTCATTTGCGTTAACCACAGGAATTGGCATTGATGAGCACGTTGCTCGTTTTGAAAAAGATCATGATGATTACAGCTCCATTATGTTGAAAGCATTGGCTGACAGATTAGCCGAAGCCTTTGCTGAATTAATGCACAAAAAAGTGCGTACTGAAATTTGGGGTTATGCTAAAAATGAAAATCTAAAAAATGAAGATTTAATTAAGGAGGAATACGCTGGTATTCGTCCTGCGCCTGGCTACCCTGCTCAACCTGATCATACAGAGAAAAATACAATTTGGAAATTATTGGATGTAGAAAAAAACACAGGTATTATTTTAACAGAAAGTTTAGCAATGGTACCAACTGCTGCCGTGAGTGGATTGTATTTTGCGCATCCACAATCTCACTATTTTGGAATTGGTAAATTAAATAAAGAACAAATTGAAGACTACGCTAAACGTAAAAACATGAAAGTGGAAGATGTTGAACGTTGGTTAGGAAGTGTTTTAGCTTATTAGTTTTATGACTGTTGAGACTTTAGTAAAAGAACTACATTTATTGCCTCACCCCGAAGGAGGTTACTATAAAGAAACTTATCGTTCAGAGGAAAAAATTACTCAAGCTTGTTTATCACCTGATTTTAAAGGTGATAGAAACATAGCAACCGGAATTTACTTTTTAATTGAGAAAGGAAATTTTTCTGCACTTCATAAAATCAAAAGTGATGAAACATGGCATTTTTATTATGGTGATGCTTTAGAGGTAATTGAGATTAATGAAGAAGGAAACTTAACTATCACTAAAATCGGCTCTAATCTTTCAAAAGGTGAAATATTTCAATACACAGTAAAAGCAAACATTTGGTTTGGTTCACGAGTAAGTGAGAGTGGGAATTTTTCACTTGTTGGCTGTACGGTCTATCCCGGCTTCGACTTTAATGATTTTGAATTAGCTAAACGAGAAGATTTAATAAAACAATTCCCACAACACAGTCAGTTAATTTCAGAACTTACAAGAATATAATTTATGCATTCAAAAAGAAATCCATCATTAGCGTTTATTTTTATAACAATATTAATAGACTGTATTGGATTTGGGATTATTATTCCCATCATTCCAACATTAATCAAACAATTAAATGGTAGCGATGTTGCATCAGCTAGTACCGTTGGAGGTTGGTTATTATTTTTATATGCTATGATGCAGTTTATTTTTGCACCTATATTAGGAGGATTAAGCGATCAATATGGCCGCAGGCCTGTATTACTAATAGCATTATTAGGTCTAGGATTAGATAATTTTTTATTAGCATTTGCTCCAAATTTAAGCTGGTTAGTAATCGGTAGAATTATTGCAGGTGTTTGCGGTGCAAGTTTTAGCACTGCTGGTGCTTACATCGCCGACATTAGCTCAAAAGAAAAACGCGCACAAAATTTCGGATTAATTGGAGCAGCGTTTGGTGTAGGCTTTATAATTGGTCCATTGCTTGGTGCCTTATTCAGTAAAATTGATATTCGTGCACCATTTATGGTAGCCGGATGTTTATCAATGTTAAATTTTCTGTTTGGATTATTTTTTATTCCTGAATCATTATCTACTGAAAACAGAAGAAAATTTGATTTCAAACGTGCAAACCCGCTAGGGGCCTTTGTAAATTTAAAACGGTATCCACTGCTAGTCGGCTTAATTGTAGGGCAATTTATTTTATATGTTGCCGGTAAAACAATTGAAGTAATTTGGGGATATTATAACATTTTAAAATTTAATTGGACAGAGCAAGAAATTGGTTATTCATTAGCATTTGTTGGAGTATTAGTTTCATTAGTGCAAGGAGGCTTAATTCGTTGGTTTATTCCGAAATTCGGTCAGGCAAAATCTATTTTCTATGGTATCATTTTTTATGCAATTGGTTTATTTTGTTTTGCCTTTGCAACTAATAGTTGGATGATGTATGCGTTTCTGATCCCCTATTGTTTAGGTGGCTTATGCGGACCAGCTCTTCAAGGAGTTATTTCAAACCATATTCCGGAAAATGAACAAGGGGAGATTCAAGGCTTAAATACCTCTTTAATGAGTGTTTCTGCCATTATCAGTCCGTTAATTATGACGAATTTATTTTACCAATTTTCAAAAGCAGATGCTCCAGTTTATTTCCCCGGAATTTCATTTTTTATAAGTGGAATTTTATCGATAATTGGAGGTTTTATCATTTACTTTTCACTAAAAAAGATTAAATTAGACTGATATTTATTTCTGTCTTTATGAAAGTTTTTGAAACATCAGCATTTGTAATGAAAATTCATGATGATTTATTGATTGAATTTAAAGTAAAAGCAAATATCAATCTACAAGCAAGTGATGTTTGGGAATCAAGAGATTTGTCAGTAAACCACATTCCCGGAAAGAAATTTTTTGTTTTATTTGAAGGTGACGATGATGCAAGCGTTTCCGGTGAAGCAAGAAGAGCAGGCGCATCTGAAGAATATACAAAACACGTTGCCGCCCTGGCATTATACAGCGATAAAGCTTATGAAAGAATCATCGGTAGTTTGTTTTTAAAAATAAATAAACCATTGGTTCCAACACAGTTTTTCGACAACAGAGAACAAGCAATAGCTTGGTTGAGAATTAAACAAAAAACAACATTTTAATTGCTGATATTTCTTAGCATTTTTTAGTATCTCTTTTTGTAATATATCGTTATATTTATACTAACCTTATAAATTATGCAACGATTATTACTACTTATTTTTGTTTTCTTAAACACATCATTTTTATTCTCACAAGGAAGTTTACCTCCCGGAACATATACCAGCACTAATAAAAAAGCAATTAAACTTTTTGAAGAAAGCAAAAAAATGTTCCAAATTAGAAAAGATGCTGATGCAGAAAAACTGATTAAAAAATCAATTGAAGAAGACCCGAATTTTATTGAGGCATTATCTGCATACGCGGATTTTTTAATGGGTAATAATCGAATAAAAGAAGCTATTCCATTATATGAAAAAGCAATTTCGATTAATCCAAAAATATTTGTAGATAATAATTTTTATTTAGGAGGCGCATTATTACATGAAGCCCAATACGAAAAAGCAATTCCTTGTTTCGAAAAAATCATCAATGCAGAAAGAATTAATCCCAATTTAAAAGATGAAGCAGTACATCATTTGAAGAATGCGAAATTTGGAGCAAATGCCATCAAAAATCCACAACCATTTAAACCTGTAAATGTTGGTGAAGGAATTAATACAAGTGAATACGAATACTTTCCTGCACTAAGCGCAGATGGAAATACCTTTTTATTTACACGAAACATCAGAGAAGGCGAAGGAGTTACAGCTCCTCGTCAAGAAGATTTTTATGTAAGCAAAAAAGTAAATGGTGTGTGGCAAACGGCTAATCCAATTTCTTCTGTTAATACACCCGGTAATGAAGGAGCTCCTTCATTAAGTGCAGACGGAGAAATTATGTTTTTCGCCTCATGTATGGAAATGACCGGAGACTACGGCTCATCTGATAGAAAAGGGTATGGCAGTTGCGATATTTTTTACGCCCAAAAAATAAACGGTAAATGGACAAAACCAAGAAATGCTGGTTCAACAATCAATACAAAAAATTGGGAAACGCAACCAAGCTTCAGTAGCGATGGTAAAACTCTTTATTTCGTAAGAGGCATGGTTGCCAGAGATGGAATTAAAAATCCAGATATCTATTACTCTGTTATAGGAGATGATGGAAAGTTTTCAGAACCAGTAAGGTTATCAGACAATATAAATACACCTATGGGAGAAGAAAGCGTTTTTATTCATCCAGATAACCAAACATTATACTTTAGTAGCGAAGGACATCCTGGTATGGGTGGCTTAGATATTTTCATGAGCAAAAAACAAGCAGATGGTAGTTGGGGAAAAGCAGTGAACTTAGGCTATCCTATTAATACTGCTGTTGATGAAAATAGTTTATTGGTTGATGCAAATGGGAAACTAGCCTATTTTGCGAGCGAACGAGAAGGTGGTTTTGGAGGTTTAGACATTTATCAGTTTGAACTACCGGAATCTGTTCGCCCTGAAAAAATAACTTATGTAAAAGGTTTAACCTATAACGCTAAATCAAAAGCTCCTGTGGAAGCCGTAATTGAATTAATTGATTTAGAAACTCAACAATCTGTAACTAGTGCTTATAGTAATGGATCGGGAGAATTCTTAGTGACATTAACATCAAATCACAACTACTTAGTAAATGTAAGTAAACCGGGTTTCTTATTCTATAGCGATAACTTTTCGTTAAAAGATAAGGTAGCTGATTATAATAAGCCCTACAAATTACAAATCCCATTACAACCTATCGACACAGGCATTATAGAATTAAAAAATATCTTTTTCGATGTCAACAAATGGGATTTAAAAGCCGAATCAAAAGCTGAATTGCAAAAAATTATCACCTTTTTAAAAGCTAATCCAACACTAAAAGTAGAATTCGGCGGACATACAGATAATAGCGGTGATAAGGTATTTAACAAAACCTTATCAAACAATCGTGCAAAAGCAATTTATGATTATGTAATTGAAAAAGGGGCAATTCCTGCAACCAATTTATCATTTAAAGGCTACGGAGATACTAAGCCAAAAGCTCCAAATGATACTCCAGAAAATAAAGCAAAAAATCGACGAACAGAATTGAAAGTATTGAGTAAATAATTAGCTTAGCTTATTCATGATTATTGGAAAACAAATAAGAAAACAATATGGCTCTCTGGAAGTTTTAAAAGGAGTGGATTTACATATCAAAGAATCTGAAGTTGTATCCATTGTTGGATCATCAGGTGCAGGTAAAACTACTTTATTGACCATTTTGGGAACATTAGACAGACCCAGCTCAGGAGAAATTTTATTTAGTGGAACCAATATTACATCTTTAAATGAAAAAAAATTAGCCGCATTTCGAAATCAACATATCGGTTTTGTTTTCCAGTTTCATCATTTGCTCCCTGAATTTACAGCCATAGAAAACGTCTGCATTCCTGCCTTTATAAATAAAACATCTAAAAAAACTGCCGAGCAAAGAGCACTTGAACTTTTAGATTTATTAGGATTGAAAGAACGTGCAAGCCACAAACCCTCAGAACTGTCAGGTGGTGAGCAACAGCGAGTAGCAGTAGCCAGAGCATTAATTAATAATCCTAAAGTTATTTTTGCAGATGAACCGAGTGGGAATCTGGATAGTGAGAACGCAGAAAATCTTCATCAATTATTTTTTAAATTAAGAGATGAACTAAAACAAACCATTGTAGTTGTTACTCACAACGAAATTCTGGCAAATATGGCAGATAGAAAACTAGTAATGAAAGACGGACAAATTCAATAATAAGGTTATCAGTTTCTTCTCCAAAATATCTATCCCTGAACTAAGAGCAATTATCCATAGAAGGAATGCTAAAAAACTATCTAGACTAAATAGATTTTTTTTATGGATTAATTATGCGTTTATCATTAGTCTTGTAGGATCAATTGCCTCAAAATACATTTCGCCTGACCATTTTTGGATTTTGGCATTTTTTGGACTTGCGTTTCCTGTCATACTTTTAGCCAATATAGTATTTATGATTTATTGGTTTGCTCAATTTAGAATACATGGTATTTTTTCATTAACGGCAATCCTATTAAGTGCAAAAACTTGCTTAGGTTTTTTTCAAATAGATTTTACATCTGATGCCATATCAAATAAAGACATAAAAATAATGAGTTATAACTCTATGTTATTTGATTTGTACAATTGGAAAAAAAACAACGAAAGTAGAAACCTGATTCTAACAACTTTAGCAGAAGAAAATCCTGATATTTTATGTCTGCAGGAATTTTACACATCTGAAGAAAAAGGAGATTTTAATAATATTGACACCGTAACAGGGTTACTAAATGCAAAAAACTATCATGTTGAATACACTACAACATTAAGAGGAAATGATCATTGGGGGATTGCAACATTCACCAAATTCCCAATCATTAAAAAAGGAAAAATTGAATTTAATACCAGTGCCAACAATTTATGTATATACACTGATATTGTGGCCAAAAAAGACACGATTAGAATTTATAATATGCACTTGCAATCTATTCGTTTTCAAAAATCAGATTACAAGTTTATAGAACAAATGAGCAATGATACTGCAGACACGAAAGATGAGGTAGAGAAAAGCAAAACTATACTTAGGAGATTAAAACGAGCTTTTGTAAAACGTGCAATACAGGCAGATGCCATTGCTGCTCATATTAAAAGTTGTAAATATAAAGTAATTGTTTGTGGCGACTTTAATGACACACCTGCCTCATATGTATATAATACGGTAAGAGGAAATTTAAAAGATGCATTTGTGGAGTCAGGATCCGGTTTTGAACAAACTTATGCGGGCAAATTTCCTAGATTTAGAATTGATTACATCCTTCATAGTAAAGAATTTAAAAGCAAAGAATACCACCATGTTACTGAGTCATTAACAGATCATTACCCGATAGTAAATTATATTGCTTACTAAAATTAAGCTTTAATTTATATTAATATTCTTTTTAATTTTATATCATAATGTACATATCAAGTAACATATTAATTTTTTCTGGTTTCTCTATTCTTATCGGTTGTATTATTTTTTTATTACTAAAGATACAACGAATTACAAATCAAAAAAACAAACTACAGGAAGATTTCAAAACGCTTGAAAATAAAATAAACTCAGTAGAGCTAGAAGGGTTAAAATATAAAATTAATCCTCATTTATTTAAAAATATTTTAAACTCTATTCAATCTCATGCCTATCAAACCTATTTTTCTCTTGATAAACTGAGTAATGTTCTAGACTATATATTATACGAAACAGATAAACGTTTCGTAAGCGTGAAAGAAGAGTTAGAGTTTGCTTTAAATCTTATAGAGATTAATAAATTAAAGCTAAGTCCTTTATTTGACATAAAAGTGAAAAATAAAATCAGCGAAAATCATCCTTTATTTGAGCAAGAGCTACTATCTCCTATGATATCGGTTGACTTAATTGAAAATGCGTTTAAACATGCTGACTTACAAAGCGCAGACTCGTTTATATCAATTACTTTTGAATTAAAAGATGATTACTTTGCTTTAACCGTAGCTAATAAAATCAGTGCAAAACCTGCACTAAAAAAATCAAACAGTGGTGTTGGAAAAGAAAGCACAAAAAAACGTTTGGATATAATCTACAAAGAATGTTATTCACTTGAGCAATTTGTAGAAAATGATGTATTTATATCTCACTTAAAATTAAATTTACTTGACTACAAAGCTAAAGTGTTTGCTGCTGGATGACGAGCTTCCTGCACTGAGCTATATGAAATTACTATGCGAAGAACTTCCCGACGTGGAGGTTATAAAAGCATTTAACGACCCTGAGAAATTCCTGCAAGCTATTCAATACTTAGATTTTAATCTTTGTATTTTAGATATTCAAATGCCCAATTACACAGGATTAGAAATTGCTCAACATCTAAAAGACAAACTTATCATTTTTACAACAGCTTATAAAGAATTTGCAGCCGATGCCTTTGATTTAAATGCAGTAGACTATATTAGAAAACCATTACAAAAAGAACGTTTTGAAAAAGCAATTTTAAAGGCTAAGGATTTATTAAAACATAAAATTAGTTCCGAAAAAACGCAAGCATTATGGAATACAGATAAAGGCAAAACGCTTATTAATTTCAATGACATTCTCTATATTGTTGCTTCAGAAACTGATAGTAGAGATAAAGTCGTTTATTTAGAAAATGGTGGCAAGACAACTATCAAAAACACGAGTTTCGAACAAATATTATCTTCACTACCAACTACTAAATTTTGTAGAGTTAATAAAAAAGAAATTATTTCACTAAAATCTGTTGTTCATTTCACGTCAGACGAGATAAAAACAAATATTCGTTTAAAAAATGGAGAGTATGTCACAGCTACATTAAGTGATGTTTTTAAAGAGGAATTTAAGAAGAAGATCAAGCTTTAGAAACTTGTTACATAATTTACTGATTTTGTTACATATATCATAAACTCCAAAAAATATATTGTAGTATCATTTTAAATTTATAATCAATAACTGATTATAAATGAAAAATATTAAAAACTCATTATTTTATATCATTACCATTGGAGTCTTTACGGGACTCATGTATTTTATCGTAAAGAAGGGTGAACCGCTACAAACAGATAAATTACATGAAATAAAACCAATTATAGATACAAGTAGTTTCGCTCAAATTAAAGAAACCATGTATCATAACATCACTCATCCTTTAGCTATTTTACTGCTTCAGATTATTACAATTATAATTGTAGCACGTATATTTGGGTTTATATTTAAAAAAATTGGTCAACCAACAGTTATTGGTGAAATAATAGCTGGTATATTTTTAGGTCCTTCTTTTATTGGGTTGTTTTTTCCTGAATTTTCCTTATTTCTTTTCCCAAAAACCTCTTTACCTAATCTTCAATTTTTCAGCCAAATTGGTTTAATTCTTTTCATGTTTATAGTTGGAATGGAATTAGACTTAAAAACCATTCAAAAAAAGGCACATGAAGCCGTAATTATTAGTCATGCCAGCATCATCTTCCCTTTCGCCTTAGGTATGACTCTAGCATATTTTATATATCAAAATTTCGCTCCTGAAAATGTCAATTTTTTATCGTTTGCTTTATTTATAGGAATATCAATGAGTATTACTGCATTTCCAGTGTTGGCTAGAATAGTTCAGGAACGACAATTAACTAAAACACGTTTGGGAGCAATTGTAATTACTTGTGCAGCTGCAGATGATATTACCGCTTGGTGCATTTTAGCAGCTGTTATAGCCATTGTAAAAGCTGGTTCTATTATAAGTTCATTCTACATTATTGTAATGGCAATTGCTTATGTGATTTTAATGCTAAAAGTTGTTCAGCCATTTTTAAAACGCTTGGGAGACATATACTCACATCAAGATACTTTAAGTAAACCGGTAGTTGCCATCTTCTTCGTTACACTTTTAATTTCATCCTTTTTAACAGAAATAATTGGCATACATGCATTATTTGGAGCATTTATGGCGGGTGTGATTATGCCACAAAACTTACACTTCAGAAATGTTTTTATTGAAAAAGTGGAAGATGTGTCACTTGTACTTTTGCTCCCATTATTTTTTGTTTTTACAGGATTAAGAACACAAATTGGATTATTAAATGATATCCATTTATGGGAAATCTGCGCATTAATTATTTCAGTGGCTGTAGCAGGAAAATTTTTCGGGAGTGCTATTGCCGCAAAATTTGTCGGTCAATCATGGAAAGAAAGTTTAATGATTGGAGCTTTAATGAATACACGAGGTTTAATGGAATTAATCGTTTTAAATATTGGCTTTGATTTAGGTATTTTATCTCCGTCCGTATTTGCCATGCTGGTTATAATGGCTCTATTTACAACATTTATGACAGGTCCCGCATTGGATTTTATCAATTTTATCTTACCTGATAAAAAAATAAACGAATTAGAAGAAAGCATTCATGTTCAACAGAAATATAAAATTTTATTTTCGTTTGGTGATGCAGAGAGAGGGAAGAGCATGATTCGTTTAGTAAATAGTTTAATTGGGAAAACCAGTAGTAATGCCGCCGTTTCGGCCTTGCATTTAGAGCCAAGTAATGAGCTACATCAGTATAATATCAGAGAAGTAGAAAAAGAAAGTTTTAAACCTATCAAAAGAGAAGCTAACAAATACAATTTAGCTATTCAAACAGTGTTTAAACCGACATTAGATTTTGATAAAGAAATTATAGATACTGCAAATCAGGGAGACTTTGATTTGTTAATTGTGGGCATGGGGCAATCGATGTATGAAGGAAGCTTTTTAGGAAAATTACTAGGATTTACTACTAAAATAATAAACCCGGAAAAATTATATCATACACTCACAGGAAATGAAAAAATATTAGACAATGGTTTTGATGACAGAACAAATGCTATTATTCGATCTACTAAAATGGAATTAGGAATATTCGCTGACAAAGGATTAAAAAAAGTTGATGATGTTATTATTTTAATTTTAGCAAAAGAAGATGAATTCCTTATTAATTATGCTCAAAAAATGATTCATAATAATGAATCTAGAATTTCTGTTATTGATTATAATGACAAAATTAAACTTCACCCCGAATTGAAAGAAAGTATCAGATCGATCGAGCAACAAGTTCCTAATCATATAGCAATGTTTAGTAAAGAAAAGATAAATCAAACTTTTTTACAATCAACTGATTTGCTTTTGATAAGCATACAGGCTTGGAGGTATTTAATCGAGACAAAGCCTGGATGGTTAACAGATGTACCGTCTGTATTAATTTTAAAACACAGATAAGATTTAATCAAAAAACAGCCAGTTTATTCCAAACTTAAACGCTCTGTCGTTTTGCCAGTAACCGGGAGTTAAAGAATAGCCATTACCTAAAAAACCTTGTGTTACATGGTCAATCTTCACAAAAACCCTTACCGGCTTAATACGGGCATTTAAAAAGAAATCTACAAAAGGATAATTACCTACTATTTTGCTTGTTTGTACATAATACTGATTAGTGGCGGGCATATAAGCATATCCATAAAACTCGCTATAATATTGTGCATTAAATCCAACTTGCAGTTGTAATGCTTTTTTAAATAAATTTCCCTGATAATATAACGCGCCATTAACTATATGATTTGGGACACTCACAATAGCTTGATAAGAAGAGCTTTGATAGTTATATCTTGCATTAATCCCTAGATGTTTGAATAACAAAATATCTTTATGAATAAAAGCCGAAATATTTTGAATGCTTAAAGGTGTTTGCTCAGGAACAGCTAATTCATTAAAATAAATCATATTTGAAACGTTTTGATAAACAACACCAATATCAAATCGATTATCTGATGTACTTATTGAGAATAAAGCTTGCTGTTTGTCAGTTGGAGAAAAATTATTATTCCAGGCATAATGATTACTAAGCCAAGTATTAAACATGAAATCCGGATGACGTTTTTCGATGCTAGCTTTTAAAACAAAAACAAAAGGAATTTGAGCGATTCTTTGTTTATACAAACCATTCATTTCCAATGAATAGTCGTTGGAATTTGGACCATTGATTACATAATCACACTTCAAAAAACTAATGATTTTTTTACCACTAAAATAAATCCCAGCATTAGTCATTTGATTCATAAATGTAGAATCTAAATATTGATGCACTTGATTAATTTCATTTCTGTAACCAATTTTAAACTTAGTTTTCAGAGGATTAATTTTTAAGGTATAATTCAATCCATTATTTATACCAACCCAATGCGATGAATCTTTCGTTGATATAGTATCAAGATAAAACACATTATAAAATCCTTCGGAAGCACTATTAGCATCTGTATATTTGGTAAAAGTTCCCGAATAGTTAAACTTGTAATCTATGAAATGAGAAATAACCGTTGAACTATCCTCCTTTTTATTAATTCTAAACCATGGATTAATATCAACTGTTGAGTTTCGATATTCCCTCTTGGCATTATTCAGTGAAACAGGCAATAACAGTTTGTTTACATTTATATTTTCCAAAAACAATGTATCATTTGATATACCTCCATTTTCTTGGTGTTTTACTTTATTATAAAGAAAATAGGCATAATACCCTACCCTGCCTGTTTTAGAAGAGTAATTTGAAGAAGTATAAAAATTATTTGTAAACGATTGTTGTTTGCTATAAAAGCCAATTCCACTGTATCTGTTAAAGGCTAATGTTAAATTCAAATTATTTTTAAAAGAATTAGAAAACAATAATTTAAACATCTGTTCCTGTTTACTACCGGCAATACCGGTTAAACTAGCATAAGGTCCTTTCGTTTGATAGTATTGAACATTATCTGTACTAATCATATCATTTTGATAAGGTGCAGTTTGCATATTAAAACCAATAGACTTAGCCTGATAATTAATATATAAAGGTGATGAAGGTAAACCTAAATGCCCATTTGTGTTTCTGGGATAATAATTTTGAAAATTATTAATAGAAGAATCAATACTTGAATAATTAAACTGCTGAAGGTTATTCTTTTCTATGTTAGATATAGTTTTTATAAAACTACTATCTGAAGGGTATTTTACCTGAGCATTTATGCTAAAACACAAAAACAGAATATATAGTAGAAACCTACCACCAAAAGAATGTTTATGTTGATGCATTAAAAACAGAAATCAAAAAACTTAAAATTTATCGAAGAAATGCTCTTCAACGTCAAAGGTAGACTTTATTCCGACTTGTTTATAATCAGTTTCCAACCATTTAGATGCAGTTTGACGTCCACGTTCTTTTAAAGTAAGTAAAAACTCCCAAGATGTATTCATTTTACTACTGTAGCTTAACTGACTTAATGCATCATATCCTGAAATGGTATGCACAAAAATTTCGCGATTAGCTTTATCATCAGTTTTTAAAATACCGTTTCTTAATAATTCATTTCTATAATGAATTAGTTTCATTTCATTAATCAAACTACTATTAAACGAAATTTCATTGACTCTGTCAGCAATATCTCTGGCAGAAGTAGGAACAGAACCTATATTGATAGAATTAATTTTTATTAAAACAATATCATGCAAGTTGGTATTAGTAATCAAGGGAAATATTGGTGGATTTCCCATATAACCACCGTCCCAATAATACTCGCCATCAATCTGAACCGCCTGAAATAATTGAGGCAAACAAGCAGAGGCTAAAACAGAATCCACCGTAATATCCTTGTTACTGAATATTTTTGCCCTATTGGTTTTAACATTTGTAGCACATATAAACAATTTCTTTTTGCTATACATGTGCAACTCTTTAAAATCAATTAAATCAGTTAATATATCTCTTAATGGATTGTAATTTAAAGGATTAAAATTATATGGAGACATATATTGGGTCATATTATTGAACCATATATACCCGGGTGAGTTATGAATATCTCCCCCACTAAATAATTTATCGTAAGTACTTGGCTGAAAAAAACTTCCGGCTTGCGCTACCCTTCTCCAAAGGGTTTCAAGCATTTCTTTAGCTTTTGCTGGACCTCCCACATGCAACCCATAAGCACATACAACTGCATTAACCGCTCCTGCACTTGTGCCGCACATAGCATCAGCTACAATATAATCAGCTTCCAACAATCTATCCAGAACTCCCCATGTAAAAGCGCCGTGAGCACCTCCACCCTGTAAGGCAATACCTACTTTTTTAATATCAGGACTTTCCATCGAATTTACACTATTTGCAAAATGTTAAACCAATTTAGCATTTCAATAGACTACCAAATATAGCTAAATAATTGAACTAACAAAATAATTTAAGACGAGTATTAACAATCGTTAGATTAATGCCCTTATATGAAGAATACCTAACGGCTCATCACAATCTTCTTTTTTAAATAGCCTTTGCTGCTTTGCACAAACACAAAATAAACACCATTAGCAAGGCCGCTTACATCCGCTTTATAGCTATGACTGTTAATGTAGTTGATATCTGCTATTACCCGGTTACCGCTTATATCATACAACACCGGCTTTTCTGTAAAGCTTTGCTGGGTACTTTGTATGTATATAAAATCACTGGCAGGGTTGGGGCTTAGCAACAGCGCATTTTCTGGCAAGCTCAGCTCATCGGCTTTGGTAACCGTGCTGTATAGTTTAAAGCCTTTAAAATCCCTGTACTGAAAATTATTGCCAAATACCTTTACTTTTAAATAAATACTGTCATTGGCGTACAGCTTGCCTACGGCTGCAGCCGTAGATGTACCACAAGCAGTACAACCAGTCATGGAACTATCGGCATTGACTAATATATCCCATGGCTGAGAAGACACCCAATTATTAACAAAACAAGAATCTACCTCACCAACAGCAATTGAATAACCATTACTCGGTAAAAGATCCAAAACACTGGGGCAATTATACACACCATTTGCATCATCAATGGTTACGTTATATCTTCCGGTTACGTAGTTAATATAGCTTTGCGCCTGGCAAGTATAACTGACAGTGATAAAAGATAATATTTCTAATACTCTTTTCATCTGCTAACCACAATCTTCTTTTTTAAATAGCCTTTGCTGCTTTGCACAAACACAAAATAAACACCATTAGCAAGGCCGCTTACATCCGCTTTATAGCTATGACTGTTAATGTAGTTGATATCTGCTATTACCCGGTTACCGCTTATATCATACAACACCGGCTTTTCTGTAAAGCTTTGCTGGGTACTTTGTATGTATATAAAATCACTGGCAGGGTTGGGGCTTAGCAACAGCGCATTTTCTGGCAAGCTCAGCTCATCGGCTTTGGTAACCGTGCTGTATAGTTTAAAGCCTTTAAAATCCCTGTACTGAAAATTATTGCCAAATACCTTTACTTTTAAATAAATACTATCATTGGCGTAAAGCTTACCTACCGCTGCAATTGTAGCGGTACCGCAAGCGGTACAGCCAATCATGGAGCTATCTGCATTGACTAAAATATGCCAGGGATCCGTTAATTCCCAGTTATTCACGAAACAAGAGTCTCCGTAACGAACACAGCCCGGGTATGGTATATCTGGCATCAAATCCAAAATACTCGGGCAATTATTTACGCCATTATTCCAACTGGCAATTACGTTATATCTTCCGGTTACGTAATTAATATAGCTTTGCGCCTGGCAAGTATAACTGACAGTGATAAAAGATAATATTGCTAATACTC
>DAORKG010000019.1:27837-65566 GCA_035439445.1 Bacteroidia bacterium
TTTGTATGTATATAAAATCACTGGCAGGGTTGGGGCTTAGCAACAGCGCATTTTCGGGCAAGCTCAGCTCATTGGCTTTAGTAACCGTGCTGTATAGTTTAAAGCCTTTAAAATCCCTGTATTGAAAATTATTGCCAAATACTTTTACTTTTAAATAAATACTATCATTGGCGTACAGCTTGCCCACGGCTGCAGCC
This sequence comes from Bacteroidia bacterium, assembly GCA_035439445.1. Taxonomy (GTDB): domain Bacteria; phylum Bacteroidota; class Bacteroidia; order B-17B0; family Aurantibacillaceae; genus UBA4416. The sequence continues at coordinate 28,035 of DAORKG010000019.1, forward strand.
GTAGATGTACCACAAGCGGTACAACCAATCATGGAGCTATCGGCTTTTACTAAAATATCCCAGGGATCCGTTAATTCCCAGTTATTCACGAAACAAGAGTCTCCGTAACGAATACAGCCCGGGTATGGTACATCTGGTATCAAATCCAAAATACTCGGGCAATTATTTACCCCATTATTCCAGCTAGCTGTAACACTGTATCTTCCTATAACGTAATTGATATAGCTTTGCGCCTGGCAAAACTTCGTTACAAACAAACAGGCTATTATTAAATATCTGATTTTAGTCATTATATCTTTTATTAATTTTATAACTTTCCAGGAAACGATCAGGCGGCGGTTTAATCGTTTCCGAATGGATTTGGTGCTTCTGGTCAGCCCAGCAGTTTTCGGTCTTTATGGTCATTTCCATGTTTGCGCCGGCTTCAAAACCTTCGTTAAGCAGCACAAAATCAACCCCCGCAGCTGTGGCCGAGGCGTTGTTAAAAGTGGCAGTACCACCTGTGCCACCAATGGTGAGGCTTTTGTAAATTTTGCTTTTAAAGCTATTCTGGGTAGTATTCAGGTAAGCTTTTACCGTATCGCAGGCTTGCTTTACCTGGTAAACCTTTACATAGTCAATTTCGTAGGTTTGGGGGAAAGGAGTGAGCACCGAATCAATGTTATTGTCGCAGAAATTACCGCAGGCCACGGAATTTTCAATGATCATTGGCATAGGGATCAGGTACTGATTGGTATCGTTTGTTGATCTTCTCAAAAAAGTGCCATCCAAATAAAAATCAATATACTGCGGTGTCCAGTTCATGGCGGCTGTGTGCCATTGACCCAAATCAATGATAGGTTCAGTACCCGGCGGCATTGGATCATCAGAAGAGATATCTACTGGTGTATCCTTAACTGGATCTAGGTGTATATTGTTAGTAAATCGACCATTTCGTCCATTAATCTCATAGATGTCAATCTCGCTCCAGGGCATAGCGCTGCCATAATTATCGTACATCCAAAACGCAGGCGCTACGGCATTATTGTAGTTTGCTGTCCAGCCCGGCAGCCTGAATTTAATTTCGAAATAGCCGTATTTATAACTATCTCGGCTAAACAGCATGGCGTTGCTGTAATGATAGGGTATCCAGCGGTCTTCAAGGCAATTTCCTCCTCCGCCATTGGCCCAGGTGATACCAAGACTATCGCATGCTGCAGAAGGAAAGGGATGATAGACCCATTGTTTGGATAAGTGATTCTCTTTTTTTGCAATGAGCTTGCAGGTACCGCCGCTTATGGTGCGGTTAGAGGTGTCGAGTACATTTTCATCCATACTTGCAAGGTCGAGCAAGGTACCGCACCAACCTGTAGTTGTATCGGCATTACAGAAATTGCCCGGCGACCATGGATAATGAGAGTACCAGCGGCCCGAGTCTATAGGGCCATTAAATTCATCAATGAAAATAGCCTGATACAGGGAATCGCCAATGGGTGCTTGAGCATAACTATATGTAAAACATGTAAACATAATAGTAATTTGTAAAATAAATTTACGCATAATTTTTGGAGTAAAAAATTATTGAGTTAAAATCATTTTCTTTGTATCTACCTCCATATTATTTACAATAAGACTGTAGTAATACATACCCGGCAGTAAATCGGCGCTGTTGATGGTTACACTACCATGGCCCGGTGTTTTAACCAGAATTGTTTTAAGCAGTTTACCATTCATATCAAATACTAAAATGCTGGCTGTTCCTGTTTCTACAATATTATATTCGATGATTGTTTCTTTATTAAACGGGTTTGGTTTGTTGCAATGATGAACGTTGCGCATTTGTTTGTTTAACCAGGTTTTCTTCTGAATTTAACATACGATTAACCTTATTATTAGCCGTGCAGCATTGGTTAAGTTGCTCTTCTAACTCAGATATTTTATTGGTTTGCTCTTTAAAGCCTTCAATTAAAAGGCCAACCAGCATTTCGTAACACACGGCTTTTGTCCCGTCGTTCAAACTTTTAACAGCTTGTGGTGAAACTGCCTCCACGTCCTGTGCAATTACACCCATGTATGCAGAAGCGCTGTCAATCGTTTTATATCATCTTTAGTGTTCCGATCAGATCCCAGGTAATTTCCCTGAGAGTAAATCCACCCTGCACCTGCCACATAAAAAGGAGTTGGAGAACCTGAAAGATTAACGCGTATGGCAGCAGAATTACTTTTATTGGTTTCCACTTCTATTACCGGTGCGCCCCAATCACTGGTGTAAGCTGTTTTAAAATAAGTTGCCGTAGCATCAGCATTAACAATTGTTGCCCTACCGGCATCCAACGACGTTGTGCCAATCATTAAATTTCCGGCAGATGTAAACCTGGCTCTCTCGGAACCATTTGTTTCAAAACCGATGATGTCAAATGAAAGATTTGTTTGTATATAAAACTTAATCTATAGATTCTCCTTCACAAAAGCTAGCATTTTATTATACAAATGCGTTCTTGTATAACCGCCATAAATACCATGATTCTTATTAGGATAAACCATAAAATCAAAGGGCTTGTTATTTTTAATTAAAGCATTTGCCAATTCCATAGAATTTTGAAAATGTACATTATCATCACCACTACCATGCACTAATAAAAACTTGCCTTTCATTTGTTTAGTAAAATTGACAGGAGAGTTATCTTCATAACCACTCTTGTTATCTTGTGGTTTACGTAAAAAACGCTCAGTATAAATATTATCGTAAAATTTCCAATTAGTAACCGGAGCAACAGCAATAGTGGATTTAAAATAATCAGCTCCTTTTGTAATTAATAATGAAGCCATATAACCTCCATAACTCCAACCTTGGAAACCAATACGAGTTTTATCTACATAAGGGAGATTTCCTAAATACTTAGCCGCATCTATTTGATCTAAAGTTTCTAATTTTCCTAATTGTAAATAAGTGCAGTGTTTAAACTCACGTCCACGACCTAAAGTTCCTCTTCCATCCACACAAACAACCATATATCCTTCCTGATTTAATAAAGAATGCCACCAAAAATCAAATGTTTCCCAGGCATTATTACATTCGTTTGAGCCCGGACCATTATACGCAAACATATAAACCGGATATTTTTTATTTGGGTCAAAATTTTGAGGTTTCATCATCCAGCCATTCAACTCCACGCCATCTGTATTTTTAAATGTAAAAAACTCCTTGGTAGATAGTTTATACTCTTTCATTTTTGCTTTTAAAGCAGCATTGTCTTCTAAAACTTTAATTAATTTACCGTCTGCACTATGTAATTCATAAACAGGAGGCGTATTAGCATTTGAATAAGAACTCACATAGTACTTTAAACCTCTGCTAAATTCTGCATTAGTTGTTCCATCTGCAGTTGATAAACGCTTTTTGTTTGTACCATCTAGCTTAACACTATACACATCTCTATTAATTTGTCCTTGTTCTGTTGAAATATAATAAAGCGTATTTAATTTTTCATCGTATCCATTAAATGAAATCACATCCCATTTACCTTTAGTAATTTGATTTATTAGTTTTCCATTATTGTCGTAGTAATATAAATGATTATAATTATCTGCTTCGCTACTCCATATAAAACCTTTATTATTAGGTAAAAAGGTTAAATCATCCGTAATATCAATATACGTTTTAGCTTCTTCCGTTAAAATTGTTTTTGTTGAGCCATCGTTTGCATTGGCATACATTAATTCTAATTTATTTTGTAAACGATTCATGCGTTGCAAAGACAGGGTATTTTTATCGGTTGTCCATTGAATACGAGGAATATAAATATCAGTTTCCTTACCAATGTCAACACCAATAGTTTTAGCGCTTGCTAAATCATAAATATGAACTGATAATACAGAATTATCTTCGCCTGCCTTAGGATATTTAAAAGTTACTTTATCCGGATATAAATTGTTGTTATATGTATCAAACGTATACTCTTTCACCTTACTTTCATCAAAACGAACAAAAGCTAATTTACTACCATCTGCATTCCATTCGAAATAATTAGCCTTACTAAACTCTTCTTCGTAAACCCAGTCAGCCCAACCATTTTTAATTTCGTTGTTTTTACCATCAGTTGTCACTTGAGTTTCTTTTCCATTCTCCAAATCTTTAATAAATAGATTGTTTTGACGAACAAAAGCTACTTTATTGCCAACTGGTGAAAAAGTTGCAAACATTTGTTTTCCATTTGCAGATAATTCTGTTGTTTTTCCTGTTTTTAAATCATATACATAATTATTTTCTACAGAAGAACGGCGATAGATGCCCTCTGCGTCTGTAGCAAAAAATAATTTTGTTTCATCAGGACTAAAAGAATAACCACTAATATCAATAGTTTTATCGCCTACTTTAACATCAGCACCTTTAATTAGTACGGAAACTTTTTTACCTGTTTTAAGTTCGTATTTTACGATATTGTCATAATCTCCATCTTTTTCCAAATCAGTATAATGTAAACCATCTTTCATGGCATTAAAACCACCTGCAGAGGCAGGCATAAAAGCATATTTACTCCAAATATCATCTACAGTAATGTTTTTTTGAGCAAACCCGTTAATAGCAACTAAACAAAATGTTGCTATAGAAATAAAAAAAGACTTCATAAGTGGTTAAATTAAATAAAGCATGAAGATAAACACTTACTCCCTATTAACAAACACTATTTTACTCAAACGGTTACATTGTTAAATAAATGACTAAAATGTTATTTGATTTTTTATTAGCTTAGCATAACCAATTCATATTATATGCAAACTTTCAGAACCATTATCATTGACGACGAAGAAAACAGCCGTAGCAATACCAAAAGCATGTTGGCTAGCTACTGCCCTGAAATAGAAGTAATAGCTGAAGCTTCGAGCGGCATGGAAGGTAAAAAATTAATTCAGGATTTAAAGCCCGAAGTAGTTTTTTGCGACATCAACATGCCGGGCATGAATGGATTGGAAATGATAGACGGACTTGTTCATCGTGATTTTTGCTTAATATTTTTAACTGCTTATAGCGAACATGGTATTAATGCCGTAAAAGCAGGTGCTATTGACTACTTATTAAAACCTTTATTATTAAGCGAATTACAAGGTGCTGTAAAAAAAGTGGTAAAACACTATGAACAAAAAGCAGGTGCTTCATCCGTAGGAAACGACAAAAACCTTGTTCTTATCAATCACAGTAAAGGTTTTACACTAATTGATTATAAAGATATTGTTTGGCTTGAAGCCTCAGATAACTATACCAATATTTATTTAAACAATGCTAAGAAAATAGTCGCATCAAAAACTTTAAAAGAGTTTGAGGCTATTTTACCTACTAATGTATTCTTCCGTATTCATCGTTCTTCATTAATTAATATAGATTTCATTAAAGAATACTCTAATGCTGAAGGCGGAACTATTATAATGGCAGATGGCACAAGTATTCAAGTATCAAAAGCCCGTTCTCAAGAATTTGCAGAATTCTTAAAAACAAGAGCGGTTACTCCAAAATAATAAAGCATTCTTTAAAACATTATATATCGCGAGCTTGTCTCGCGATTATTGTTTATTCTAGTTTCTAAATAATTCCGTATTTTTATGCTACATATATGTTTATTAAACGGCTATACTTCCTAGTTATCGGTATTTTAAGCTTGATTCAATTAGTATCAGCTCAAAATCGTAGTTTTTCATTTCAACATTATGGTCCGGAAGATGGTTTAAGTAATGCCAATGTGTTTTCTATCAAACAAGACAAAACACATATTATGTATTTGGCTACAGAAAATGGTGTTTATAATTTTGATGGTTATAAATTCGAGAAAATCAAACCCAAAACGCCTCTAAAATCAAATTACATCCGAAATATAGAGTTTAATCAAAATGACAACTTAATTATCATTAACCGGAGAGAAGGTATTTATGAATACAATAAAAAGAAAAATGATGTTTCATATATAAAATATTTGGTATTTAATAATTCGGTTGATGAATTGATCCTAGACAAAGACTATGGATATTCGCTGAATGATCAAATCTCAGTTTCTGCAATTGAGTTAAGTACAGGAATCATATCTGATGATAACATCAAAAAAACAGATAAAAACAACCAAGCTTTTGTTCTATTTAAAACCAAACAAAACCAGGTATTAGTTGGCAGAAGCGATGGTTTATATCAATTTAAAAATGGTATTCAAGAAAAAATAAATCTTGGAAAAAACATAGGAGTATATTCTATAACAGAGGATATTTACGGCACATTATATCTGGGTAGCGACAATGCCATTTATTGCATAAAAGAAAATAAAATCACAAAAACAATTCCTGTAAAAACTCAAAAGGTAAACAGTTTTTTTAGTGCAAATAATACAGCAAGGGTTAGTAAATTATTGGTTGATAAGTATGGGAAAATATGGTTTACAAACACACCTGATGACAACTTATACCTTATAGACAACAACATTACATTTGACGCATTTGACTTGTTAGGTATTGACAAAGTTCTTATCAATTGCATTTTTAAAGATACAGATGACCACATTTGGATTGGAACATTCAACGACGGAGTTTATTTTATTCAAAATCCGCAACTACGAAACATTTCATTCACATCTGGGCGAAAGATTTTACCGGTAAGCAGCGCTTCCTTTGTAGAAAACAGTATTGTTGTTGGTACCAATAACGGTTTGTTTATTTTTGATAATACAAATAACAATACTCAAACAGTTATTGCTCCCGATGAATTATTTAATGAAACAGTATATGGAACTCACGCTATTGGAAAAAATGTCATCTATTCAAAAATAAATTCTATTTCCAACAGCCGACGTTCATTTCTGATTAACAATTCACTTTACAATTTTTCACCAATTGCATCCCGGTTATTTAAATTATGTAAAAATCCATCCGAAGCGTATATGGCTGATGGGACAGGAACACTATATAAAATAAAAAATTATGCTTCAGAAAAATTCTCAATAATTGACACTCTTGTTTCTTTCCCTGATTACAGAACAAGAATTAATACTATTTACCAATTAAATGACAACTTATTTATTGGAACATCTGATGGATTAAGTATTTATTCTCTTAAAAACAAATCCTATAAAAATTACACAAATCAGTTGTTTAGTTTTGGAATAAATTATATTGAAAACTATAATAATAAAACATACATAGCTCACGAAAATGGGATAAGCATATTTGAGGACTCAACCTTGATTCAGCAAATTAGCGACCAACAATTAACTGCCGTTAAAAAAATAAAATTTTACCAAAACAAAATTTGGATTGCCACATTAGATGGATTATTTATATGTGATAATAAATTTAATCCCATTGTTATCTACAATAAATCAAATGGTTTACTTTCTAATACAATAAATGATATTGTATTTAATGATAACAACTGTTGCATATGTAGTGATAAAGGCATTACACTTTGTACAATTGATGATTTACTTCAAAAAAGAAGAGTGCCTAATAAATTATTTATTACCAATATAGATGCAGATGGTAGCTTTTTAGAATTAGAGAATAATGTTTTGAAGTTAAACAGTACACAATCCGATGTGATGATCAGTTTCTCAAGTCCATTATATGTTAAACCCAACAAACAATACTACAGATACCGTTATTATAGCAAAGACAACAAAGGATGGTTTAGTTTAGAAAACCGACAAATACATTTAACATCGATTGATGGTGGCACACATCAATTAGAAATCATTTCTTCTTATGATGGTTTTAATTGGTCAAACCCAATTACAATAACTATAAAAAAAGACATTCCGTTTAGGCAAACTATTTGGTTTATTTTGATTATTGTATTGGGCTCTATTGCCTTTATTTTGGTAATTGTTTTTATTTGGATAAAACAAGTAAGAAACAAAGCTACAAAAAGAGTTCAGGAAGACAGACAAGTAAACTTACTAAAACATCAAGCCATGAACTCTCTGATGAGTCCTCACTTTATTTTCAATTCATTAACGTCCATTCAAAATTACATTAACGTCAACGATTCCCTGAAAGCTAGCGAATATTTAGCGAAGTTTTCAAGACTTATACGGATGATAATTGAAAAAGCATCGCAGAGCGAAATTGCTTTACACGAAGAACTAACCAGATTGAATTACTATCTGGATCTTGAAAGAGAAAGATTTAAAGGGAAATTTGATTTTCATATTCATGTGGCTTCGGATGTGAATACATTGGATATTAAAATCCCTAATATGATTATTCAACCCTACGCCGAAAATTCGATTATTCATGGAATTTTACCAAAACACGAACATGGTATTTTACAAATCAGTTTCAAAAAAGAAAATGAAAACACTTTGTTAATTATCATCGAAGATGATGGTATAGGATTTAATAAGGCAAAAGAAAATGCTAAAATCGGACACAAATCACTTGGCACAAAAACTATTGAAAACATATTAGAATTAAACACAAAACTAACAGGTAAGAAACAAAGAGTAGAAATAATCGACAAATCGGAATTAATCCCTGCCGAACAAGGCACGAGAATCACAATTTCTTTGCAGATTTAATCTCTGAAAAATTATTATAAATTAACAAATAACGCCAAATAAAACGCACAACATTTGCATTAGATTGAACATCAAAAAATACATAGTCATATTTTTATTCAGCTTAATGTTGTTTAACTTAAACGCACAAGTTAAACCGTTAAATGTATTACCCGACACTACCATTATTTGTGCCGGTGATTCGTTTTTAGTAAGATTTTCTGAAGAACAAGTAAGTAAATCGGCTACATATAATTGGCAAACTCCAAAAGCAATTATCGTTCACTCAAAGCAATTATACTTAAAATATAAAGGTCTGCATATTGTAAAAATACTGGATGGAAAAAAATTATTAATAGACACAACTTACCTGAAAATCACCGAAAAACCACGTATTAAAATTAGAGATACTATATTGTGCGGCTCGCCAATTATTGTTTCGGCAAAAAACAAAACATATAAATATTTATGGAGTACCGGCGAAACATCAGAACAAATAAAAATTGAGAAAGCAGGAATTTATTGGCTAAAAATTATTCATAAAGGTTGTACGGTAACCGATACATTTAAAGTTACAATGGGAAACTCTATCACAACAAATTTCGGAAAAGAGTTCATTGTTTGTGAAAACGAACCAAGTAAAATATTATCTGTTAGAGCGCCTAATGACGTGAAATTGTATTGGAATACAGGTGCTAATACCACTAGTATTAATGCTACAAGAGAAGGTTTGTATTGGGTAAAGAGTACTTCTAAAAACTGCGGTATTCAAACCGACAGTGTAATTGTAAAATATAAAAATTGTGATTGTGATATTTTTATACCAAATAGTTTCACACCAAATGATGATGACAGAAATGATTTATTTAGTCCTGTTTTTCAATGTGATTATACCTACTTTCAGCTCACGATTTTAGACAGATGGGGCAACATTGTATACATCTCAAATAATATTAATGGAAAATGGGACGGGAAATTTAAAGGAATCCCATGCCCTGACGATGTTTATGTTTACAAAATAGAGGCTATCCAAAAAGGAAACGACAAAAAGGTAACACGTAATGGACATATATCACTATTCAGATGATTCATTTAAATATAAAATCATATTTACTTATTTGTCTGTTTAGTTTTTTTACTATTCAAATAAATGCCCAAGATGATTTAATTCAAATTCGTCCTTTTGGCACAAACCCCGGGAATTTAAAATTGATGTTTTATGACCCTGGAAATATTACCGAAAAAGCTCCATTAGTAGTTGTTTTACATGGTTGCACTCAAATGGCAAAATCGTGCGCCGAACAAAGTGGTTGGAATAAGCTTGCTAAGCTTCACCAGTTTTATGTTTTGTACCCTGAACAAATCATCGTAAACAATCCCGAAAATTGTTTCAACTGGTATCGCGCAGCCGATCAAAGCAGAGACAAAGGTGAACCTGCCTCCATCATGCAAATGATTGCTTATTTAAAGAAAAATAAAAACATAGATTCAACCAGAATTTATATCATAGGTTTGTCAGCAGGTGGAGCAATGAGCAGCATTATGATGGCTGTTTTCCCGGAAGTATTTGACAAAGGTGGCGTTATGGCCGGTGGTCCATATAAATCAACAGAATCGGTTATAAATGCAGGCACATCCATGTTAGGAATGATTTCTAAATCCCCCGAAGATTGGGGTGATTTAGTAAGAAAACAAAATCCTAATTACAAAGGTAAATATCCTGAATTAGTTGTTTTTCATGGGGGAATTGACCCTGTGGTTAGTACCAATAACTCAAACCAGCTCATTAAACAATGGACTAATATTCATCATTCGGATTATGAAGTTGATGAACACTACGAACGTTTCAGAAATGATGAAGATATTGAATGTACCATATATAAAAACAATCAGCAAGAAGAAATAGTGCGTTATTACCGGATTAGGGGAATTGGCCACGCCTTGCCGCTAGATACAGGAAGTTGTTTTACTCAGGGCGGTAAAACAGGTTTATTTGCAATAAATAAAGGGTTTCACAGCACCTTCTGGGCAGCTCAATTTTTCGGACTCATCAAAACGCCATACAGTATTTCAGGGCAGCAACAGGTGAAGCCTAAAGCAACTAACCTCACCTACTCTGTTCCTAATCATGTAGGCTCAACATATAATTGGAACATGCCTGCAGGAATATGGATTAATGGAGAAAAACACAACAGTTCAATAAATGTGAATGTGGATTACCAAAGCGGATATATTGAAGTAACCGAAATTGATGCAAAAGGCTGTAAACTAGAACCTTGTAAACTTTGGGTGGAAGTTAAAGAATAGCCTAAAAAGATTTCCTTTTTACGTAAAAACCTCCTAAATTCACTACTTTTAATCAATTTAGGTGACTTTAAAGAAAATACTTCTTTTTCCTTTTGCTGTTATTTACGGCATCATCACCTCATTTCGTAATTTATTGTATGATTGGAAAATTTTAAAATCTAAATCATTTGATGTGCATACCATTTGTGTTGGTAATTTAGCTGTTGGAGGAACAGGGAAAACACCTCATGTAGAATATCTCATTAAACTCTTACAAAACGATTTTAAAATTGCCACTCTAAGCAGAGGATATAAAAGAAAAACTTCCGGTTTCATTCATGCTAGTTCATCTAGCACTGCTGAAGACATTGGAGATGAGCCTTTGCAATACAAAACTAAAAACCCAAACTTGGATGTATGTGTAGACGCCGATAGAGTAAATGGCGTAAAAAAAATTTTAGAATTTCCCGATCCACCAAGTGTCATATTATTAGATGATGCATTTCAACATAGAGCTTTAAACAGCGAATTAAAAATAGTTATTAGCGAATACACTAACTTATTTCTTAACGATTGCATGATGCCTTCTGGCACACTGCGAGAATCAAAAAAAGGTATCAACAGAGCTGATATAATAATTATCAGTAAAACCCCTGAAAAAACTACTGCTGTAGAAATCAGAAACTTAATCAAAGATTTAAAGCCACTTGCCCACCAACAATTATTCTTTACCTGGTTAAAATATGGCGAACTATCCGGCTTTCAAAATCCAGCCGAAACTATTGATACGTTAAATGATTTATTCAGATACCGTATTGTATTATTTACAGGCATAGGCAATCCAGCACCTATGTATACGTACTTAAAAGAATACGCCTCTGAAGTGAAGCATATTCAATATGCTGACCATTATCAATACACACTTCAAGACATTACAGATATTAGAGCTGAATTAGATGCTATTGAAGGTGGAAACAAAATTGTAGTAACAACTGAAAAAGATGCCATGAGATTACAGGGCAGCGACTTGCAGGATATAGCAAATACATTACCTTTGTACGTTTTGCCGATAGAGGTAGATTTTAAAGATAAAACACAAGAATTTAATGAAACAATCATAAACTATGTTAGAACAAATAAATTTTACCACAAAAAGTATTCTTGAAAAAACAAATCACTTTCGTCCTGAAGTAGGAATTATACTAGGAACCGGGTTAGGAGGATTAGTGAAAGAAATAAGCGCTGAGTTTGTAATTCCCTACGAAGAAATCCCAAATTTTCCTGTAAGTACTGTTGAAGGGCATAGTGGAAAATTAATTTTTGGTGAATTAGGTGGTAAAAAAGTAATGGCTATGCAAGGTCGTTTTCATTTTTATGAAGGCTATACGATGCACCAAATAACTTTTCCTGTTCGTGTAATGAAAGCACTAGGTATTCACACAGTATGCGTTTCAAATGCTAGCGGAGGCATGAATCCTAATTTCGAGATTGGAGAAATCATGATTATTAATGATCATATCAACTTATTTCCAACAAACCCATTAATCGGCAAAAACTATCCTGAATTAGGTCCCCGTTTTCCGGATATGAGCGAACCCTATGATAAAAAATTAATTGCTAAAGCCTTAGAGATCGCCAAATCAAATAACATTAAAGTTAGTCAGGGATGCTATGCAGGACTTACCGGTCCGTGCTTTGAAACACCGGCTGAATATCGTTACATTGGTCGTATTGGTGCAGATGCCGTTGGCATGAGTACTGTTCCCGAAGTAATTGTAGCTAAGCATGGTGGCATGCGTGTATTTGGTGTAAGCATTGTTACTGATTTAGGAGTTGAAGGAAAAATTATTGAAGTAACTCACGAAGAAGTTCAACATATTGCAGCAGCAGCAGAACCAAAAATGAGTTTTATTGTTAAAGAAGTTATAAGAAGTATGTAATCATAAGATATACGTAACTCAAAAACTAAATTCTAAACATTATTTTAATACACCAATGAAAAAAACAATACTAGCATTAACATTAATCATTTCTTTAATCTCAAGAGCTGATGAAGGTATGTGGTTGCCGCAGCTTTTGAACGCCATGAATATTAAAGACATGAAAAAGAATGGGTTAAAATTAACAGCTGAACAAATTTACAGCGTTAATAAATCCAGTATGAAAGATGCGATTGTTCAATTTGCGGGCGGTTGTACTGCTGAAATCATTTCTGATCAGGGTTTAATATTAACCAACCATCATTGTGGTTATTCTGCCATTGCTTACCATAGTACCGTTGAAAAAGATTATTTAACCAATGGCTTTTGGGCAATGAATAAAAATGAGGAAGTATATACTCCGAATTTAAACGCTACAATTATTCAACGTATTGAAGATGTTACAGCTAAGGTAATGAAAGGTATCACTGCAACAAGTACTGAAGCTAAAAAAGATTCTATCATTAAAGCAAATATCAAAGTAATTGAAAAAGAAGCAATAGCAGGAACTCATTACGAATCGTTTATTAAACCATTCTTTTATGGTAATGAATATTATTTATTTGTTGTAGAGAACTTTAAAGATGTTCGTATGGTTGGTGCTCCTCCTTCATCTATAGGTAAGTTTGGTGGAGAAAGCGATAACTGGATGTGGCCTCGTCACAATGCCGATTTTTCTGTTTTCAGAATTTATGCGAATAAAGACAACAAACCTGCTGAGTACAGCCCTGATAATGTTCCTTACAAACCAAAACACGTTATTCCTATTTCAATGAAAGGCTATAATCAAGGAGACTTTACCATGGTGTATGGTTTTCCTGGAAGAACTCAAGAATACCTTTCAAGCTATGCTGTTGATATGATTATGAATGATAGCGATCCTTTAAAAGTTTCTCTTCGTGAGAAGCGTTTGAATATTATGAATGAGGATATGCTAAAAAGTGATGCTGTTAGAATTGCTTATGCTAGCAAATACCAAAGTGTAGCAAACTATTACAAAAAATGGATGGGGGAAATGAACGGCTTAAAAAAATACGATGCCGTTGCTAAAAAACAATTATTCGAACAACAATTTAATGAAGCCATCAGTTCAGATCCTTCAAAAAAAGAAAAATACGGCAACATATTTACTCAACTGCAAAAAGTATATGCAGAATATAAAGTATTAAATAAACAAGTTGACTACTACAGTGAATGTTTAATGGCTATTGATGCATTTAGCTATGCTCGTTTTTATGTAACCTTAAACAACGAATTAAAGAAAAAACAAAAAGGTATTTCAAACACATTTGATAAAACATTAGAAGAATACAAAAAATTAGGTTTCTTCAAAAATTACAATAAACCAACAGATATAAAACTTTGTGAAGCAATGCTAACTGAATATATAAAAGGCGTTCCTTCAGCTAGCAGACCTTATGTTCTTGATTCATTTATTGTTGCAAATAATAATGATGCAAAAAAAATGACTGATTTCTTATACAACAATACCAATTTTGTTGACAAAGAAAAAGCAGAAGTCATGCTAAATGATTACGAAAAATACACTAATCTTTATGAAAGAGATCCCGTTTTTTATATTACAAATGCAATTGTAAAATATTACAACACATCAGTTCTACCACAATTCCAGTATGATGAAAGAGAGATTAACGAATTACAAAAACTATACATACAAGGGCAAAAGGAAATTTTCAAAGACAAAAAATTCTACCCTGATGCTAACTCAACATTACGAGTTGCTTATGGTAAAGTAAATAATTACAAACCAAGAGATGGAGTGGAATACAATTACTATACGACTTTGGATGGAATTATGGAAAAATACATTCCTAAGAATGAAGAGTTTGATGTTCCGTCCAAATTAATAGAACTTTATAACAAAAAAGACTACGGACCTTACGCTAACAAGGATGGGAAACTACAGGTAGCTTTTACGGCAAGTAATCATACTACTGGAGGAAATAGTGGAAGCCCTGTATTTAATGCTAAAGGGCAATTAATAGGAACAAACTTTGATAGAAATTGGGAAGGAACCATGAGTGACATTATGTATAATCCTAACCAATGTCGTAACATTGTTTTAGACGTACGCTACACTCTTTTTGTGATAGATAAATTTGCAGGTGCAGGTTATTTATTAAACGAGATGAAATTAGTAAAGTAATCTTGTTATCTAAAAAAGCCCTATCTTTGCGACATGTCATTTGAAGGAAAAACGGTCTCTTTTCATACGCTTGGTTGTAAACTGAATTTTTCAGAAACATCAACCATTGCTCGTTTGATGCAGGAAAAAGGTTTTAAAAAAATGCCATTTGATTCGGGTGCTGATGTTTGCGTCATAAACACTTGCTCTGTAACTGAAAATGCTGATAAAGAATGTAAGCAAATTGTAAAATCTGCTTTAGCTAAAAATCCAGACACGTTTATTGCAGTTGTGGGTTGTTATGCTCAACTAAAACCAGATGAAATTTCAAATATAGAAGGTGTTGATGTGGTTTTAGGAGCTTCCGAAAAATTCAAATTATTAAATTACATTAACTTCTCAGGCAAAAATGTACATACAGAAATTCATAATTGCGAAATTTCTGATGTAAATACATTTGTTGATTCATTTTCTGTTGGAGATAGAACCCGTTCATTTTTAAAAGTACAGGATGGTTGCGATTATAGTTGCACATTTTGCACCATTCCTTTAGCAAGAGGCAAAAGTCGCAGTGATACGATTGAAAATGCAGTGGCTAATGCAAAAAAAATTGCCGCTAGCGGTGTTAAAGAGATTGTATTAACCGGAGTAAATCTTGGAGATTTTGGTTACGGTATTGATATTGACAAAGACACTAAAAAACGCAAAGAATATAATTTCTTAGATTTAATAAAAGAATTGGATAAAGTTGAAGGTATTGAGCGTATCCGTATTTCTTCTATAGAGCCAAATTTATTAACCAATGAAGTGATTGAATTTGTGGCAAATTCAAAACGTTTTATGCCACATTTTCATATTCCATTACAAAGCGGAAATAATGAGATTTTAGCAAAAATGAAACGTCGTTATAAACGTGAATTATACCAAGATCGTGTAGCAAAAATCAAAGAATTATTGCCGCATTGTTGTATTGGTGTAGATGTAATTGTTGGGTTCCCCGGAGAAACAACTGAGCATTTTACAGATACTTATAATTTCATTAATTCATTAGATGTTTCATATTTACACGTATTTACTTACAGTGAACGTGATAATACTGAAGCTATTGAAATGAAAGGAGTTGTTGATTATGTTGAGCGTAAACGACGCAATAAAATGTTACGCATTTTATCTGCTAAGAAATTACGTCAATTTTATGAGCAAAATTTAAATAAAGAACATAAGGTGCTATTTGAACACGAAAATAAAAATGGTATCATGAATGGTTTTACTGAAAACTATGTTAAAATAGTTTATCCTTACGATGAAAAACTGGTAAATCAATCAGTTACAATTCAAACAAAATCAATTACAGAAGATGGTTTTGTAAGTGCGGAGTTGGTTTCTGTAAACGCTTAAACTTTTTAAGTCTCATTTTTGTCTTTTTTCGTTAAAATCTCCTTCTAACTTATTAAAATTCCGAAGTTTAAAACATTTTTAGGTTTTTCCCCAATTTTGCCCTCTTGCCCTTATTTTTAATACCTATAAGCCATGGCAGCAACAAAAAATAAATTCAGAGAAAAACCAGTTGAAGAAACTGTAAAAGCAGATATCGATATCGAAAAAAATGATATTGAAGAAACTGTTTTAAGTTCTTCTAAAAATAAAGCAAAATCTAACAAGACGGATTCTGCAAAGACAGCAAAACCTAAAACAGAAAATAAATCTTCTGTTAATGAAACTAAAGCGTCATTATTAGCACGCTGGAATAAAACGGTATCTATATACAAAAACGAACGTACACAGAAATTAGTTGGCTTACTATTAATGTTGGCGGGAGTTTATTTATTCATTGCCCTACTCTCTTACATTTTCACTTGGGAAAAAGATCAGGATAAAGTATTAGGGCCATTAGCGGAATTATTTGCCATTGATACCAAAGTATTTAACTGGCTTGGTAAATTTGGTGCCCTTGTATCTCACCAATTCATGTACAAATGGTTTGGGGTAGCTTCATTTATTTTGGTTCCTGTATTCATTATTTATGGATTACAAAAACTCCTCAATAAACAAATCACAAAACCATCAGCCTTTACTGCAAAATGGTTGTTTTTTATGGTTTGGACTAGTTTAACATTAGCATTCTTTTTTCATGATAAACTATTCTTTTTAGGTGGTGGTTATGGCTATGTATTAAACATTCAACTTTCTAATTATGTAGGGAACATTGGTACTTTAGCAATTTTAGCATTTAGCATGTTGGCATTTTTAGTATTAAGTTTTAATATGAATTTTAACATTCAAAAAGATGTTATTCCGAGTTTAGATAATGAAGCCATTATTGAAAATGAATTAAAAGAAGAAGTGAATCCAATAAATCCTCACGCAAATACAGTTTTTGAAAAAGAACCAAGCTTAAGTATGGAAGAAGAAGAGGCTTTATTAAACTTCGAAGTCATTTCTACTAATGAGCCAATTAAAGAAGAGCCTATTCCGGTTGAAGATAAAACGGAAAGTATTCCCTTGGATTTAGAAATTACTCCAACTCCCGAAGAACCTAAGAAAAATTTGGATCCGATAGCTATCGGATTTGAAATAAATAATCCAAGTGCTGACGAAATCATTACTGAACCGGCATTTGTAAAAGAAGAGCCAAAAGAAAATTCAATCTCACTAGATGATGAAGTAAAAGCCGCACAATTAGTTGAAGAATTCGGGCAATATGACCCAACTTTAGATTTAGGTCATTATCAGTTCCCAAGTACGGATTTACTAATTGATTATGGCACCGGAAATGCTCGTGTAAGTAACGAAGAGTTAACTGCAAACAAGGACCGAATTGTAAATACATTAAAAAATTACGGCATTGAAATTGAAAAAATTTCTGCAACAGTAGGGCCTACAGTTACATTATATGAAATTGTTCCTGCTGCAGGGGTTCGTATCTCAAAAATTAAGAATTTAGAAGACGATATAGCTTTAAGCTTAGCGGCATTAGGTATTCGTATCATCGCTCCAATTCCGGGAAGAGGAACCATTGGTATTGAAGTACCAAATCAAAACCCAGAAATGGTACCAATGCGTAATATTATTGCTTCTGAGAAATTTCAAAACACCACACATGATTTACCAATTGCGTTAGGTAAAACTATCAATAACGAAATTTTTATTGCCGACTTAGCAAAAATGCCTCACTTATTAATGGCAGGTGCAACTGGTCAGGGTAAATCTGTTGGTTTAAATGCAGTATTAGTTTCTTTACTTTACAAAAAACATCCGGCACAAATTAAATTCGTGTTAGTTGATCCAAAAAAAGTAGAGTTAACTTTATTCAACAAAATAGAGCGTCATTTCTTGGCTAAATTACCAAACTCTGAAGATGCTATTATAACAGATAATACAAAGGTTATTCATACTCTAAACAGTTTATGTATTGAAATGGATAATCGTTATGCTTTATTACAAGACGCACAAGTACGTAACATTAAAGAGTATAATGCAAAATTCATAAACCGTAAACTAAATCCAAACGAAGGACATAAATATTTACCATACATTGTATTAGTTGTGGATGAGTTTGCTGATTTAATTATGACTGCCGGTAAGGAAGTGGAAACTCCTATTGCTCGTTTAGCACAATTAGCACGCGCCATTGGTATTCATTTAATTATTGCCACTCAGCGTCCATCAGTAAATATTATTACCGGTACCATTAAAGCAAACTTCCCTGCTCGTATTGCCTTCCGTGTAACCAGTAAAATAGATTCTCGAACCATTTTAGATGCCGGTGGTGCAGAACAATTAATAGGACGAGGCGATATGCTATTGAGTACAGGTAACGATTTAATTCGTATTCAATGTGCCTTTGTAGATACACCTGAAGCAGAAAAAATTACAGAGTTCATCGGTTCGCAACGTGCCTACCCTAGTGCTTTTTTATTACCGGAATATGTTGGCGAGGATGGTGAAGGTGGAAAAGAAGAAATTGATTTAAGTGAACGTGATAAGATGTTCGATGAAGCCGCTAAATTAGTAGTACAATTCCAACAAGGCTCTGCATCTTTCTTACAACGTAAATTAAAATTAGGTTATAACCGAGCAGGACGAATAGTTGATCAACTGGAAGCTGCAGGAATTATTGGGCCATTTGAAGGATCAAAAGCACGTGAAGTTCGTTGTAAAACAATGGAAGACTTACAACAAATATTAGATAGTATCAAATAATATTGTACTTTATACTAATTTGCTAATTATAAAAATAGTTATATCTTAGATATATTATTACCCCCTAAATTTTAAAATTATGATTATTGGAATTATTTTAATGATTGTTCTTTGGTTATCTATTATCGCATTTGCTATTGTATCTCAATGGAAAGTATTTGAAAAAGCCGGTCAACCAGGTTGGGCATGTATCATTCCATTTTACAATATCATTATTCTTCTGAAAATTGCCAACAAGCCTTGGTGGTGGATTTTCATGTTCTTTATTCCTATTGCTAACATCGTATTTATGATTATGATGCTGCACCGTATTTCATTGTCTTTTGGAAAAGGTGCTGGTTTTACGGTAGGTCTATTATTTCTAAGTATAATCTTTTGGGGCATTTTAGCATTTGACAAATCGGAATACAAAATGATTCCTAACGAATAATGTATTTTTATCAAACAAAAAAAGTCCCGCATTAATTATATGTGGGACTTTTTTATTTACGAATATTAATGCTTGTAATGTTTTTTATCATGATTGTGATCTAGCTCAAACTTCCATTCTTTTACAAATTGTTGCTGTGCATCCTCAATCAATTTGGTTGCCTCGTCTGTTTCTTTGTTAAGTTTATCAGACAAATCACTAACTGTTTTTATATCTAACTCCGTTACACTGGATGTATCTTTCGTCATAATTTCCACCATCTGCTTTGCCTCATTGTTTGCTAACGAATTTAAAGTGTTTACGAATACTTTCGCCGCATCTAAATATCCTGTTTTATTGGCAAAAGCATTAAGTTTTGCTATTTCATCAAGACTTTCTTTACTTTTTTGGGCATACAACTTCTGACAAATTACCAATGAATCGATATTATGTCCATCCGTTTGATCAAAAAAATTATTTTGTGCAACTGTTACTTTATTTACAATTCCCATAATTCCATCATTATAAAAAATAGCTTCTTTGGAACTTGGACCGCAAGAAATTAAAGAAACAGAAAGGCAACTTAAAAAAATATGTTTTTTCATACAATATACATTTATAAATAAAAAGTCCTATTCGACAATCGAATAGGACTTTTACAGATTAAATAATTAGACTAGTATCTATAAGCATCCGATTTGAAAGGACCTTCAATTTTTACACCAATATAATCAGCTTGTTCTTGGTTTAAAACATCCAACTCAACGCCAATTTTAGCTAAGTGTAAACGAGCAACTTTCTCATCTAAATGTTTTGGTAACACGTATACTTTTTTCTCATAAGCAGCAGTGTTTGTCCATAATTCTAATTGAGCTAAAGTTTGGTTTGTAAATGAGTTACTCATTACAAAACTTGGGTGACCAGTAGCACAGCCTAAGTTAACTAAACGACCTTCCGCTAACACGATGATATCTTTACCATTGATTGTATATTTATCAACTTGTGGCTTGATAGTATCTTTAGTATTACCGTAAGTTTTGTTTAACCAAGCCATATCGATTTCTGTATCAAAGTGTCCAATGTTACAAACGATAGCACCATGTTTCATCATTTCAAAATGACGACCAACAACGATATCTTTATTACCTGTAGTTGTTACAATAATATCAGCTAATTTAACTGCGTTATCCATTTTTTGAACTTGGTAACCATCCATTGCAGCTTGTAAAGCACAAATTGGGTCAATTTCAGTAACGATTACACGAACACCTTGAGAAGATAAAGATTGCGCTGAACCTTTACCAACGTCACCGTAACCTGCAACTACAGCAACCTTACCTGCTAACATAATATCTGTAGCACGACGGATAGCATCTACTAATGACTCACGGCAACCGTATTTGTTATCAAATTTTGATTTAGTAACAGAGTCGTTAATGTTAATAGCCGGTAACAATAATGTTCCGTTTTTCATACGCTCATATAAACGGTGAACACCTGTAGTTGTTTCTTCAGATAATCCTTTGATACCTGCAGCTAACTCAGGGTATTTATCAAATACCATATTTGTTAAATCTCCACCGTCATCTAAAATCATATTTAAAGGCTTACGGTCTTCGCCAAACCATAAAGTTTGCTCAATACACCAGTCAAACTCTTCTGCAGTCATACCTTTCCAAGCATAAACTTGAATACCAGCTGCTGCAATAGCTGCCGCCGCATGATCCTGAGTAGAGAAAATATTACAAGAAGACCAAGTAACCTCTGCACCTAATTCAACTAAAGTTTCAATTAAAACAGCGGTTTGAATGGTCATATGTAAACAACCAGCAATACGAGCACCTTTTAATGGTTTTGAAGCACCATATTCTTTACGAAGAGACATTAATCCCGGCATTTCCTCTTCTGCTAATTTAATTTCTTTACGACCCCATTCTGCTAATGAGATGTCTTTCACTTTGTACGCAAGGTACTTTCCTGTTGCTACTGCTGACATGTTTATTTTATTGATTTAAAAGTTTATTTTTTGTAATTATGCAAAGATAAGATATAAGTTTGTAACACTCAAACTATTAAAAGGTTTATTAATTAAAATTTGGTAGAGGTTTTTAACATAAAAGAAGGGCTTTTTTACGGTTTATTGGATTTGAAAACCTTTTCAATGCAAGAAAACCTTGTTATTAAAAGGGAAATTGAAACAAAGGGAAAAGAACATTTAGCAAAACATTTATTAGGCGACTCCTGTTGTATTAACTACGATAACAAAGGAAAACCTTTTTTGGAGGGCGACTCGAGACATATTTCCATATCTCATTCTCACGACAAATTAGCTATAATAGTGAATGATAGCCAGTCAACCGGAATTGATATTGAATTGATTAGAGATAAAGTGCTAAAAATCAAACATAAATTTTTAACAAATGAAGAACTTAAAGATGCAGACGATGATACTGAAAAGTTACTGATTTATTGGGCGGCTAAAGAGACTCTTTATAAGATATATGGGTTAAAAGAAGTTGATTTTATTGCACATTTATTTGTAAAACCATTTACAAAACATAACTTAGGGTCAATTATAGGAAATATTAACTTACCTGAATTTAAAGAGAGCTTCGAACTTAATTATCAAATTTTAGATGACTATGTTTTGGTATATGCTCTTCAAAAAATAACACATTGCTAAAAAAAACAACACATACACAACTCATTATTTTAATTGATCCGGACAAATATAATACCGAGTTAATTAAAATGGCCAACCATTGCAGGGTTAATTATATTTTTGTTGGAGGTAGCGTACTTCAAAAAAACAATTTCGAGAAAACTATTAAATCCATAAAATCTCTGACGAAAATACCTGTTATTATTTTCCCAGGTGATGAAACTCAAATATCAAAATATGCGGATGGTATTTTAATTTTATCTTTATTATCTGGAAGAAATGCAGAATATCTTGTAGGAAAACATATAAAAGCAGCATCAAAAATAAAAGCATCAAAACTTAAGCCTATTCCAACAGGTTATATTTTAGTTGCGGGAGATAATACTTCTACAACTCAAAAAGTCACTAAAACAAAACCTTTGGTTACAAAAAAAGAAATAACAGAAACAGCAATCGCTGGAGAATTATTAGGAAAACAACTAATTTATTTAGAAGCAGGCAGTGGTGCAAAAAAAGCATTAAATACCTCTGTTATAAAAGACGTAAAAAAACAAATAACTATTCCCTTAATTGTAGGCGGCGGGATTAATTCCGTTTCAAAAGCAAAAAAAATTATCGACTGCAATCCTGATTATATTGTAATTGGTAATGCTCTTGAAATTAACCCTAATTTATTAATGGATATCAATAAATTATTTTTATGAAATTAGTTGTAATTACACAATCACAAAAAAGTGATAACGAAATAGCATCAATCGTTCAGATGTTTGAAGCAGGATTAGAAACTTTGCATGTTCGTAAAAACAGATTTTCTACTAAGGAGCTAGATGCTTACCTTAAAGAAATTCCGGCTCACTTTCATAACCGAATAATTATCCATTCTCACCATAAATTAGCTTTAAAATACAATTTAAAAGGTTTTCATTTTACTTCCACTCACCTCAAACAAAAGTTTAAATTATGGTGGAATACAAGAATGATATATTTAAGAAAGCCTCATTTAATCAAATCCATTTCCTACAAAAGAATAGCAGAACTCTATGAAGAACAGAAGGTGAAAACCGATTATTGTTTTTTAGGAACCATGTTTCATAATGTCTCAGGCGAATTATATAGTGGTTTTTATTCCGAAACTGTAAAAGCTGCCATTCAAAAATCAGGTAAAAAAATCATTGCCAGAGGTGGTGTAAGCGAAAAAAGTGTAGAATTGGCTCATCAACTTGGCTTTTATGGTATTGCACTTTATGGACATTTGTGGAAAAGCGGTAATCCGTTTGAGAAATACATTGAATTTGTTCGCTTCTGTAAAGAAAAAAACATTCCTATCGAATAATGGAACTTTGGGATTGGATAGCATTAATAACTGGAGTTTTAGGAGTTTTACTAACAGTTTTTGAAAGTATTTGGTGCTGGCCAATGGCTCTAGTTTCTGTAGTTATTTCAGGCGCTACATTTTTCAATCAGCGTTTATTTGGAGATTTCGGCTTACAAATTTTCTATTTAATTAGCGGTATATATGGATGGATTTATTGGAGTAAAAAGAAAAAAGAAGTTTTTATAGTTTCAAATATGCCTACAAAATGGTATTTACCAATTGCATTTTCTATCGTAATTCAAAGCGTTGTCTATTACTTTTTACTAGGATATTTTAAATCCGACCAAATTTTATTTGACGCTATATTAACTTCGTGTAGTTTTACTTGTACATTTATGATGGCTAAAAAGTGGATTGAAAATTGGATATTGTGGGTAGTGATTGATGCGGCATATATTTTTTTGTATCTAATAAAAGATTTACCTACTTACGCCCTACTCTACGGTTTCTTTAGTTTAATGGCTTATTACGGATTTTACTCATGGAAAAAACAACTAAAAACGATATAAAAAGAATAGTTATCATTGGTCCAGAAAGTACCGGTAAAACAGTTTTATGTGAGCAATTGGCCAAGCATTACGATACCGTTTTTGTTCCTGAATATGCCAGAACTTATTTTGATGAAAATGACATTGACAACTATGACACTTCTGATTTAGAAATTATTGCTAAAAAACAATTAGTACTAGAAAAAGAATATCTACCAAAAGCCAATCGTTTTTTGTTTTGTGATACATCATTAATTACTATAAAAATTTGGTCCACACATAAATTCAATAAAGTACCAAATTTTATTACTAAGTCTATAAAAGATAATGATTATGACTTAACATTAATCACAAACAATGATGTTCCATGGGTAGCAGATCCTCAAAGAAGAAATGAGGATTTAAGAGAACATTTGTTTAAATGGAACATGCATGAACTGCAAAAACTAAATGTAGACTATAAAATCATTAAAGGAATTGGTGAGCAAAGGTTGAAAAACACAATTGCCATCATTGATGAAATGTTTAAACTATAAAATCAATCACACAGTTAAAAAATGCTTCCGGTTGTTCAGCATGCACCCAATGGCCACTATTAGCAATAGTTTTTAATTGGTAATTAGAAAAACGAGAAGCAATATCTTTTTCATCTTCATCATTTATATAGTTCGACTTTTCTCCTCTAATAAACAATGTTTCTGTATCGCTTTTAAAATCAGGAACACGCACACCAATATTATTATATTCGGAAGTAATTACTTTCAAATTAAAACGCCATGCCATTTGCTTGGTTTCATCTTCTTTCCAATAAATGTTTTTTAATAAAAACTGTTTTGTACCAAAATCAGAGATATACTGACTTAAAATTTCTTCAGCCTCCTTTCTTGTATTTATCTCTGTAAAATCAACAGCATTCAACGCTTTTAAAACTGAATCATGATGAGGCTCGTAAGCTCTTGGAGCAATGTCTGCAACTATTATTTTCTGAGCCACATGTGGATACATTTGTTCGAAAAACAATACTGTTTTTCCTCCCATACTATGACCTAAAAGAATAACATTATTCAATTGATGTGTTTCAATAAACTCATTTAAATCCATTGCCATTACCTGGAAATCCCATTCATCATCATGATGCGATAAACCATGATTACGCTGATCAACTGTAAAAACATGAAATCCTTTTTCACCGAAACGTTTTGCTAAAGTGTTCCAATTATCACTTTGTCCAAATAAACCATGTAAAATAATCAGAGGTTGTCCAGAACCAAATTCTCTATATGCTAGCTTCATAAATTAGTTTTTAGTTGTTGGAGTTTTGTTATTGGACATTTCCAACAACAAATAACTTAAATCAAACAACTGTATTTTAGTCTTCAATATTTAAAATCAATTTTCTTAACATATTCATCGCTGCATTGGCAGTCATTTGAATATTACGTAACCTATTATCCCCAAAAATAAAATGCTTAGAATGTATTTTATCTCCGTAAGCTACTGCAATCCAAACTGTTCCAACCGGTTTATCCGGCGTTCCTCCGCTTGGTCCTGCAATACCAGAAACAGCTATAGATACATTTGCATTAAACACACGTAATGTTTCTTTAGCCATTGACTCTACACATTCTCTACTAACTGCTCCATGCTTTTCAAATATACCATTATCAACCTTTAGCAAATTATGCTTAAATTCATTATGATAAGGCACAATGCATCCATTGTAATAATTAGAACTTCCGGCTACACTGGTAATTAAATGCGAAATATAACCTCCTGTGCAACTTTCAGCCAATCCTAGCTTTAACCCTTTTTCTAAAAGCAACTGACCAAGTATTTCTTCCAGTTTAGGTTGTTCTTTTCCGTACTCCTCATAACCATAAATGTATTTATCAATTAAAGGAATAAGCTTTTCTACTTCATTATCAATTCTATTTTTTAATTCTAACTCATCAAAGCCTTTTCCACTTAAACGTAATCTCACCATCCCTGGAGAAGGTAAATAGGCCAACCCAATTTCTTTTTCAGTAAGGCCGTCTTCCCAATCACTTATTAAATCAGCTAAAAAACTCTCTCCTATTCCTTGTGTTAAAATTGTTTTATGAAAAATAAAAGGTAGTCTATATCTTTTTTTCAATTCAGGAATCACATCTTCTAAGACCATCGCCTGCATTTCAAATGGCACACCTGGCATCGAAATATAAATTGTATTGTTTTTTTCCATCCACATTCCCGGAGCGGTTCCATTTTTATTTCTAATAACTTTACATCCTTTTGGAACTTCAGCTTGTTTCCTATTCAGCTCCGTTAGTTCTCTATTTCTTTTAGAAAAAAAACCTGTAACATCTTTTAACACATTATCATCAATTACTAATTCAGTATTAAAATAGTCGCAAAAAGTTTTTTTAGTAATATCATCTTTTGTTGGACCAAGTCCTCCAGTAATCAACACAACATCAGCACGATTACTTGCATCTTCAAAAGCTTTTAAAATAGATTCTCTGTCATCCGCCACCGAACTCATGTGAACTACACTAACTCCAATCATATTGAGTTGCTGAGCCATCCAAACCGAATTTGTGTTAATAATTTGTCCTATTAATATTTCGTTACCTATTGTTAAAAGTTCTGCGTTCATAGTATATTTGGCAATATATTTGTAAAGCTAAGCCTAAATTTAAAAATATGAAAATAAAGACCATACTATTAACAACTATTATATCAAGTAGTTTAATATCAAAAGCTCAAACATTAGACGGCCTTCTAAATCAGGCAAAAGATGCTGTAATAACAAATTCAACTACAATTATTGACGCTGCAAAATCAAACTCAGCAACTGTTATAGATAAAGCTACCAGTATTGTTACAGGAACGCCAAAAGCTCCCGCATTAACAAACGAAGAAGTTATAAATGGATTAAAAGAAGCATTAACGGTTGGAACGAATAACTCATCTGGATTAGCAGCAAAAACTGATGGCTATCTAAAAAATCCTAAGATTTTCATTCCATGGCCAGAAGAGGCAAAGGATATGCGCGCAAAACTAATTAAAATGGGAATGCAAAAGAAAGTAACAGAATTTGAAACTTCCTTAAACAGAGCAGCCGAAGAAGCTGCAAAAAAAGCAGCACCAGTATTTGTGGATGCTATTAAAAATATGAGTATAGGTGATGGTTTTGCTATTTTAAATGGAGGCGATACTGCTGCTACTCATTATTTAAGAGAGAAAACATTTGCACCTTTAAAAGAAAAATTCATGCCAACTGTTAAAGAAGCTGTTGCTAAAGTTAAAGTAACATCATACTGGAAACCACTAGCTACAGCATACAATAAGCTACCAGGTGTAAAAAAACAGAATCCTAATTTAGATGATTATGTTTGTACAAAGGCAATTAATGGTTTAATGACTTTAATACAAGATGAGGAAACTAAAATAAGAAAGGATCCTATGGCTCAGGTAACAGATTTACTAAAAAAAGTATTTGGAGTAAAAAAATAATTCTCATCAAAAACTCTTTACTAGCCATCAACTAAAATTGATGGCTTTTTTTATATTTTTATACCTACCATAAATATATTGTATGATATTAAAAGAGCGATACGAAGGCGTTATTAATTATTTTAAGACCAATGTTCCAGTTGCCGAAACTGAACTTAATTATTCTAATCCATTTGAGTTAATAGTAGCGGTAATATTATCAGCTCAATGTACCGATAAACGTATCAACCAAGTAACTCCAAAACTATTTAGAGATTATCCAACTCCTGAAGCATTGGCTGCGGCAAGTTCTGACACTATTTTTAATTATATCAGAAGTGTAAGTTATCCAAATAACAAAGCAAAACATTTAGTAAATATGGCAAACATGTTACTAAAAGATTTTAATGGGATAATTCCAAGTGATATTGACCAATTAGTGAAATTACCGGGAGTTGGAAGAAAAACAGCTAATGTAGTAGCATCTGTTATTTACGACAAGCCTGCTATGGCAGTTGACACTCATGTGTTTAGAGTCTCAAATAGGTTAGGTTTAACAAAAGCCAAAACACCACTTCAAAGTGAACAGCAACTAATCAAACACATCCCTGAACAATATATTGCTACAGCACATCACTGGCTTATTTTACACGGACGATATACTTGTTTGGCAAGAACACCGAAATGTGAAGAATGTAAATTAACGGAGTGGTGCCAATATTATAAAACAAAAACTATAAACAAAAAAGCGCCTCATTCGTTATCTCATAAAAAGACAAAATCTATTAAACAAGAAATAACTAAAGATATTATGGCAAAAACCACATCAGCAAAAAAAACTGTAAAAACAGAAAAAGCAACAACTCCCCAAAAAGCTACAACCAAAAAGGTAGCTACAAAAAAAGTAGCACCGACTAAAGCAGCAAAAACAGAACCTTCAAAAGCTCTTGCAAAAGAAACAAAATTTACAGCACACTCTACTTCGTTAAAAGTTGGAGATAAAGCTCCTGCATTTTCTGCAAAAGACCAAAATGGTAAAACAGTTGCATTAAAAGATTTTAAAGGAAAAAACATTGTTCTTTACTTCTACCCAAAAGATAATACACCAGGCTGCACAATGGAAGCTTGCAGTTTAAGAGACGAGCATCAATATTTAAGTAAAAAGAATTTTGTGGTTTTAGGCGTAAGTGCTGATGATGAAAAAATGCACAAGAAATTTGCAACTAAATATGACTTACCCTTTTCTTTATTAGCAGACACCGATATGTCTATCATTAAAGCTTATGATGTTTGGGGCAAAAAACAATTTATGGGCAGAATTTTTGATGGAATTATCCGAACCACCTTTATAATCAATGACAAAGGAGTTATATCTCATGTAATTACAGATGTAAAAACTAAAGAGCACGGAAAACAAATTTTAGAATTGTAATTCGAAACTTCATAAAAAAGGCTTTACAATTTGTAAAGCCTTTTTTATTTGACTATTTCTTAACGAAGATCCCCATCTTTTCTAAGTCTTCGAGATAAATACGTTTGCCTTTATAAAGAACCGTTACAAAAGCATCAGTTTGCCCAGCTTTAATAACTTTCAAATTGTGTTCAAACGCTTTACCTAGAGTATTAAAATTGCCCCCAATAGTAATGCGTGTAATGCCATCATCCAACAATAAATTCTCAACATCACCTAATCCTTTTAAATGACCATAAGTATAATTTTTAGGATACTTATAGGCTGCAATTTGAACTCTAAATTGTAATCCTTCAGCAGAAATATCTCCATATAATTCGCTGTAATATTTTATTTTCTCGTGTATGGAACTATTTGGTTTTAAAGAAACATTTTTATTCGTCGGTTCAGTTTTAGTAGCTTCTTTTACAGTCTCCTTAACCGGCTCTTTAATAGGTTCTTTTACGGGTTCTTTAACCGGTTCAACTGGTTTAACAGCAGCAATTACAGAATCTTTTTTAGGTTCTGTTGTGACTGGCTGTAAAATATCAAAATTCACATCGAATATTTTTTCTTCATAGCCATCTAAGCTATTAGTATTAATTTCTAGAGTTTTATACTCATATGATTTATACTTATAAGTTAATTTAAAATTACCTCCGGCAGGAAGTGACACCAAGTAATTTCCAGTAGAGGCATTACTAACAAACTGCCCAAACTTTTTATTATTTTGATCTAGTATCTCAACTATTATAGTAGACCCTACAGGGTTTCCATTCTCCGTAATTTTACCTTTAATTAAATAGATAGAAGGCTTTTTGCCAACATAACCAGGATATACAGAATAAATATCTTTTAATCCTTGACCTCCGGATTTTCCTGATGCATAATACCCTCTGTCTCCATTTGCAGATAATACATAATAAATATCATCATCAGTAGTATTAATAGGATAACCTAAATTAACTGGCTTGCTGAACGTTGAATCTTTCCAATTTAATTTAGACTGAAAAATATCATAACCTCCCATACTGTTCTTACCTTGAGAACTATAAAATAAAGTAACTCCATCCGGATGAATGAAGGGTGCATCATCATCAAAAGGAGTATTAATGCTATCACCCAGATTAACCACATTTCCCCAAGTGCTATCTGGTTGCAAAGTTGCTCTATAAATATCTTTTCCACCAAATCCACCACCTCTTTCACTACTGAAATATAATTGCTTTCCATCTGCTGTCATTGAGCAGCTTCCTTCCCACGAATATGAATTTACTTGCCCATTCAATTTTTGAGGAATTGTCCACTCACCACTTAATGAGTTACTCATATAGATATCACCATGATCATCGCCATTATCTCTATATACAAATAAATAAAAACCATCGGCACTTAATGCTATCGCCCCATCATGAGAATTTGTATTAACGGTTTTTACAGGCATAGGTTTTTTCCATTCACCATCTATTCTCACAGATTGGAAAACATCCTCATAATATTTACCATATCTGTCAGGTTGTAAAAATTCATTTTGTAGACCTCCTGTACTTTCAATTCCTCTGTATGTAAATAACATAATAGATTCATCAGCCGAAATTACCGGAACATACTCTTCGTAAGGAGAATTAATTACACTGCCTGCATTTTCAATTTTAGCGCCTGTCGGTTTGGAATATAATTCTTTACCATTAATACAGTATTGTTTTAACTGAGTAGCTTTTTTCTTTATTTCAGGACTTACTTTTTTGTTCACCAAGCATTTTTCAATCAATGCTAAGGCTTCATCAAACTTATAATTTAGATGATTAGCTCTTGCTAAATCATACTCGATATTTTCAACTTTTTTATTTTTCTCGTAAACCTCACTTAATAGTTTTAGTGCGATTTCATGTTTATCGCTTCGAGTTAAGGCACATCTACCGTAACAATATTTTAAAAATTCTTCTTTTGGATGTTGGTTGTATAAATTCTCATAAAATGGAAGTGCTAATAAATAATTTCCATCATCCAACATCATCAATGCACTTTGCATTGAATCATTTTCTGTTTTTCTCCATTTTTTTGTGTTTGTACTTTGTGAAAACACGTTTGCAGCTATAAAGCAAAAAACAAAGAAAGGCAAGTAGATCTTTGACAACATAAATTTTAAACTAAGTGTGAATTCTAAAATACCACAAAAAATGCAGCAATAATCAACATTTTTATAACAAATAAGGATTAATCCAAGATATCTAAACTACCTAAGCCTTCTCGTAAAACGATAATTTCTTCCTGAGAACAATCCAAAACAGTAGAGGCATATAAATTACCAAAACCTCCGTCAATTACTAAATCCACTTTTTTTTCATATTCGCGATGAATGACTTCAGGGTCTGTAAAATAATCCATAATATCATCATCCGGATTATGTAGACTTGTAGTAATAATTGGGTTACCTAGCTCGGTGATAATTGTTTTACAAATTGTATTGTCTGGCACACGAATTCCAACTGTTTTTTTGTTTTGCTTTAAAAGCTTAGGAACATTGTTATTAGCTTCTAAAATAAACGTATATGGCCCGGGTAATGCCTTTTTCATTATTCGGAATAAAGAATTGGAAATAGGACGAGCGTAATTTGACAAATGGCTTAAATCACTACAAACAAAAGAAAAATTGGCTTTCTCAGGTTTAATATTTTTTAAACGACATAATTTCTCAATAGCTTTTTGTCGAGTAATGTCGCAACCAATTGAATAAACTGTATCGGTAGGATAAATAATTAATCCATCATTTTTCAAGCAATCAACAATTAGTTGAACATCTTTTGGATGTGGATTATCGTAATTTAGGCGAAGTAGCATAGAATATTATTTTGTTATGACTTCTTCTAAAGGTTTACCTGTTGTACCATTCGGAAATGAAATATGTAGCATCGTTGCAATAGTTGGAGCGATGTCTACGACATTTACTTTTTTAACTGAAAATCCTTTTGGAATATTTGCTCCATAAAATAATAACGGCACGTGTGTATCATAGCTATAGGATGCACCATGAGTAGTACCTTTATTATGATATTCCATCCATGCCGGATTATAAGAGAATGCTATATTTCCACTCCTTACATGGTTATATCCTTTTTGAATTAAATATTTAAATGAGCCATCAACATAATTTTCATATTTTAAAACTTCTGATGGATAGGCTTCTGCCACACCTTTGATTGATAATAAGAAATTAGCAAGATTATGTTCAACCGAAAACTTATTTAATTTCATACTTACCATTTTACTTTCATTTAAAAAGATTTGCTGATTCGAGATCGATGCTACCAAGCTATCTCCATACTGATTTTGACAAAAGGTTTTTACCGTCTTTGTTAATTCCGCTTCATCCATATAACCGCCAGGTATTTTCAAATCCATTAAATGAGCAGGCACATCACAAGCTCCATGGTCGGCAGTTAAAAAAACCACATAATTATCTTTACCTATGGATGTGTTTAAGACATTGATTAATTCCTCTAAATCTTTATCTAAACGCAAATACACATCTTCTACCTCAACACTACGAGGACCATACGAATGACCCACATAATCTGTAGAAGAAAAGCTAATACATAACATATCCGTTTGTTTCCCCTTTCCTAATTGTTCTGCTTTTAAACAAGCTAAAGCAATATCCTTAGTAATTGTGTTTCCAAAAGGAGTTGCTCTAATAATATCATAATTACTACTTTCTATTTGACTTTTATAATCATAAGGAAAAACTGCTGTCTCTTTTTTATTAGGAGCCGCTTCATAATTATTTTTATCCGAAATACTTTCTGTATAACCTTCGATTGGATAAAGAGTATTCCAACCTTGTGATAAATACTTTTTTGCTAATTCTAAATTATTGAACTCATTAACCCATGCTGGCAATTGATTCATATAATGAGAACTGGAAATAAATTTTCCTACACTACCATCAAACCAAAAAGCACCATTAGCACTATGACCAGCAGGTAAAATAGAACTTCTGTCTTTTAAAGAAACTGCAAAAACCTTTGCCTGTTGATTGGTATTTAATTTTAATTCGTCACCAATGGTTGTTACTAATAAGTTTTTAGGAGACATTAATCCAGCTTTACTGTCAGTACCAACCGATTTTACTTTATCATCATCTGTGCAATAAGTTCCTTTCCCAGTTTCTTTCACAAACCACTCATTAGCAATGATACCATGAGTCGCCGGGCTTGTGCCTGTATAAATCGAAGCATGACCAGGACCTGTAAATGTTGGCACATAATTGTATTGAGCATTTCGATAAAAATAACCTTCGTTAATCAACTTTTTAAAACCACCGTTACCAAATTTATTCCAGTAACGATAAATGTAATCCTGACGCATTTGATCAACCACAATACCTACAACCAATTTAGGTTGTTTTAATTCTGCAACAGTTGCAGTTGGTTTTGATTGAGAAAAACAGTTCTCGACTACGCTCGAACTGACAATAATTAAAAAGAGGAATATTTTTTTCATAGTGTATTTATTTATAGAACACAGATAACGCTAATGATTATGATTAATTATGATTTTTTAGAGTATAAATAAAGCTAATTGATCTAGTATAATAATGACACTAATTGTTATGAAAATATTATCAATTAAAACAATCCGTGCCAATCTTTTTAATCCGTGTAATCTGCATTCCATTATGTTAATTCTTATCTAATGTTTGAAATACCGAATTATTACTTACAAACTCCGGAACAATATCCTTCATTTTTGCAACAATTCGAATATTATCCTGAGTATTAAATAGCAATATCAAATCATCGATGAATTTAGCCACCTCGGCAAATTCATATTCTCTTACTTTACCTACTAATATTTGCTGATGATGGGTAGGCAAGGTGTTTTCTGAACTTGCTAATAATTCTTCATACAATTTTTCTCCTGGTCGCAATCCAGTGTAAACAATTTTAATATCTCTATCTTCTTTTAATCCTGATAGTTTAATCATCTTACGAGCTAAGTCTACAATCTTAACAGATTGTCCCATATCAAACACAAATATTTCTCCTCCTTTACCCATACAACCAGCCTCCAATACTAACTGACAAGCCTCAGGTATAGTCATAAAAAAACGAGTAATTTCGGGATGTGTTATTGTAATTGGTCCGCCTTCTTCAATTTGTTTTTTGAAGCGAGGAATAACAGAACCATTAGAACCTAATACATTTCCGAAACGTGTGGTAATGAATTTTGTTTTTGAAATCTTCCCTAAACTTTGCGTATAGATTTCTGCAATACGTTTGGATGCTCCCATGACATTGGTTGGATTCACAGCCTTATCGGTAGAAATCATTACGAACTTTTCTACATTAAAATCAACGGCTAAATCTGCCACTGTTTTGGTTCCAAGAATATTGGTTAAAATAGATTCCGATGGATTATTTTCCATCATTGGCACATGTTTATATGCCGCTGCATGAAACACAATATGAGGTTTAAAGGTATTGAATACATTTCGCATTCTATCTTTATTTCTCACGTCACCAATGACTACTTCGTGTTTACAAGTAATTGCTTTCTCATTAAACTCTAATTCTAATTCATGGAGAGGACTCTCTGCTTGATCTAATAAAACCAATAACGAAGGATTAAACTTAGCACATTGTCTGGCTAACTCAGCGCCAATAGAACCCGCAGCTCCTGTTATTAAAACTACTTTATTATTTAACTGTTCATTAATTAAAGCATTATCTAATTTTATTGGATCACGTTCTAATAATTCTTCGATATTAATTCCTTTGATTTGATTAAAACTTAATTCACCATTAATCCATTTTGCTACAGGAGGAACATTTAGCACTTTAACACCAAGTTGCAAACACTCATCAATAATTTTATTTTTCTTTTCGGGAGATAAATTTTGAATACTAATAATAACAGACTCAACTTCATTATCTTTTATTAAATCGGAAAGTTTAGAAGTTGGATAAATAAATACACCTTCCAAGCTTCTACCTTTTTTCTTTTCATCATCATCTACAAACCCTACCACTTTATATCTCACTGCGGCATCCCTATCTAATGTTCTTTTAGTAATAATACCACTCTCCCCCGCTCCATAAATAATAACTTGTGTCTTTTGTTTTTCCGGATTTTTATTCTCAAAATAAATAGCCTTAATTGCTAAACGAGAACTAATCATAATAAATATAGTAACTAATCCATCAATGACTACTACTGAATGAGGAATTAGATAATATCCCAACAATACTTGTCTAGTGAAAATATTGACAATGAATAAGAACAGACTACTTAATAGTACTATAACAAAAATCCGAGTAGCATCTTTAGCACCTGTATACCTTACTACACCTTTGTATGTTTTAGAAATACCAAAAGCGATTAATCTGACACCTAGAACAACCGTATAAACCAATGGAAAATTTGCTAACTCATTTTCCGGAATAGATTTAAAATTGAACCGTAAAAAAAACGCCAACGTTAACGAAAACGCACAAATCAATAAGTCAATTATTAAAATTGACCATCTTGGTAGATTATACTTCCAGAAATATTCGAGTATCTTGTGCATCCATGTAAAAGTACATTTTTAGAAGGAATGAACAAAATGGAAAAACATTGGTAAAACAGTTTTTTTTATTCAATTATTACCTTTTGAATTAAGGACTCAGACCTGCTATTAGGAATAATAGAAATAAGATAGAGCCCATTAGGAAATTGGGCAGTAGGAATATCTAAAATAGATTGATTTACAAGTGAAGTTTCAAAAATAGTAGCACCTAAAAGATTCTTTAAAACAATTCTTGCTGTATTATAATCTGAGAATTGAACTCTTATTCCATTAATTTGATTTGTTACAACTAATTTTACTTTATCTCTTACCATTCCAATAACACTGAGCGGTTCATTTACACAAGTTGATGAAGGGTAATTGCAATTTGGAGAACTTAAACAATTAAAACTGTAGTTTCCTATTCCTAACTCACAACCATTAGTTTGAGAAAATAAATAATCATCAATTGGACCAATTCCTTTTACTACTGTTACTGTATTAGAAACTAAAGGGCAAATGGCTTGATATTTAGTATAATACATTGTTTGTCTATTTTGTCCACAAACAAACTTAGTCCCAACACTATCCAACACGATTTTATATCTAAAACTTGAATTAGAAGGATTTGAATTAAAAACAATGCTATCTCCTATATTACTATTAAATGTATATAAGCACTGTAAAGTATCCTGAAACGGAAAATATTGGAATAATGAATCATTCCTTTCAAAAATATATTCGTTACAATACGACATATATGTTGGTGGTGTCGGACAAACACAGTGATAATTAATTGCACTGCATATTTTTTTACAAAAATATGAATTTATAATAGTATCGTTAGTATAGTATAATGTTTTGATTCCTGAAGTCCCACCATCATGACTTATAAAATTGTATGAAAAATAACTCCCTACTGGTACAAATATACTTTGAGAAAAGCTCATCTTAAATAGACATACAAACAAAGCTACTATTCTAAAAACTTTCATCTATTAAATATAGGCAAAAACCATTAATAAGTCAAATAAGGTAAAATTAAGCCCAACTTTTCTTCACTAAAAACACCTAAAGCTTTAACATCTGCCTCTGTTAATTTACCGTGTTTAAACCTAAAATTAATAATAGCTTGCGCAGTTTGAAAATTGAAATAAGGGTGTTTCCTTAAGGAATTAAAATCTATGACATTGATTGGTATTTTGGTAATGGATTGATCATCAATTTTAATTTGAGTAGAAAGTAAAGCAAAAGTACTATCTGTCATACCATACACTTCTTTTAATTGACTCATAGAATGAAAACCACCAAGCATGGTGCGATATTTTATAATCCGTTTAGTAAATCCCGGGCCAATTCCTTTTAAATAAACAATAGTTAAGCTATCCGCTGTATTTATTTCCACTAATGATTTTACATAAGCTTTCTTTTCATAAGAACGAGAAGGATAAACCGTATCTCGTTTAAATTCACGGGTTGTGTTTGGTATTAAAATATAGGGCTCTAATTCTTTATAAAGGTCTGCAGATAAACCATACAATTTCTTTAAATCATCTGGCTTAAAAAACTTACCGCCTTTATTTCTGAAGTTAATTAATGTGGTACTTAGTTTTTTAGACATCCCTAATCTCTGAGCATCTTCTTCGGATATAGTATTGGGATTAAAAACGAAACGTTCGTTAGCTGTTTTTATTTGAGGAACAACAACTGTAGAATTATTCTCGTTTTGTAGCGTATCTTCTTTTGAAGACGAGGGAATTGAAGAATTAATAGCTATGAACTGAACCGTATTACTGTCATTATTCAA
Source organism: Bacteroidia bacterium (assembly GCA_035439445.1). GTDB lineage: Bacteria > Bacteroidota > Bacteroidia > B-17B0 > Aurantibacillaceae > UBA4416. Next base: position 65,374 of record DAORKG010000019.1, read on the forward strand.
AAATGGAATAATTAACCTGACTACAAATAAAATGACAATGATGACACATAACACAAAAACGCCATTACGTTCTTGCTTGTTGAAATGAAAAAAATTAAATAAAAAAGATTTAATTTTTTGAAATACCATCTTTAGTTCGTTTAAACATAAAATAAACCGGAACACCTAAAGCTATGATTAATAAACCCATCCC
>DAORKG010000020.1:0-65336 GCA_035439445.1 Bacteroidia bacterium
TAACTAGCTTATAGGGATGATTTTCTCATCCTTATCTGCACATAATTGGGTAGATAAGGATGGTTTTTGCATCCTGAGCATAATCAAAAATATGACTTTTTTATAGACTATCAAAGGGTGAAATTACTTTTTGAATACTCTTATTACTGACATGAGTATAAATTTCGGTTGTTTTGCTGCTACTATGCCCTAATATTTCCTGAATATATCTCAAATCTGTGCCATTTTCTAATAAATGGGTAGCGTAACTATGCCTTAACCAATGTAAGGTAACCGGCTTATCTATTTTACTTTTTTCAAGAGCATTAATTAGCACACTTGCTAAACTTCTTTCATCATACTGTCCAATTCCATTTTGCCCCTCAAATAACCATTCTTTAGGTTTATAGGCGTTAAAATAATCCCTCAACAATTGAATTGTTTTTTCAGACAAAGGTGCAATACGATCTTTGCGTCCTTTTGATTGGCGTATTACAATCAGGCCTCTTTTTGAATTAATGTCGGTGATCTTTAAATTCAATAATTCACTACGCCTTAATCCACAACTATAAATTAAGCTTAACATGGCCTTATGCTTAATATTGGTTAAGGCTTGTAAAATTAACTTTACTTCTTCTTTACTCAATACATTTGGCAATAATTTAGAACGCTTGGGGCGATGTACTAATTCTGGGTTTAATTTTTTATTTTCAACTTTGCTAAAAAACAATTTAACGGCATTCACTATCTGGTTCTGAAATGAAGCAGAGAGCCCATTTTCCATAATATAATGGTTATTGAATTTTATTAAATCTTCGTTAGTTATTTCAGCTATTGGTTTATCTGCATAATACCTTAAAAATGTTTTTAGTGAATCTGTATAAGTTTTAATCGTACTGTTGCTATAGCGCTTTGAGTTTAACCACAATTTAAATTCTTCTATTTTATGTAAGAATTCTTCCGGTAAATCTTGCAATATACTAGTTGGCTTAATGATTATTTCAACCTCCTTTTTCTCAACCAATGGCGCTTGATAAACTTTCAAATCAGAATAGTCCAAATAAAAATTGGGTTGCAGTAATATAAATAAATCCTGTATAATGCTTTTATAAAAAGGTAAATACCAACAATTCATGGTTTTACTCCAACGCATACCTGTGTTGGCTCTTAATAAGTTATTCAACGCGTCATTTTTATTAAAAATGAGTTGAACTACTTCTTTCTCTTTATGAAAAGCGGGCTTTAGTTTAACTATTGGCAAATGATTCATATACCAAAATTAAATTAAAAAATAGCAATTGATTGCTATATATTGTAGCAAATAAAAAACCCTTTAAACTTTTACTTAAAGGGGTTTGTAATGTATTCTCTACTTTTTAGTGTATCGCTTTTGAGAACTTCTGCCAGCTTAAATAACTTTATAAACTGTAATTATATTTTCTTCAACTTAAAAAATAATATGATAAGGATAAGGCTTAATTAATACTTGACGAAAATCTTTGTACCTTTTTTGAAACAATAACGGTTCTTTTTTAATGGCTTAAATTTGTGTTTCCCAACAATCTAAAAACCGAATCCCTAAGCCTTCCTGCTTCTCTTCATAATAATCAAAAGCTTCTAAAACACCAGTTTTTGCAGTTGTTTTTACATCTATGATATACTTCATTTTTTTACTCTGCCATACGCCTCTTTTCTAATTTGCGCTAAGCTTACAGATTTAAGTTTTCCTGCTTTATTCTGTTTTTTCAATACATCTAATTCTTTTTTATCACCATCTGTTAATTCAAAATCATATTCTTTAGATTTATCATTTAACAACACATATATTGCTTTTAAAAAATCCTTATCATCAATCACATCAATAGCATGATGCATGCTTTTTTTAGTGGCAGTTGTGGTCATAATGTATTATCAATTTATGTTTTATAGGTAATAAATATTGCTTTTTATTCCAAATGTCAATAAAAATCCCCCAACAATTCTGTTGAGGGATTCTTAATTTATTGAAGCTTAAAATTATTTTAATTTAAAAGCTGCTTTTACTTTTGATACGTAATCTAATTTTTCCCAAGTAAATAATTCAACTTTCATTGTCTTAGTTTTTCCATCAGGAGATTTGAAAGTTTTAGTTACAACTTCGTTCTTACGCCCCATGTGTCCGTATGCTGCTGTTTCGCTATACATTGGTGTACGTAATTTGAAACGTTGCTCAATAAAGTAAGGACGCATATCGAATACTTTTTGAACGATTTTAGCAATTTCACCATCAGTCATTTTTACTTTTGATGTACCATAAGTATCAATAAAAATACCCATTGGTTGTGCTACACCAATTGCATAAGATACCTGAACTAACACCTCATCACACACACCTGCTGCCACTAAGTTTTTAGCAATGTGACGTGTAGCATAAGCTGCAGAACGATCAACTTTACTTGGATCTTTACCTGAGAAAGCACCACCACCGTGAGCACCTTTTCCACCGTAAGTATCTACAATAATTTTACGACCTGTTAAACCTGTATCTCCGTGTGGTCCACCAATTACAAATTTACCTGTTGGGTTAATATGGTAGTTGATTTTGTTGTTGAATAAATGAGCGTATTTAGGATAGTTCTTTTTAACTCTAGGAATTAAAATTTCAATGATATCTTTTTTAATTTTTGCTAACATTTTTGGCTCTGTATCAAAATCATCATGTTGTGTAGACACAACAATGGCATCAATACGAACAGGCTCATTGTTATCATTATACTCTAATGTAACCTGAGATTTTGCATCCGGACGTAAATATTTAATTTGTTTATTTTCTCTGCGTAACGCTGCTAATTCTAATAAAATACCGTGAGCTAAATCTAATGCTAAAGGCATATAGTTTGCTGTTTCGTTAGTTGCGTAACCAAACATCATCCCTTGGTCACCTGCACCTTGCTCTTCTTTTTTCTTTCTGTCAACACCTTGATTGATATCAGCAGATTGTTCGTGAATTGCAGATAAGATACCACAAGAGTTTGCTTCGAACATATACTCAGATTTAGTATATCCAATTTTACGAATTACTTCGCGAGCAATTTCCTGAACATCTAAATATGCTTTTGATTTTACCTCACCGGCTAATACAACTTGTCCTGTAGTTACTAATGTTTCGCAAGCTACTTTACTTTGCGGATCGAATGCTAAAAAGTTATCGATTAAAGCATCTGAAATTTGATCGGCAACCTTATCCGGATGGCCTTCTGATACTGATTCTGAGGTGAAAAGATATCCCATATTTGTTTTTTTGTTTGTTTTAATTTTTAATACTAGAGCAACAAATTTAAAGTTTTGATTTGGTAATAAAAAAAATGTTTTGAACAATGATAATTTACCAAAATAATCTTGAATTAGTGTCAGGCTGAGCGGAGTCGAAGCCTTTTTACACCCCTTCGACTCCGCTCAGGGTGACAAGCTTCACGGCTTCATTTTTTTACCAACCAAACACACAAAAGCCTTATTCACATGTATGCGAATAAGGCTTTTTATATGTAAATCGATTACTTCACTTTATACATCCACCCCATTTTATCTTCTAATTTACCTTTACGAATTCCTCTTAATGTTTCATCAACTTTGTTCGAGAACTGACGTTCTGCAACCGGAGGTAATTCCATATAATCTTCTTTATAACCAATACCAATAATTGGAGCAATAGTAGCTGCTGTTCCAACACCAAATGCTTCTTTAATTTCGCCTTTAGCGTGGGCATCTAAAATTTCCTGAATAGAAATTTTGCGTTCTTCAACATTCATTCCCCAATCTCTTGCTAGTGCTAATACGCTACGACGAGTGATTCCATCTAATATCGTATCGCTTAATGCCGGTGTAACCACTGAATTACCAATTACAAACATTAAATTCATAGTTCCTGATTCTTCTAAAAAAGAGTGAGTCGCTCCATCAGTCCAGATTACTTGCTGGTAACCTTTTTGTTGAGCTAATTTTGTTGGGTATAAACTACGACCGTAGTTACCGGCTGCTTTCACAAAACCAACACCGCCTTGTACCGCACGGATATAATTAGTTTCAATTAATACTTTAATTGGATCGCTATAGTATTTACCTGCAGGACAAGTAATAATAACAAACTTATAAGTATCGCTTGGCTTAACACCAATAGCTTCATCTGTAGCTATTAAAAACGGACGAATGTATAGGGAACCTGTTTCAGAAGTTGGAACCCAAGCCGCATCTAATTTCAATAACTCTAATAATCCGCCCATGAAAATTTCTTCAGGAACTTCAGGCATTGCCATACGGATGGCAGATTTATTTAAACGATTAAAATTATCAATAGGTCTGAAAATACTTACTTCTCCTGCATCATTTTTATAGGCTTTCATTCCTTCAAAAATAGCTTGCCCATAATGTAATGCCGACATAGCATAACTCATTGGCACATCCTGGTAAGGCATAATATATGTTTTTCCCCATTTACCATCTGCATATTCTGCAATAAACATATGGTCTGAGAAACATTTTCCAAAAGGCACATTGTTTACATCGTACTCACTTACTCTGCTGTGAGCTGTTTTTTCAATTTTAATATCAGCGTTTGCTATCATTATTTCTGTATTGTATTAAACAAATTAGCACATAATTTTTGTTAGTACAAACTTTTTAGTCGATTATTTTGGGGGATTTAAGGAAAATAGAACAATTCTGTAATTTTTCTTTAAAAATTTGTTTTTAATGAAATTTTACTATTTTCGTAAACTTATTAACATTTTGAGGTTTATTGTTCATATTCTATTTGTAGCAACTTTCATTCCTGCTATACTTAAAGCAGAAGGAGAGCCAAAAAAGGACACGACGCGCCTAAAGATTGACGCTTCCTCAATTTCCGGCAACAAAACAGAAGTCACCAAACTACAATTAGTGCATTTAGTAGATTCGCTATTAGATTTAGAGTCTATTGAAGAAAGAGATATTGAGCTAATCAGCTATTATAACAGTATCCTGATTTCTAAGGAAGCAAATTTGGCAGTTATAAAATACGGACAACTACCGGCGAGTAATTTTTATGACGATTTTGACGAGAGCACCGTTTTTAATATCACACCGGATACTGAGTTTCCCGAATCTCAAATCATTAAAATAGAAAGTGATTCTTTAGGCGTTTACCATCACCCTCGTGTTGGCCCAGTAAACTCAAAATTTGGTTGGAGAGACGGGCGCATGCACAAAGGCATTGATATTAACTTACATAAAGGTGACCCCGTAGTAGCCGCATTTGACGGCATGGTTCGTATTGCTCATGCAAAAGGCGCTTATGGTAATGTGGTAATCATCAGACATTATAATGGATTAGAAACTGTGTATGCGCATTTATCAAAAATAAAAGTGAAACCGGGGCAGGTTGTTTTAGCCGGACAATTAATTGGTCTAGGAGGAAACACCGGAAGAAGCAGCGGTCCACATTTGCATTTTGAAGTTCGATTTAAAGGTCAGGCATTAAATCCGGCTTCTTTAATTTCATTTACCGAAAATAAAACTTACAACGACTCTATCATTATTAAAAAATCTCGCTATGGCATTTGCGCTTATCCCAGCAATGCAACATTACATACCATTGAAAGAGGTGATACCTGGTATGAAGTAGCTAAACGTTATGGTTTATCAATGAAAGAATTATGTGCTTTAAATAATACAGATAAACGCTATTATTTAAAAATCGGACAGAAATTGAGAGTGCATTAATTCCATTAAGGATTTAACCAATACACAAATTTCAATACTACACCTCTGTTTTTTTCTCCAAAATTATCCGAATAGTAATTATCCGAATACACAATAAATAAATCGCTCATTGGTTTAAATCGCCACTGAAAACGCGCATTAATATTCACATTTTTAATTTGACTGTTGTACTGAATGAATGTGGTAAAAAACACACTCTTGGTAAATGACAATTCTATCTTTGGCCCAATTAAATCCAGATATACTTTCTTGGATAAATGAGGTAATATAATTTCATCATGCGTGTAGCTGGCTGTTATAATAGCATAAGGTTGTTTTCTATAAACAAGGTCTGCATTGTAAGATAATTTGCTTCCTGTAAAATAGGATCCGAAAACAACTCCGGCAGAGGCATTTAATATTTTTCGTTGATCTGTTTTTAGCTTCAAACCAAAATCCTGATAATGATATTCGGCAATCGGTAATGCCGCATTCCCACTAAAAGTAACATCTGTTGCAAAAATTAATTTTGTGTAATAATTATGATAATCAATTGACAAACCTGATGTATTGGTTAAATTGAAATCCCAGCCTAATTGATTCATCATATCGGTAGTTGTGAATTTATCATTGGCGTAATAATCCATATACCAACGAGGTCCCATTTTATTGATAAACGATTTTTTTGGATAGATATAATAATTAATGCTTGGTTCTAAACGCCAATATGTGTTTCTAACAGTAATGTTTTTAGTGTAATCCAATTGAAAAATACGAGGCGTAAAACCTGTTTCGGCATTGTAGTTTTTATTAACGTACTCGTGGTTCCACTGAATATTTATTTTTTGAGTATTGAATGAAAGCCAAGTAGCATGCGCATAAGCATCATTATTCATTGTATTAGATAATGAGTGATGATAAAAAGCTTTTCCCATCCATTTATTATTGTTGCTTATTAAATTATAATCGACACCTACTACTCTATTAAAATTAGTTCCTGCAAATCCTAAGGTATCATATTGTTGACGATTGACAAAAATGAATGAGATATTGGAACGTTTAAACACATTTCTCTGAACGGCAGCTACAAAATAATTTTGTGCATACACATCAGTTTCCAATATTTTAGTTTGAGCAGTTTGCACATCCATCACTCCAATACGCCAGTTTTTATTAGGTTTGCCGCTTAAACGCACACCTGCAATAATAGGAACGGCACTTCCATTATTAAAACCAATTCTTCTTGAAAAAAACGGACGTATTTGTCGGAACCCAAAGTTGGCAAACAAATCACTGTTCTCTATAAAAAACTGTCGTTGTTCAGGAAAAAACAAACTGAATCTCGTTAAGTTTGTGATTTGTCTGTCTACTTCTACCTGAGAGAAATCAGGATTAAATGTAATATCTAAATTTAATGAAGATGAGAGAGCAATCTTTGCATCAGCACCAATATTACCTTCATACACTACCGGTTTTTTAGCCACAAAATCCTGACTGGCTTTAGCAATACCATAAGGAATAATCGCAATGTTTCTTCCTGCTTTTTTAGGCAAGGTATCCCAGTTTAAATTACCAACATATGCTAAGGTTGAAACATTAAATTGACGGGGAACTTTACTCCACGATGAATTTTCGTTTTGTTTTAAATCATTTCTCGAAAAATTTATACCCCAAGTACTAATATCATTTTTATAACGTATGGTTTTAAATGGAATTTCCATTTCAACTATCCAACAGTTTTGTTTTCTTGTAACAGCACTAAACCATTTATTGTCCCAGTTTACGGTTGCTCCTTGCCCTCCTCCACCGGCAACTAATCCTTCGCGCTGAACACCATAAGGATTCACACCAAAACTAAAGCCGTTTTGTTTATCTAAAAAAGGATCAATGGTAATGACGAAACAATCACTCACAGGATAAGCGAAATCTCTTTTTAAGGATTGCACCACATAATTACCCGGTAACGAATCATAACAAATAGCTGCCACAAAAATCGCCTTATCATTATATGTCACGTAAACCGTTGTTTTAGTTTTTGCTAAACTGGTATCATAAGGAAAATTTTGCCAAAAGTCAGTTGCCGGCACACAATACTCCCAAAACGATTCGTTTAACTCTCCATCAATCACAATAGATTCAGGTGATTTACAAATAGGTAATGTCTTATCATTTTGAGCATTTAATCTCAAAGCAATCAATATTAAAAATATGTAACCTAAAACCCTCACAACTTTATAGCAGATATCAAAACATCAAATGCTTCGATATGTTTGGGCAAAAATACGCTATTATAGATTTTATTATAAAAATTCTTTACTTATATTTAAAACTGTAAATAACACAAAAACAGCTATGCAAATTCATCCAACAACACTGAAAGATATTGCAAACATTATTAATGCAACGTATGTTGGAAATGACAATCATGTCATAACCGGGTTCAATGAAATTCATCGAGTGGTAAAAGGTGATGTCGTTTTTGTGGACCATCCTAAATACTACGATAAAGCTTTAAACTCTGCCGCTACAACTATTATCATTAATAAACAAGTAGATTGCCCTGAAGGTAAAGCACTAATTATTCATAACGAACCGTTTACTGCCTTTAATCAATTAACCCAACACTTTCAGCCAAAACATTATTCATCACAAGCAATTAGTGCCACAGCAATTATTGGAAAAAACACAGTGATTATGCCCGGATGTTTTATTGGCAATAATGTTAGTATTGGAGATAATTGTATTTTACATCCTCATGTGATTGTGTATGATAATTGCCAAATAGGCAACAATGTTATTATACATGCCGGAACGGTGATTGGCTCAGATGCATTTTATTTTAAAAATCGTAAAACACATTTCGAACAATTGCAAACGTGTGGTAATGTGATTATAAAAGATAACGTACACATTGGAGCTAACTGCACCTTTGATAAAGGAGTTACTTCTGACACTATTATTGGCAAAGGAACCATTATGGATAATCTAGTGCATGTAGCGCATGACGTAGTGATTGGAGAGATGTGTTTATTTGCGGCAAATGTAGCCATTGCGGGCTGTTGCACAATTGGTAACAATGTTACCATGTGGGGACAGGTTGGCATATCTAGCGACATCACTATTGGAGATGGTGCTGTGATACAAGCGCAAAGCGGAGTTGGCGAAAATGTACCTGCAGGAAAAACTTATTTTGGTTCACCAGCTTATGATGCAAGAGCTAAAATGCGTGAAGTATTCGCCGTAAAACAATTACCTTCTTTAATTCACAAACTATACGATAAATAACTTGTCTGCTCCTAAAAAAAATACACGCCCCACTTCTAGTTCTGTTAAGGATGTGAAACTAAATTCTTTGTTAGAAATGACAAAGGCGATTAACAACAACCTCACTACTTCGCAGTTACTGGACATTTATCAGGAAATTTTAGAAAACCGACTAAAGGTGGGTAAATTGGTGTTATTTAGTTTTGCTACCGAGTGGACCTGTATTTTAAAATACGGTGTTGGAAAAGATTATAATCATATAGAATTTGAACCTGAACTATTAGATATCAAAGAAATTGAAACCATTTCCTACTCAAAAGGAAATTTAAGTCAGAAGTTTGAAATTGTGATTCCAGTATATCACAAACAAACGCCGTTGGCTTTTGTGTTACTAGGCGATATCGATGAAAAGAAAATTGAAATGAGTTCTGCTATCAAGCATTTGCCATTTATTCAAACCTTAACGAATGTAATGGTGGTGGCTATCGAAAATAAAAAACTATACAAAACTTCTTTACAAAAAGCGGCTATACAAAAAGAGCTGGAATTGGCACAAAGCATGCAGAAACTATTATTTCCCTCTTCGTTACCAAATATTGAAGAATTGGAAATGAATGCTTTGTACTTACCTCACCAACAAGTAGGTGGCGACTACTATGATGTAATATGGATAAACGAAGTGGAGTTTGTGTTTTGCTTAGCAGATGTTTCAGGTAAAGGTGTTGCTGCTGCTTTACTGATGAGTAATTTACAAGCCGCATTGCGTGTGCTTTTAAAATACACACAAAACTTAACTGAGATTGTAATTGATATCAATCAATTAATTTGTGATAATGCAAAGACTGAAAAATTCATATCTCTATTTATAGCTAAATATAACATTGGTACTCGTAAATTATCCTACATCAATGCAGGACATAACTCTCCAATATTATTAAATAATAATCAGGCTATTGAATTAGATAAAGGCTGTACATTATTAGGCATAACCAATCCTTTAATATCACTCGAAACAGAAACATTATTAATATCTCCTCAATCTATATTATTTGCTTATACAGATGGATTAACAGATACAGTGAATAGTCACGATGATACAATTTCTGTTGAAGAATTAAAAAACATACTTAAGAATAATAAAAGTTCAAATTGCGAATTCATCAACAAAGCCATGATGTATTACCTGGAAGAATTTAAAGGCGAAATGCCATTTGTGGATGATATTGCGATGTTGACTTGTAAGTTTAATTAAGAATGCCAAATCTCCCAAGCTTTGTCGGCTTGTAGTTTCAACATATTTAAACCATTTATAGTTACCGCACCATTTGCTTTACCTTTTTGTAAAAACAAGGTTTCTTCGGGATTGTAAATTAAATCGTAAAGCAAATGTTCTGAGGTAATAAACTCAAAAGAAATATCCGGACAGGCATCTATTGTAGGATACATGCCCAATGGAGTACAGTTAATAATGAGTTTAAATGCATTCAATACATATTCATTTAACTCAGAGTAATGAAAATAATTAGCCGATTTTTTTTCTCCGCTTGTAACATAATAAAAATCAACATCAACATTTTTCAATGCATAAGCAATGGCTTTAGACGCACCTCCTGTTCCTAATATTAATGCACGTTGGTGAATGGGTTCTAAAAAAGGCTTAATGCTTTGTGCAAATCCATAATAATCGGTATTGTATCCAACTAAATATGGGGTATTATTTTTCCAAGTAATTTTAATACAGTTAACAGCACCAATTTCTTTGGCAGTCACATCTAATTCATTTAGAAAAGGAATTACTGATTCTTTGTATGGTTTAGTCACATTTAAACCAGATAACTTGTTATCTATAATTATTTGAAATAAATTATCTAAGTTTTCTAAATCAAAATTAGAATACTGAAAACCTTCTTTATCTTCTTTGATAAATTTTGATTCTAAATAAGATTTAGAAAAAGAGTGTGACAACGATTTGCCGATGAGACCAAAATGCATTCGGTTTTTATAAATCTCTTTCGTCAGTAATTTGATCTGCTTTGAATGGCTTTAAATCAAACACAAATACATTATCTGCAATTTCGGCATTAGCCTTAAATGATTTAATCTCGTAACTTTGAGTACTGCCGTCTTTCATCATCATTACCAATTTAGCGACTTGTTTTTTTGCTTTGTCAACAAACAATTTCACTGTATGAAATTTCTTTTTCTCAGGCTTGACAGATGGATATAAAGTAATAACATGACAAACAGCTACTCCTACTTTTTCCTCTTTATCATATTTATATTTATAACCCGTTTCATACATCGTGAAAATTTTAGAAGGATTTAATTGATCTTCGTTATTAGCTTCAAAATTTTTGATAGTTACTTCATTCGCATCTTTATTATGAGCCCAAATAGTTTTACCATCGCACACAATTGTATTCCCCGGAATATCTAATTTAAACTTAGATCCTTTTACCTGAACTTTGCCTGTTTGTTTTTCTGTTTGCTTTTTATCTTTATTTAAGATAGTGAAGATGTACTCAGAAGTAATTGTTTTATAAGCTTTGGTAACTTTACTTAATTCATCTAAAACAGATTTTGCTTTTGGGTCCTGGTCTTGAGCAAATGAACTGAATGTTGATAGAGTGATGGTTGCTATTAATAAGAATATTTTTTTCATAATTGTTTTCCGGTTTAAGTCTTTATTAAAGACATCATTAAATTTCACAATGCCAACAGTAAGTCAATGGCCGTGCCAAATTAGAACGCAAAAATATATAAAAAGTTTAAATCTGTTAATTTTATAAATAAACAAGGCAAATACATGTTATTAAAGATAATCCTGACTCTCGAAAAAAATAATTAAAATATTTTCGAAAAAATTTTTGTGGTTAAGAAAAATGTTTTAAATTTGCACTCCCAATTCGAAAGAAGGGAAGCTGGTCCGGTAGTTCAGCTGGTTAGAATGCCGCCCTGTCACGGCGGAGGTCGCGGGTTCGAGTCCCGTCCGGACCGCAAAAACCCTCTAGAAGCATTGATTCTAGAGGGTTTTGCTTTTTAGGTTAAACATAGGTAAAACATTGCTTTCTGTTCATAACTTTCACCTATTTAGTCCTCAAAACACCCAAAATAGTTCCCTAATACTTTATCCATACCTATGGTATGGATTATCTATAAGCAAACCACTTAAAAAGAGTTCTTTTTTACCCAAATTACATTGATTGGACGCAATCGCATCCGATTGATTATTAATACTTTAACTTAATTTACTTTTGTATTGTCAAACGATTTCTATTCGCGATATGAATGAAATTTGACCATTTTGAAGACTGACTGCGCAGCAGTTGACAAAGTGCCAAATCAATTAAAAATCACAATTATGGCAAGACAAAAAGGAATCATAAAGTTAAAAGGTAAAATCGGAGATTTATCCTTTTACAAAACACAGGATGGCCATTTAGCTCGTGAAAAAGGTGGTGTGGATGCCAGTCGTATAGCTAACGACCCGGCATTTATCAGAACCCGAGAAAACGGCGCTGAATTCGGTTCGTCTGCTAGCTCAGGAAAGCTAGTTAGAAATACTTTAAGACCATTGCTTATGACAGCTTCTGATAATCGTGTGACATCACGATTAACGAAGTTGATGACTGATATTAAAAACCTTGACGCAACCTCTGTAAGAGGCAAAAGAACAGTTGGCGTTGCCATTACTCTTGCTCCTGCAAAGGCGTTGTTAAAAGGCTTTAATTTCAACGACAAAGCAATTTTAGGAAGTATTTTATTTAAACCTTTTGCAGTGACTACTGCAACTGGAGTAATTACCATTAATGGACTTATCCCTGCAAATGATATTGCGTTTCCTGCTGGAGCAACGCATATCAATATCAAAGGCGCTTGGGCTAAAGTGGATTTTGCAAACAATGTTTCTGATATTAAGTATTCAAACGTAGTGAATCTACCACTTAATGCTGTATCATCAAACGTTGTTTTAACTCCAACAGCTGCGGCAACTGGTGCAGGAACAAATTTGTTCATGTTGCAAATTGAATTCTTACAAATGGTAAATACCGTTCAATATTCTCTTAAAAATGGCGCTTACAACGCATTAAGCGTTGTTGAGGTAGCCTAACTCAAAAGCCCTAGGCATAAATGCCTGGGGCTTTTAAACCAATAAAATATTAATCATTAAAAACATTCAAAATGAATCTTATAGACAGATTAAAAGCACCAACTCCAAAGTTCTTTAAAATATTAAGAAATGTTGGATTAGGATTAGCTGCCGCAGGCGGCGTAATTGTGGCATCGCCAATAGCTATCCCTACAATTATTGTAACCATAGGTGGTTATTTAATTGTAGCAGGAAGCGTAGCGACTGCTATTAGCCAAGCAGTAACAACTACTGAAGGCGAAAATGTAAAAAGTAACTGAATAGTAATTATTAAAATCATTATAAAAATGACTGAAGAAAAAAATCAAACCGAAAAAACTCAAACTATTGTTGAGTTACAAGTTTTGCCATGTGCTAACGAAGTAGCAAAGGCAAAACAAAATGTTGAGGTATTGAATCATGAAAACCAAGATGATCCTCCATGCGGTAAAATTATTTTAACTGTTACTTGTAACGGTTCAAAATTAACCAAAGCAGATGCAGGTTATAATGCTGAACAAACTTATGAGATTTGGGCAGGTGCAAAACTAACAAAAGCTGATGCTGGAAAAATGCCTGACATTGATGTTAGTGTGCATGAAAAATGTGGTTCAAAATTAACTAAAGCTGATTCAGGCAAAGCTTAAAAAAATAGATTATGTCAACACACAATAACATAGAAAGCGGAACAATCTTGGGTACTGTTTCCGGAACGGTTTTAACCGTAGCTGTGAACGTGGGTTCATCAGATATTTTAAAAACAGTTATTCTTGCTTCACTTGGTGCGGTGGTTAGTTTTAGCGTATCTTTGTTGTTGAAGTATTTAGTCAAAAGACTAAAAGAATAGTTTTTTAATTGTTTAGGTTTAAGGTCGTCAGCTTGTAGTTGACGACCTTTTTTTTATTTGGTTTTCATACAAAGCTACCAGTTATGTGCCAAAACTAACCAGTTACAAAGTGAGAGTTGCCACTTATTTGATAATTGGTAGTTTTGTGCCCCTTATGCCAAAAGTCAAAACCCGAACGGCTGAAATCTATCTTGATAAGGATTTGATTTTGCATATAGTCATGTTAAATGACGTTGTTGTAGATTATGAAGATGCACTTGATAATTTTTTAGTTGTAAAACGATTCGTTAAAGAACGACATTGCTGTAAATTAATTGACATACGATGTAAATGTCATTTTGAAGCCAAAGCAAAGCAGTTTTTAGACACTAAAGATGTGCAAGGAAAAACATTATGTCGTGCACTATTAATCAATAGTAGCGTAAAGAAAATAACCTTAAATTATTTCTTGAAATTCAACTCACAAAAAGTACCAACCAAATTTTTCACTGAATATAATGAGGCCATCAGTTGGCTGAAAAGTTACAAGCAAACTATATAGTTACTTTTTTAAATATTTATAAAACAAAGCTTTGCGCAATTGCATTAAATTAGAAAGTTGCTGTTGCAGATTAGTTTGATGCAACTCAATTTGAGCTAAAGCTTTTTGAACATCATAAAATGAGCGATTGCCAGAATTAACTGAATTTAAAACCTCATCTAAAACATCAATAACATCCCCTAAGCGAACAAACTCAATCACTGAGCCTTTGAGATAAGGACGCAATAAACGAAGCTCCCAAATGCCTTGCAGCATGAAATAATAAAAATCCCTTTCATTTTTATCATCTGCCAGGAAAACAAAAGAATTGCAGACATAATGCCTAAATGGCTTGCCTGAGTTGAGCCCTTTATTTAAAATAAAGAAATGTGGTTGATTGTAGATTTTACCTGATTTGTGGGTTTTGATTTTTGATTTAAGCATAATTATGGATTTAAAAATTATGCTGCCCGCATAGCGCTATCGCGCAAGCCCCTTAATATTTTGAAAAGAAAAAACTAAAAAAACTGAACTAAAAAGCCCAGAAAAAAATGAAAAAAGAAAGCATTTTGAAAAAGGCTTGGAACGATAGGTTGCAAGGTTTTTGCATAAAAAATACTACCTGAATGTAGCGAGTTAAAAACTGTACCGTTAAAAAAGCGAAATGAAGTGTGGAGATTTTTTATGCAAAATTCATCTTGACCTTGCATACCAAAAGTGAAGAGCCTTAAATTGCTGCACTTTTTTTATTTTGATTAACATTTGAAGTCTCTAATTCTCTATTAGCTCCTTTTAGTTTATCAATCATAAATAAAGTTCTAATTACTCCAATTCAAAATGTTATCTTGAATACTAATATGATGTGCTTCAATATTTCCAATTTGTCGAAAATCAAATTTCCCTATTTCATTTTTATAGACCTGAAATTCGTCACATAATGCATTCGTCAGTTCGATATTATCTGGTGTAATAAATGTACTAGATATAGCCCAGTTTACTCCAATTTGTTTTGAGGGAACGCTTGGATAACATATAGCGTGGGCTTTACCTTTGGCATGCAACAGAGCTAAATTACAATATGCTGTTGTAATAATATAAGTCTTCAAATCTCTTTTAGCAGGTAGTCTAAATTTATTAGCCAAGTATCTGAAAAAAGTATGATTTGCCTCTTTTAAATCTTGCTCTTGATCTTTTACTAAGTCATCATATACAGCACCATAATATTTATCATATTCTGAAATGCGACTATCCATATCAGGAAATGTGACTATTATTGAAGACATTTGGGACTTAATCATCCATCTACCGATTGTTACCCTGAACACATCACCTACATTTTTAGTTTCAATCCAATTTTCAATTAATTCGAAATAAGAGATAGGGCGATTTTCAGAGCAATAAAAAACATTTTGACCTGGTCTATTACAGCGCGCAAAATAATTTATTGCATCCTTTGGAGGTAAGGATATTTGACTAATTTTTTCGAAAAAATCAATATCTACATGGGTTCGAGTTCTGAAAACAGGCATGTTTACTTTCTCTTCAAAAAGTATAACTGGAAAATTTATTAATTTACTATAAGCTAAAATTGCTTTTTCGTAACAGTATTCATCATTGGGATTAAGAGCTTCTAATGAATCAATAATTTCATTTACATTTTTAACTAGCATAAAAAGCATTTATTGTATAACAAATATAGGTAAAAAGCGCCTGCGGCGTGCGGTGGGATGAGGTTGCAAATAGTGAATGAAGTGAAAGTGCATCCTGAAAGGTGCGCTGAACGAAATGAATGGTTTGCAATCCGTTGTGCGGCGAGCCACCTGCGAGTGGAGCGAGGGTGTGCAGCACGGGAGCACGAAGAGGTACGATGAGGGCGGGTGCAAACTATGTTGCCAGTGTGGCGAAATAAATAAAGCATCTGCTTTGATTTATGCCACACGATAGACAACACGAAGCAAAACTAAATGCAAGCAAAGCAATTTATTGCTTACCGCTTAGCGGCTTGCATAAGTTTTGCTGAAGCCCGAGCGACCCAGCAGGCGAGCTGAAAAGTTGGCAGCCGGTGGACTGAAAGCTGCTGAAATGAATGAAGTGAAATGGCACCCAGTGAAAGTAGTGAAACGGATGTAACGGGTGAATAATGAAACGAAATGAATAAAGTTGCTTGAAGGACAAAGAAGGCTGCCGTGACGAAAGTACG
Organism: Bacteroidia bacterium; assembly: GCA_035439445.1. Lineage (GTDB taxonomy): Bacteria > Bacteroidota > Bacteroidia > B-17B0 > Aurantibacillaceae > UBA4416. The sequence continues at coordinate 16,655 of DAORKG010000020.1, forward strand.
TGCAAATTGCAAAATGTGTGACAAACCCAAAGCCCTAAAGGGCAAAATAGCTTATGCGAAATGCCTTGAAAAGATAAAGCAGAGCATGGGCTATTTTGGTTTGGCGCATCTTTTTGCTTTGCACCTGCTGAGGAACGCCACTTTACCTGTTCGAGAAATGCGTTAGCGATTGTAGCGAATATCCTTTTTATCCTATAGGGTAAAAAGATAGTAGCGGAAAGCGCGACCGAAGGGAACGCTCAATAAAATCTATTATTATAAAATTATATTTGATTTTCTAAAATAATTGTAATCATGTAACTTCTCATCTGATGTATCTGCAAATCCTAAAAATTCTATTAATCTATTCTTTTCATTACCAAATAAAAACAGTTCCATATCTATCTTGTTTTCTACAGATGTAACCCAGCCGAAAAAGGATGCGGAATTTAAAATATCTAGTAATTTCCTTCTAACAGGGGAATCATATTTTTTAATGTTTAAATAATCAACATCAGTTTCAGTAGGGTATTTTTTTAAATAAATATCAGAAAGAGATGAGATTCTATATTCGTTAGACATATTTTCTCTTTCATATTTACTAACAGCGTATAATACCGAGAAGCTTTTAATTGTCTTCCAAATTTGAATTTTTTCGTTAGAAGCTCTCTCTGAAGATGAAGTTGCATCTGCATTAAAACCGAAAAACATATCAGGTTCATATCCTGTTGTTAATGCTCTTCTAAAGAAATAAGTATCGGCTTTAACAAAATACTCTTTTTTATTTTCAATAATTGACATTTAAAACTTACTCTTTAATAAACTTAATGGTTTTTATTTGTTCTTTATGACGAATAGATAAAAAATACATGCCATTAGATAGATTCAATAAATTAACCTGATTATTAAAGTGACTTTCAAATACTATTTGTCCTAAATAGTTTTTAATTTCAATAGTTGCGTTTTGAAATTGATTTTGTTTATCAATAATATTTAAGATAGAATTTGTTGGATTAGGATAAATTAGTAAACTATTATCTATTTCGGTTTCTTTTAGACCAACGAAATCAATATTTTTCCAAGTTTCCTTAATGCGAGCTTGATTTTCATTTAATCCTGTTGTTATATATAATGCTCCATTCATAGAAAAAAACATACTACCCTTTCTTCCTAAACTTGGTATACCAGAATAATTTGTCAGACTACTATCTAAAGGATTAAATACTACTAGTGTATTTGTTATTATCCCAGTCGAATCTAAGCCTCCATATAAACATCCTTTCTTATTACATACAGATGTACCAATATAATCTTGTGCAGGCAAGGTAATATTTGAAATTTTTCTCCAACTATCAGACAAAAAATTGTATTGATAAACATAATGATTATAACTTGAATTACTATTCATGCCATAACATACATATCCAGTACTGTCAATTGAAAAAAAAGAACCACGCCAAATTGGTATTGGCAAATTGTTTTTTTGCGACCAAGTAGTTGTTATAAAATCATATTCCCAAACTTCATTTAGAGTTGTGTTATCTGCTTTTCTGCCACCAATAATATATGCCTTATTTTTAATTATAAAGTTACCCATGCCTTGTCTTGCAGAACCTGGAAAATTTGGTAACACTGACCAAGTATTTAAAATTGGATCATATTCAAGAAAATCGTTAAAGCATGTATTGTCACATTTAAGACCTCCGAATAAATAACCCTTATTGTTATAAGAAAAAGCTGTAGCATATTGTCTTTCTTTACCAACAGGAAGATTTGCCATTGATGACCATGTTTCTGAAGTACAATCAAATATGTAGCCATTACCTGTACACTGCCAGCCAACCTCTAAGCCACTAAAACAATATGCTTTGTTATTAATTAAAAAAGATGTACCGTCGTCTCTCTCTGTTCCAGGAAAATCAGTTAATTGAAGCCACGACTGAGAATGAAGTTTACTGAACAAGCATAAAAGAGTCAAAAAAATAATTATTCTCATATTACCTAATATTTATAGCCTTAAAATTAACGGTTGGCTTATGCTCTTGTTTTAAACTCAACACATATAATCCATTAGCTAAATGTTGTGTATTGAACTGCTTAGTCCCAAACGATTGAGTTAATTCAATATTATCAATTACTTTCTCTGAAGATAATTCAATTAACTGTAACTGTGCTTTTCCATCAAAATCTAAAATAGAGTAGTTTATATTCAACTCATCTTTAAAGGGATTGGGATAAACAGTTAAGCCAACATTAAGCGAGTTATTTTCCACTATGCCTGTTATCAAATTTTGTGGACAATTACTATTTCCAAAACATCCATTGCTATCTACCTTTAATAACCATGTTTGTTGTAAAAGATTTAAGCTCGTACCACTAGACCAACCAACTGCTGCAATATCTTTATTAGGTAACTCTATTATATCCCATAAATAATTATCTGCCGTTGTATCTAATGGTGTAGCATCTGGACGATAATCTTTCCACCATTTTAAATTACCTAAACTATCCGTTCTTATAATAAAGCCCTTCAATTCATTATATGAAGTTCTTCTACTCCCACTCATTATAAAATCACCGTTATTGCATTTTTTTAAACCTGTAACTCCGATATCTTGTTGTTTTAAACCGTAATACTTTTGCCATATTATATTACCATTCAAATCGAGTTTTGTTAAAGATGGACGATCCCACTTGTATGTAAAATTCCATACACTATCTACAATAGTAGTTGCTACATAAAAATTTTGATTATTACTATTAACAATACCCATATAGCCACTTCCAGATTCTGTTATTTTATAGTTCCAAATAAAATTTAAATTACTATCTAGTTTCATCAACCGCGATTCAAAGCCCCATGTACCCGATGTGGTGCTAAAACCAATTAAAAAACCTTTATCTTCAGCTAATTCAGAAGCAGTTATACTTCGATATTCACATGTACTTAAATATATTTTGGAGTTTATTAATACTCCATTTGTATCTACAACTCTTATGATTGGCTTATATAGACCTGAATGACCTAAACCACAAGTACTATCTGTAGTGCCTACTAATAATAACTTATCTGTTGATTTTGAATATGGCACAATTTTTTGTGGCAAAGAATAATAACTTGTATCACCATAATAACTCGTGTGAATTGTATCTCCGTTTAATTTATATTTATAGAAGAGACTACTTATATTGTTGTAATATCCACCACCACCCGTGCAGTACAACTTATTATTGTAGTTTAAAATTGCATTTGGATAATAATAGCTATTAATAAAGGCCGTTGAATATTTATTAGTACTGATTGAAATACCATCATTTGTTATTTTACCAACAACGCCTTCATGAGTATCTAACAATTGTAAAGGGGCATAAAAAGTATCATTAACCATAGTAAAACTCATACTCCCATTATTTTGACTGTAAAAGTCAAAACGCTTATTGAAATAATACTGTGCTTTTATACTTATTACAAAACTTAAAAAGTAAAAGAGCCATACAACTCTTATACTAAAATATCTGAACCTCATATTACCTGATACTAACAATCTTAAAGTTAACGCTTGGTTTATTACTTTGTTTTAAACTTAATAGATAAAGCCCATTAGCTAAATGTTGTGTATTAAACTGTTTTGTACCAAAAGATTGGGTTAATTCCATATTGTCAATTATTCTTCCAGAAGATAATTCAAGTGTACTGCAACCTCCTGATAAATTAACTATTTGAGCAGAGCCATCACAACAACTTGAGCATGTTGGTTGGGTTACCTGGATGGAATATGTTATAGGTGTTGAACATACAGTGGATGAAGATTGACCTGCTAATAAATGAATATTAGAGACACTGGAATAGGTATTGGAATATACATACAAGGTATCAAAGCAACCTGATTGATTATCTCCAAGGAAATTTAAGTTTAAATATCCAAAAGTGGTATCTCCTGGCGCATTTAACCTATAATATCCCATATATCTTTGCCCTGTATTTAGTTGCCATGCAGGAATCCAGAAACAACCAAAAACCGATGAAGGTAACGAACATTGATTTCCATAATTTGAAAAGGGTTGACCACTCAATTTTGGCAAATCTCCTAATTTAACATTTGCCTGTTTACTTGACGCACTGTATATAACATTATCTATGCCTACATAACGTGAAATTTTTATATCAATATTTCCATCAGCGTTAACATCAATAATAGCAGTATCTTTTGCTACTAGTACCTTATCATTAATAGCAACCGTAACAGTTTGACTATACGAAGAAATAGAAGTAAATAGTAATGCAATTTTTAATAACGCTTTATATTTCATGAGAATTTATTTTTGTACTATGACTTTTTTAACCACAATTTCATTGGATTTCCTATTTTTAATTTCCATAAAATAGGCTCCATTTTCTAAATTAACATCAAGATTTATTTTACTACTAGCCAACTGCAATTTATTTTTATATACTATTTTACCTGCTATATCACTAATATTTACTTCTATATCACTACTTTTAAAATCTTCAAATTGTAAGTTGAAATTGCCATTACTTGGGTTAGGAAATAAGACAAATTCATTGGTTACTATTTTTTTAATATCAGTAGCGAAATCACAATTAACCGAATCACAACCCAAACTATCAGTTTTAACTAACCATAAATTTTGATAGGGTTGCCCAATGTGATTGTATTGACCCGTAAGGATAAAACCTCCATCTTGTGTTGTATTAAATCCATAGAAGTAGTTTGGTATTGTTGGTTCTCCATCATAATGACGTTTCCATATTAAATTACCATTTTTGTCTGCCTTCAATAAAAAACCTGTCCATGCTGTTGTTGTTCCATATTCTCCAGAGCCTATCATTACAAAAGATGAATCGGACAATTGTTTTACACTTGGTAACCAATCATTTGGAGTATTACCTAGAGTAAAATATTTTATCCACTTCTGAACGCCATTTCTATCTATTTTCATGAGAGCTGCTTGATTATTATAGGAACCACACATTACAAAACCGCTATCTAACGTATATATTGCCGCTCCGCAAGGTTCATCACCACTTGGAGTTCCATATTGATTTCTCCAAATTAAATTACCTGAAGTATCTGTTCTTACTATTCCAAAATCAAAATAAGAATTTCCACTACTATAATAACCATACCTACCTCCTAGCAAATACTCTGTATTATTTTTTATCACTTCCAAACTCAAATATACTTCTTCATAAATAGTACCTAAAGTTTTACGCCATATTAAATTACCAGTGGTATCTGTCTTAATTAATAGAATATCATTATAGGTTGTGTTAGGATTTGGCGATGAATTACCAAGAATAATAACTTTATTATCAGATGTTATTTTTAATTCAGCTGATTGATCATTATTAATATTAGTATATTTTTTAAACCAAACTAAAGAACCATTTGTGTCTATTTTTGCCAAAAAAACATCAGAGTTTTGTATAGTTGAATCATAAGTAGATCCAACACATAAATAATTTTTATCAGGCAATTCTTTAACGTCTGTAAAAAAGTCTCCACCACTTAAGGAAAAATCAAATTGCTTTTTCCAAAGCATATTACCCTGAGCATCAGACTTCACTAGATATGCCCCGATATAGTTTGTCACTATACTCATTAATGAGCCACAAGCCAAAAAATTTCCGTTTGAAAGCTCTATTACATTAACCCCACCATCTAATAATGAATCGTTACCTGTATTTAAATTAACATTAAAATTATATTGTGCTTTGGAGGTAATACTCCAAAGCATAACAACAATAATTAATATTTTTTTAAAAGATACCATTAATTACTCAATAACTAATTTACTTTGACCTATGTTATTATTATTTTGAGTCAATGAAACTATATAAATTCCATTTACAAGTTCTTCTATATTAATTTCAATTTTAAGAGTAGATACAGATTCAAACCTTTTTGAGTAAACTGACTGCCCCAAAAGATTAGAAACAGTAATGATAATTGGATCATCGGATTGTTGATTTTCATCGAATTCTATTTTGAAATTTCCCTTGTTTGGATTAGGGAATATTTTAAAATTGCCAATAGTTATATAATTCTCATTGCCAATGGCTTGATATATGCCTGTTATTTCAATCCAATTTAACGTATCGCTTATTATAGGGTTATTAAATTTTTTAATTTGCGGCGTGTAGTTTAATAAATAATTATTTACACCGCTTTGGTATATTGTATTACTTGAAAAATATACACCTATGTTATTACAAGCATATTTGAAAAAATTTCCAAACACACAGTACATTTTTAAGTAGTAATAATTCCCTAAGACTAGAGGAGTAGATAATTGAGTATGTAAATATTCTCTTAAATTCAAAAATGAATTATCATAGCACCAAATACCTGTAAACGTATTACCTGTTCTTGGCAACTGTTTATATGTATAGGCGCTACAAGGAGACACTGTTGAAGTACAACAAATATTAAAAACATCTGGTGTTCCATCTTGAGTAGGATTGTACCAATTTACACAAAGTGTAGCGGAATGATTACCACCAATTATTGGACAATTACTTAATAATTCAAAACTTGAATTATTAACCAAATTTTGCCCATTTAAAAACAAATTAGATAAAACAAAAACTATTAACCCTATTTTTTTCATTTAAATATAGATACAAAAAAGCCCCTACTAAAAAGAGGCTTTTTGATTATTGTTGCACCACTAATTTTTTAGTTATAGTTTTATCATTGTTAGTAATCTTAACAAGATAAATACCACTTTTCAAATCTATATCAAAATTAGTTGACGCATCAGTAACGTGATGATTGCTACGATAAACAATTTCTCCAGCAATATCAGTTATTATAATCGCAATATCTTCTTCTTTAAAATCAGCAAACCGCAATTTAAAATTGCCATTACTTGGGTTAGGAACTATTGACACACTATTTTGTAATTTATTATGTTCATCAACTTTTACAGGGTTTAAAACAATAACGTTAACAGTGTGATTGTACACAGCACTATTAAATGTTTCTGTAGCTTGGTAACTTGTATTTACAGTTGGCTTTACATAAATCCCCGGCGCATTTTTTATAAAAGTATTACTCATATCATACCAATCAACATTCAAACCAGTAATTGCCGGACCAATTAAAACACTATCTCCTAAATAAACTGTTGTATCTCTATATTGCCATTGGGGAGTTGTTATATTTTCAACGCTTACATCGTCTATAAAACAACCACTACCAGGATAATTACTACCATTTATACTTAATGTATCTGTTAATGTATCATTTTTGAAATTCCCAATTACAACGTAGTTTTCACTACCAGTTGCTTGATAAACTCCCTCTATTTTCACCCAATTAACAGTATCTTTTATAATTGGATTATTAAATTTATAAATATGAGGTATATAATTTAAGACATTATTATTTGTTGAAGTGCTATTTGTTGATGAAAAATTATTTTGAAACGATAAAGCTATATTATTTGTCCCATATTTTCCCGAATAATTTGCGCCTGGAATATTGACATAAAAAGTAGTGTAATAAATCATGCCTGTAACTAATTGGTTATTTAGTTGTTTTTGAGCATACTCTCTATAATTTGAACCAAACCAATTAAATGTAATAATACCTATAAATGCATTCCCTGAATGAGCTGATTGATAAGAATAATTATTTTGGTTTGGCACACTATAATTAGGATTAGTCGAACATGAATTTAAATACTCAGCATCATTGTTTGGTGGTGATGACCATCCAACTGCTTTTGTAAGTTGGCCTGCACTGGAAGGACATGAAGAATATATCTCAAAATCACCATTACCAATTAAATTTTGTGACATACAAGGTCTAAAACTTAATAATATATATATATATACATATCTCATGTTCTATACTTAAATTATTTTAACTCTTACTTATTTTTGAATTACCAATTTCTTGATAATAGTTTGATTAGAATTTATGTTATAAAATTTAACAAAATATATCCCATCTTTTGCATCAAAAACAAATTCTGTCAAAGCATTAGCGATTGAATGTTTTCCTTCATAAATAGTTTTTCCTGCTATATCATTTACAATCACTTCAATATCACCATCTGTTACCCCAAATGTAGCAACATGAAATAAATTAACGCCAGGATTTGGGAAAATCACAGCGTCAAAGCTATCTTCATTATCCATTGCATTGTCGTTTTGATGTGACTTAGCTAAACGTGCATTTGATTGTTCAGGGCAGTTATCAGGATATACATTATAACTATCATACATTACATTTAGCATAACTCTTGCCTGATAAACCATTACACCATCAGTAAAAGGACAACCATATGCTAAGGTAGCCAAAGCTAAACTATCATTAGTAGTTATAGTACCCTCTGCCTGTTTGATAGCTAAATTATAAAATGATTTATAGTTTAATTCGACAATATCTGATGATGCAATAGAGGCATTCAAATTGTTAGCAGTGGTTAAATCACCGGTAACGATATTTGTTTCTATATCTGCTAAAACTTTACGATTAGTGTTTTGGCTATTAGCATAAAATGTTTGTAAAATAGATGAATTAGCCATTAATGTAGGATCTGCCTTTAATAAGCGGTATACCTGATTTTTATTAATGGTTTTTGTTTGCTGCGCATTATTTTGATAATTAATTACATCTAATGCAATTTGTTCTAATTGATTGATTACAAAAGCAGGAGGATTACCCCCGCCATTATTTAAAACTACAGGGCAACCAATATAAAGCGGGTTACTTGTTGTAGGAACTAAATTCCCATTATTTAAACTATATAATGTTGCTAAAAAAGGCAATGTGAATGACTGAGATGACCCATCGGGATTAAATGGACTAGCACTGTTATTATTACGAATATACATTTTAGAATATGTTGCATCTGAGCCAGATAAAATTCCTGTTTTAAAATTACCTGTCCAAGTTCCAGTCCATCGGTTATCTTGCGGGCTTGTTGCAGTACCTTGTTGCCCAATAATACCATTGTTTAATAATGCAAATCCATATTTATGGTTACTCATTACATTATTATTAAACAATGTATTTGTGCAATTACCACTAAAAGCAATACCGTGATAGGTGTTGGTTGTTGTATTACAGTTTACATTAATTCTATCTGATATATTATCAACAATACCATATACTTTAGAATTAGCAGTGATACCAAAACCAGTTACATTATTACTGTTTACTTGGCTTACATTAACATTTGCCTGAGCACCGCTTACAGCAATACCAAACTGTTGAGGAGTTGCGCTGCTTGGGTCAACCACTAACTTAATTGTATTGGAACTAATTTTGTTAGTTGACTTTTCCCAATTAACATAAGCAATACCACGATACACATCTGTGATAGTATTATTAGCCGTTTGTATAACAGAGGTTGCAGATGATGAAACAGGAATAATATTGTATGGGCTACTGATAATATCGCTCAATGCAATAGCATTTGATACATAATTGGTAGTAATAGCAGAACCACCAACTTGGGGAGAGATAATATTATTATCTACATTCACAGCACCTGCATATTGGCTACTAGATGATGTAATAGAACCTATGTTTAATAATCCAAATGTAGCATCAAGGATTACACCGTTCTCAATATTATAAATAGTGTTATTACTTACATTATATGTCTTGTAACGATTAGTAATAGATTTTACCCCATACTTTCCTTTAACATTTGGACCAGTTGTAGCGGTACTTTGTGAACTACGAATATCATTTAAGGTAATTTGATGTTCAAAGTAATTAAATGTATTTATTGCTCTACTACAATCAACAAACTTATTTCCTTTACTAGCGCTATTATTTGTTGACGTTACTCGTAAACGGTTATTGTATGTTTCGTTTGGTGCAGTGGCGTTAATACCAATACCACCAGCTGTATTGCTTTTACCAAATGTTGCAGTGTTTTGATAAATAGTATTATATGACGTAAAGTTAGAGCCAATTAAATCCACACCTATACGTTGGTTATCAATAATATTTGTATTGCTGGCACCACCTAACACAAATTCAAAATAAGTTGGAGTTGCGCTTTGAGGATTTTGCGTAACACCAACAGCTTTTAAACGGATAGCAGCAGATGGTTTTGAATTTGCAGGTGCAGGCGCTTTTAAAAATGCACCTAGAGTTCCTGTTTGCAAATAGGTTCCATTATCAATTACATTATTTGTAAAAGGTGCGCCAGGATTTGTTGCTGCTGCTCCAATAGTTGATGCAGATGGGAAAGTTTGAATACCAAATGGAATATCACGACAAGTAAAAACACAATTTGTGATACTAAAAGGATAATTTGGAACTGCTTGACTATAACTATTAATGAAAACAGAAACATCGTTACGGTTAAATGTTGAATTTATTAAATTAAAAACATTGCCAGAGGCTTGTATATTACCTGTAACATCAACAGCTACTTTAGCATCTTCTATTAAAGAATTTGTAATAGTAAGTTGCCCCCCGTTTTGCACTTCAATTCCCTGCCACATATCTCCACAAGAATATAGATGAGAGTTTATAATACGTAAAGCTGCACCATTTGGAACAATTATTTTTACACCGGCAGCCATTTTAAAATCAGCATTAACAAATAATTTAGTTCCTACAATTGTAACACTATTATTAACACAAAATACACTATTTACCGCGTTTGATGTAATTGAACCAGATGTTCCAATTGGATTACAATTTGAACAATATGTACACGGTGGACTAAGTGTAACAATAACACTAGAACTTTGTGTACCACATGAATTGGTAACTTCAAGAGTATATACAGTGGTAACTAAAGGTGAGGCAACAGGGCTTGGGCAAGTATAGCATGACAAACCAGAATTTGCTGGTAACCATTGATATGTGCCATTCCCTGTACCTGTTAAAGTTGTAAAACTATTTGGACAAATAGTTTGATTGATTCCTGCATTGGCATTTGGTGCACCTGTTTGTGTAACGTTAACATTATGAGTAATTACAATAGGGTTTGTAACAAGTGGTCCACTCAATGTAGCTGTAACAACATAGGACCCTGTATTAAAAACATGTGTGATTGATGCTCCTGTTCCATTTGGGCTACCATCACCAAAATTCCATGTTACCGTATAATTTTTATAACAGTTATTAATATCAAACTGATAAGTAGGACATCCTGTAATCGTATTTACAAACGCAAAGTCGGGAGCAACAGGTAAGGGAACTTTAGAATCAACATTATTTACTAATGTATATTGGTTCTTCATATCAATAGGACTGCCAATAGCTCCAGCTGGTGTAATTAAATTAACACTTGCTTGTATAGCAATGTTTCCTGTAGCAGCATCCGGATTTGGTATTTCATTTAAAAAATCTGTTTTTATCCCATCAATAAAATATAAATGGTTGTTTGGACCAATTTGCATAAATGATGGTTTTGTATTATAAGGTAATAAAATACCTGTATTCGAATTTGTTGCAACATCATGTTTCACTATAAAATCATTGATTACAATTCCACCTACGTACCCTAGACCTGTTGCATAAACATATTGACCATTTGGGCTAAAACTACAGCCTTGATAAGAAGACACGCCATTATAATGAGGTGTTATTAATTCATTTGATATGACACCTGTTGAGCTATTAAAATCATATAAAGCTAACTGACTACCAGATAAAGCAATTTTATTGCCAAAAGGCGAAGCTTTTAATTGATTAACATAACCTATATTACTGAAAGAGCCACCACATGATGGATAGGCATCTGGAGCATTACTACTAAAATTAGCATTAGTAATTCCGTTTTGTGTTACTAAATAAACATAAAATCTTTTATTTTGCACGCTATAGTATATAACCCAATAATCTTTCCCGTTACAATGCGGTATAGCAGTTATAGATTCCCAAAGTATTTCATTTGAAACACATGCTGGTAAAGGCAATAAACCTTGATTAATTATTGTACTAGATGCCAAATCTATCAATGCGTATCCTCCTTGAAAGTTCATATTACTTGATAATTGACTAAGATTTGTTGGTTTGGGAGTATTGAAAATGTAATATTGATTAGGGAAACCGGGTGCAGGAAAAGTGATACTATTAGAAAAACTAATATTGAAATTTTGTCCTAAATCATTTAACAATGAAGAAGATTTATACGCACTTGGTAAAGGATTGGTATTAATTTTATTAGGACTACCACTGCTTACTTTCCAAACATCCACACCATTTGCGTAATATAAATCATTTCCAGTATTATCTGAAATAGAAACACATAGAGAATTGATACCTGTAATAGATGTTTGAGGTGTAAATGTATTATCATTTTTTACGGGGATCCCTGAACTAAAATCTAATGATACATAATCTCCAAAATGCCAGTTTGCTTGTGAGATTTTTTCAGGGTCTAAGGTACAATCTACAACTAAAAATGAAATATTTGATGTTTGGGATGCTCCTGCCGCATCTGTTACTGTTAAACTAATATTATATGTACCAGGTGCGCCAAAAGTTACAGACGGAGGACTAGCTGTGTTACAATTTGTACTATGATACGTTGGCAATGAACTACCTGTTATATTCCATTGCCAATCAACAGCAGCATTACCGCTTAAACAAGTTAATGTTGCAAAATTTACTGGCTGACCAACACAACCATATCCTTGCGAGGCACTAATATCAGAATTTAAAACACTTGCTGCTACACAACCAATATCACCTATTAAACCAGTAAAAATCAAATTACTGTTTGTCCATAAATTAGACCATTTAATGTTTAAACAAGCCCACATCCTTAATTTTTGGTCATTTGTAAATGTATTCCTGCAAGGATCATCTTCATAAGCCATATAATCATTTGGTAAATCTTTTATACCACAAAGAGGAACGTATGATTCTGAACATGAATTTGGTCTGTTATTAGGATTACATTGCCCAGTAAAGCCAGACGACATAGGTGCAATATCACATATCCCATCGCCATTTAAATCACAAGGGTCATTAGAACTTCCCGCGGCATTAGTTCCTGCACAAACTCCTGTTGGATTTTGTCCTACATTCGTGTTAGGAAAAAATGGATGCTGTAGAGATAAGAAATGACCAACCTCATGAACCAGTACTTTTCCATCTTGATTGCTAGGCCATAAATTATAAGTATTGTTTGTTAATGTATTTTCTCCAAAACATCCGGCAGACATAATTATACCTTCAGGTGTTCCAATTTGGTTACCAAAAGCATCATAAAAATAAACACCTGCCATTGGAGAGTTATTTACATATAATTGGTCAACTATCCAGATATTTAAATATTTATCTTTTGGGAACGTGTTAACACTAGCATTATTTGTTAAATTAACAAGCGCGGTTGCACTACCTTGTGTATTTATATATACCTGAATTGCCGGATCATTAATTGTTGACACATCATATCTCATGACTCCATATTCAGTATTGTTCCCTGGATCTTGAGACCAATTTAAATTACTTGGATATGGATTTTTAGCCAAACAAAACTGAATTTTTGTATCGACACTAAATTGGCCTTGATAATTAACTTGACTTGCTGCAAAAGCTACATTTAATGCATTTATTTGAGATTGAATTTGTGCATAAGATAAGTTTGTTCCACTGCCATATGCCATGCCTGGTGTTTTAATTACATGAACAACAACTGGAATGTTATATATAGCACTATTAGTAATTAAATTATTGTTATTATTAAGATTATTTGTTGCTAAGTATTGTTTTACTTGTTTGTTAAAAGCTAATACTAAACTATCATAATTCGGGTTAGCACTTCTATAATTTTGTTCAAGTAAATGGTTACCACAAGTTGGCGTAACTGTTTGAGCAAATAGGTTACATGAAACAAAAATAAATATCCACGAAGTAATTAGAATGTTTTTCATAACAGTCAATTTAAGTTTAAACGAATATATAACTATTAATTTAAAAAGCAAATTTTTGTTAAAGGAAGTAATTGAATGAAGTTAAATTAATAATGTATGAGTAATATAACATTTAAAACTTGAGAGTGCAAAGTGCAAACCCATATATAAGGGTTTGCACTTTGCACTCGTGTATCTTTAAGTTGAATTATTTGATTTTAAAGGGTTTAAGTAGTACACAATTTCTTTATTGATAGCACGAGTGCAAAGGGTGTGGTTTACCTCATTTTGCTCTATGACAATAGCCGTATCGGTAATTTGTTTTAGGCGGCTAACGATAGTGCGCTTGCTGCAATCCAATTCTTCAGTAAGTGCCTCTATTAGTTCTTTGCGCGACATTTCCGGTTGTAATAAATGAGCTAATAATTCGGTTGTTTCAGAAAGTGCCGCTTTTTGATTTTTCTTGTCTAAAATAGCTTGAGTTGAAAATGGGTCTGCCATTACCAATCCTTTTTCTTCGTTTGAATATTGAACATGAAATGGGTCGTGTTTTTTTGAGCTACGGCATTTTAGAAAATTGACTTTAATTAAATCAGTGTTATGATTTTGAGCGTCTTTCTCAAAACCGATTTGTAAAACGGTTGAAGCTTTGTTTAGAATTTCAGTACCTAAATGCCCGCGAGCTTTATCCGTATTACCCGGATTCTCATGTATTAAACACAAAAAAGTAACATCGTACCGGTTAATAGATTGGTTCATCATATCTATTAATTTCATACTGTCTTTAGTGTCATTGAAGTTGAAAACACAATCGGTTATTACATCCAGTACAATAAACAAGTGCATTGGGAACTGTTTGCGGATATGCTCGAGATAAATATTGAGCATATCAAATCGTTCTTCTCGTGCAAATTCAAGTAAAGAAATGTAGTCGAAGCCATAAGGATTATCCTGAATTGTATAACCCGCTTTTAGTTGAATTTGCTGAAGAGAATAAGGCAACTGGTCTGACAAATTTCTTTCCGTATCTACATAACAAACAGCATAACGACTTAGTAGGTTAGTTTTAAAATCTAATAAATCTCTATTACTATCGGGAGTTTTTAATAAAGCGGCGCAAATGGTTTCAGCAAGGCGTGACTTATGCACGCCTGCTTTACCTTGGATAACATTGATTGTTTTAGGAAAGAAAACCGGGTTTTCTTTTTGCCACAAAATAGGTTGTGAGAAGTTAATCGGTTTGCTTTTGTTCTCTTTTATTTTCTTTTGAGATTCGAGCAAACGAGTGAGTTTTAATTGAGGACTTTCCAGGTTCACCGTAGGTGACTTAGAAAGTCCATTTTGGGTTGATGGTGCAGGAATATCAAACATGTTTTAAGTTTTTATTGGTAATACGATAGTGCCATGAAGTACAATTTAATTTCGCCGTTTTCGAAACGAACTGTTGCAGACCAATCTTTTGGTTTACGGTTTTGTAACTCCGTTTCTTGTTGGATGCAACTTTCTAAACTCATGATCATCATTTTGTAGTTGGCCTCATCAAGTCTGATAAACAACTCAGACATATAAGCGTAACGCAATTTATCGAGTTGCAGTTTTTCAAACAGTTTATTTAATTGGTTTTTATCGCTGTTACTATCGCTAAATAATTTCATGTAATAATTTACATTGCTCTCTAATGTTTTAGCATCACGGGCAAGGATTGCTGAAACTTGTTGAAGCAATTCAGGCCAAGTAAGGTCGTGTAAAGTCTCGTTATATTTTTCCATGTTCTTCCCTCCTTACTTTTTAAATGCTTTCACATAATGCTTGTTTAATAATTCTTCAACGTCACCCATTTTGTAATAGATTTTGTTACCAACCTGAGAGAAAGAAATTTTGCCTTCATCTCTCCAGGTTTGTGCGGTGCGTTTTGAGATTTTCATCAAGAATAAAAATTCTTGATTGTCCACAAAAACCTCTTGTGGTTTTTTGTTTTGGTTGTCAATTTTTGTTTTGATTTCTTCGATTGAGCCTGCCAATGTATTGAACTGCTCTTTTGATAAGATTACTGCTTCCATAATTGTTTGTTTTTAAATGATTATGGGGCAAAAGTGTGCAGAGAAAAAAGGTGACTTGGTGACGGAACAGTTCCCGGGAACTATTTTACATACAACATCGTGAAAATCAATGCAGCTATTCTAGTTTAAAACGAGAGTTCCCTTTAGGTCTTTTGTCAAAATTGGATGGTTTTAACATTGTGTAAACCGAATCAGCAGAAATTTGATTACCGTCCTTATCAATCACATTACTAGCAATAAACTCTGATATTTCTTTTAAGGGGTTGGCTATGGCTTGTTTTTCTTGAGATAGTTGAAAAAATACGTCAACAAAGTAATTGATATTACAATTAAGTTTTATGGGAGTGATAGCATTAGTTTTATTAGCAATAGAAACTGTTCCTTTTTTGAGGATGGATTTTTCTCTTAAAACTTCTTGTTTATTGAGTTTTTCAATCTCTAAAGAAATTTGTTCATCAAATGGAACGGAATGAGGGTTTAAAATTGCTGGGCGCTGTTGTTTGTATTCTGTTTCCACTTCACATAAATAAAATAATTTATCCTCTACTGTATCGTATTGCTTAAGTCTTTGCTTTACTTCCTTAATATCAAATGTATTTTTTTGAGAATTATTTTGGTGTTCGATAGCATCACGCATGACTTCAATTATCATTAAAGCTTTTTCAAATTTAACTACTTGTTCTTTTGTTGTAAATAATTCTCTATTTAGATCAATCAGCTTTTCTAATTTATTGAGCCATACAATAGGCTCCTGCATTTTATCACACTGGTATTGAATGAATGGTTTAATTTTTGATTTTGGTATTGTAAATAGTTTGTGAAGCAAACATTTACAATACAGTTCTAAATAAAATTTACCGCCATTTAAAAAATTTGCAGGTTGCTTCTCGTCGAATATGCAAATAGCATATTCGTGCGCATCAAATTGGGTAATATCAACAATCGGATGCTCTATAAAAGGAGAACTAATAACAAACGTATACATAACAAAAAAATAAAAACCGTTTTACTAAATTAAAGCAAAACGGTTAAATAAAATGTTAATGTTTATAAATATAGCATTAAATTGCTATAATTTATAGCAATTTATTAGGCTAATTTTAGGTTATATTGCGGTGCAGGCTCAGAGAATACATCCATTGCCTTATCAAGTTCCTCATTAACTATTTTTGCATAGCCTTGTGTAGTTTTAATATTTCCATGACCCATTAATTTGGAAACATATTCTATACGCATACCTTTTTTTAAGGCTCTTGTTGCCCAAGTATGTCGAGAAGTATGAAAAGTTAAATGTTTTTTTATTTCAGCTTTTTTAGCAATTACTTTTAATGCACTATTACACATTGAATCTTGTGAAGCTATTGCTTTAGTTAAATAATCCTCATCTGAATAATCTAAATCATTATTTAAAAATGGGAAAATAAAGTTATTTGGATTAACATTTTCACTATGATAAATCATTAATATGTCGATAGCTTTTTGAGGTAATTTAATTGAAACCGGAACACCTTTACATTTTTTAGTGTAAAGAAAAATGCGCTCCCCATCGAAATTAATCCATTTTAATTTACATACATCCGAAATTCTCAAGCCTCCTGCATATGCAGACAAAATGTAAGCGTTACGAGTATCGAAAATTCTTTTATGGCAATTAGTTAAGTTTAGATTTTCAATAGCTTCAATTTCTGACTCTACCAGGAAATTTTTCTCAACATTTTCCCATTTATATTTGTACCATAAAAATGGATTTTCATCATATTTAATCACTCTGTCTTTGACTGCCTCATTTATTATTCTACGAATGATTTTCATATTTGCATAAACTGTATTTGTGCAGTTATTTCTTTTATTTCTCATGTGATGCTCGTATTCTTTCAGCCAACGAGTATTAAGGGTTTCAAAGTTTAAATCTTTACCTTGCATGTATTCCTTAACTTTACTTATAACACCTTCTGCCTTATCATAAGTTGAGCCTGCAACTTTACCTTTTACGTCCATAAAATAAAGTTTACAATAGTCAAAAAAACTAGGCGATTCTTTACCCATTATATTTTCTTTGATAGAAGCTGCTGAAATATCTTTAGAATTATTTTCCAATTCTAAAGCTTGATTTTCTGCTTCTGCTAATTTGTTGGTAATGGTATTATTAATACGTTGGGAATTTTTCATACCCTTTTTTACACGTTTATTTTCCTCATCCCAATTATCTTTATGAACTGTAATACCCAAAGCAATATACTTTGATTGACGATTTTTGATAATCCGGAGGTACAAAGGAGCCTCCTCTTTATTGTTCATTTTCTCCTTTCTGAAGACAATTTTTACCGATGTTGCCATATTTTTTTTCTTTCAAAATTACTACCGAAAGCAAAATTAAGGGTAAAACTTGGGGTTAAACATATCCACATTTCCTTTGCTTTTGGCTGCATTTTGTTGCTTTAAGAAATTGATTAAAATATTGATTTTTAAGCAATTAAGTACATGAGGCATGAAATTTTGGTTTGCCGCTTATTCCCGTCCGGACCGCAAAATCCTGATAAGAAATTATCAGGATTTTTCGTTTTATGACGTTTTTGTTTTTATTCATCTAAAAAATAATTACTCCGTTGCTGATAGAATCATCTCTTTTACAGTATAATATTGTTTCATTTTCAAACTTTTCTCTCTTCTCCACCCACTTGAAACATTTATATTGAATAAGGTCGCAACTTCCTTATAATTCATGTGATTCAAAAAAGCCTTCACGTACTCAAAATCTCCTTTTTTCCATGAATCCAAATAATCCTCATATATCATAAACAGGTTATTAAGATACAAACTTGTTTTTTCATCACTCGTGGCAATCAAAAAACGGCAATCTGTTTTTTTTATCAAATCTAATCGTTGTCGGGCATCAATTAAACCAAAGCCTAATCTCTCGTATGCCGTATGCTTGCTTTGAACCGACTCCAAAGTATCATGATACAATACGTGTTTTAATTTAAAATCCAGATTATTTTCGATAATACACTCTTCAATATCAAAAATCATTTCCAAGGTTCCCTGCAAACTATTGGTAATACCCTGAAATTCATTGGCCATAACCATATCTAATGACGTAATGAAATGCTTTTTATGAATCTTGTTAATCACTCCGATGACATTTCTGAGGTCTTTTTGAATTGACTCATGAGAACTGGAACCCAAATTCCTGACCGCAGACATTAATATGAAATGTTCCATAGGTTAAATTTGATATTTTTGCATAAATAGCGCAAAATTAAAAAAATATTTCAAATAGTGGTTGATTTTACTTGGCAACTAGGAAAAAAGACATATATTTGCAGCCCAATTTAGAAAATTAAAACAAATAAACGTGGACGCATTAAGTTATAAAACAAAATTTGTCAACAAAGCTAACTCAGATAAAGAGTGGTTATTAGTTGACGCAGAAAACGAAGTGGTAGGTCGCCTTGCTTCGAAATTAGCGTATTTAATACGTGGAAAGCATAAAACTAACTTTACACCTCATAGTGATTGTGGTGCTAATATCGTTGTAATCAACGCTGATAAAGTTCGTTTCACAGGTGCTAAAATGGATGATAAAGAATACGTACGTTACACTGGTCACCCAGGTGGACAACGTTTCGCTACACCAAAAGAAATGTTAGCTAAAAAGCCTGAAGAAGTAATTAAACATGCTGTGCATGGAATGTTACCTAAAGGACGTTTAGGAAGAGCATTAAATACAAATTTATTTGTATTTGCCGGTGCTGAGCATACTCATGCTGCACAACAACCAAAAAAAGTAGATTTATCAACTATTATTGCATAATATAAATGGAAGTAATTAACACATCAGGTCGCAGAAAAACTTCGGTTGCACGTGCTTACTTAACAAAAGGAAGCGGTAACATTACCATCAACGGAAGAGATTATAAAGAATATTTTAAAACTCCAACATTACATTATTACGTATTACAATCATTAAACAACGCTAAAGCTGTTGGTGAGTATGATGTGAAAATCAATGTAAATGGTGGTGGAACTACAGGGCAAGCTCAAGCTGTGCGTTTAGCAATTGCAAAAGCTTTAGTAGAAGTAAACCCAGAATTGAAAAAAGATTTACGTGCAGAAGGATTAATTACTCGTGACCCTCGTATGGTTGAGCGTAAGAAATTCGGTCAAAAGAAAGCTCGTGCTCGTTTCCAATTCAGCAAACGTTAATATTTATTTACAATACATTATACAAACATGTCAAATACATTCAACGAATTATTAGAATCAGGTGCTCATTTTGGTCACTTAAAAAGAAAATGGAATCCAGCAATGGCTCCTTATATCTATGCTGAGAAAAACGGCATTCATATCATCGACTTAAACAAAACTGTAGCTAAAATGGATGAAGCTGCAGCAGCTTTAAAACAAATTGCTCGTTCTGGTAAAAAAATATTATTTGTAGCAACAAAAAAACAAGCTAAAGATATCGTAGCTGAGAAAGTAAAAGCTGTTGGTATGCCATATGTAACTGAGCGTTGGCCAGGTGGTATGTTAACTAACTTTGCTACTATCCGTAAAGCAGTTCGTAAAATGTCTCAAATCGACAAAATGGCTACTGATGGAACATTTGATAATATTTCTAAAAAAGAAAAATTACAAATTTCTCGTGAGCGTGCTAAATTAGAAACTAACTTAGGTTCAGTTGCAGATTTAACTCGTTTACCTTCAGCGTTATTTATCGTAGATATTACTAAAGAACATATCGCTGTAGCAGAAGCAAAGCGTTTAGGTATCCCTACTTTTGCAATTGTTGATACAAACTCAAACCCAAATTTTGTTGACTACGCTATTCCGGCTAATGATGATGCTTCAACTTCTGTTGCTTATATCATTAACTCAATGTGTAAAGCTATCAACGAAGGTTTAGGTGAGCGTAAAATGGATAAAGAAGCTACTGCAGCTGACGAAAAAGAAGCTAAAAATTCTAAAGAAGAAGCAGAAGAATTAGCAGCAGGCTTAAAAATCAAAGGCGCTAAAGCTGAAGAAGAAGAAGGTGCTCGCAAAACGGCTCGTAAAAGAACAACAGCGAAAAAATAATTTTTCACTACTATAATCTAACGGCCGTTCCTTGAAAAGGGAAGGCCGTTTTTTTTAAACTCATTTAATAAATAATTACAAAATAATAATACAATGGCAATTACAGCACAAGAAGTAAACAAATTACGCCAACAAACCGGAGCAGGTATGATGGATTGTAAAAAAGCATTAGAA
Source organism: Bacteroidia bacterium (assembly GCA_035439445.1). Classification (GTDB taxonomy): domain Bacteria; phylum Bacteroidota; class Bacteroidia; order B-17B0; family Aurantibacillaceae; genus UBA4416. The sequence goes on from DAORKG010000020.1 coordinate 37,811, forward strand.
GAAAATAATGGAGATTTTGAAAAAGCAGTAGATTTTTTACGTAAAAAAGGTGCTAAAGTAGCAGCTAACCGTAGCGACAGAGATGCTAAGGAAGGTGTTGTTTTAGCTAAAGTATCAGCAGACGGGAAACGCGGTATCGTTATCAGTGTTAACTGTGAAACTGATTTCGTTGCTAAAAATGCAGATTTTATTGCATTTGCTGAAACTATCGCATCTATCGCTTTAGATAAGAATGCAGCTAACATTGATGCTATTAAAGCAGCTCCTTTCAATAACGATATTACTGTTGCTGACAAGTTCATGGAACAAGTTGGTAAAATCGGTGAGAAAATTGATATCGGATACTACGAAGCAATTTCTGCTGAGAAAGTAGTTGGATATATTCACCCAGGTAACCGTGTTTCTGTTGTTGTAGGTTTCAACCAAGCTGGTGTTGCTGACGAAGTTGGTCGTAACGTAGCTATGCAAGCAGCTGCAATGGCTCCAGTAGCATTAGACAAAGAAGGAGTAACTCCTGAAATGTTAGAAAGAGAATTAGAAATTGCTCGTGAGCAAATCCGTGCTGAAGGTAAACCTGAGGATATGGTTGAGAAAATTGCACAAGGAAAAATCTCTAAATTTTATAAAGAGTCTACTTTATTAAACCAAGAGTATATTAAAGACAATAAATTAAATGTTGCTCAATACTTACAAAGCGTTGATAAAGGCTTAACAGCTACAGCATTCAAACGTTATTCTTTATCTTAATTTTATTAAAATCCCGATTTTTAATCGGGATTTTTTTTGTTCTTTTTTTCGTCATTGCGAGTGAAATGAAGCAATCTCAAACATGACATGTGATAATCAATGCTTCAAAACTAAACACCAATACCCTCTGTGCTCTTTGCAAATGCTTTGCGCTCTTTGGGGTTAGAAACTCAAACTATGAAATACAAACGTATACTTTTAAAATTATCAGGCGAAGCCTTAATGGGTAACAAAGGATTTGGCATCGACCAAGAACGATTAATGGAATATGCCAAAGAAATTAAAGCTGCATACGATGCAGGTTGCCAGGTAGCCATCGTAATTGGTGGGGGAAATATTTTTAGAGGTATTCAGGCAGAAAAAGGTGGTATGGATCGCGTGCACGGCGATTATATGGGAATGCTTGCTACAGTAATTAATTCGATGGCTATTCAAGCTGCTTTAGAAGGCTTAGGTGTGCAAACACGTTTACAAAGCGCTATTAAAATGGAGCAAATATGCGAACCATTTATCAGAAGAAAAGCTGTACGTCATTTAGAAAAAGGACGTGTAGTAATTTTTGGTGCAGGCTCCGGAAACCCTTATTTTACTACAGATTCGGCAGCAGCATTAAGAGCAATAGAAATTGAGGCTGAAGTTATTTTAAAAGGAACTCGTGTAGATGGAATATACACGGCAGATCCTGAGAAGGACAAAACAGCTACTAAATATGATCAAATCAGTTTTGACGAAGTTTACTCTAAAGGTCTTGAAGTAATGGATTTAACAGCCTTTACCTTATGCAAAGAAAATAATTTACCAATTATCGTATTTGACATGAATAAAAAAGGTAATCTTCAAAATTTATTAAAAGGAGATAAAGTTGGGACATTGGTTGTAGGATAATTACAATAAAGTAAATATTAAAGAGTGTTGTAAAAATCTACAACACTCTTTTTTTTACACCCTAACACCAATTATCAATACATCATCCACCTGCTCCATCTCAGATTTCCAGTTAGCAAATTCAGATGATAATTTTTCTTTTTGTTCATTCATTGGCAAGCTACTAAGAGATAAAAGCAACTCTTTTAATTGTTTGTACATGAATTTTTTTCCTTTAGGCCCCCCAAACTGATCCGGCATACCATCAGTTAACGTATAAACTACATCATTTTTTTGCAATTCAAACTCCGCTTGATTAAAAGACTCAGAATCTCTGTCGTGTTTACCAACAGGCATTTTATCTGGTTTTAATTCTATTAATTCATTATTTCTAACTATCCAAATAGGATTATTAGCAGCGCTGTATGAAAACTTATTATTGATTAAATCAAAACAAATTAAACTACAGTCCATTCCGTCCTTGCCTCCCTGCTCACTTCCATCATTAGATAAATGTTTAATAATTTTACTACGAGTGTAGTTTAAAATATCTCTAGGTTGAAGTAATTTCTGTCCTTCAATAGCTTCGTTTAAACAAGAAATATTTAGCATACTCATAATAGCACCAGGAACTCCATGCCCTGTACTATCTGCAGTTACTAATGCAAACTGACTATTTGATAATTCAGCTCCCCAATAAAAATCACCACTTACAATATCTTTAGGTTGAAAAAACACAAAATGATTTTTCAAATTTTTGGTCAGTAAAGCATCACTGGCTAGTAAAGATTTTTGAATCCTTTGAGCATAATTAATACTATCAACAATTTCTTTATTCTTGTGTTCTAACTCGTGCTTTTGCTCAACAATAGTTTTTGTTCTTAAAGCAATAGTCTCTTCTAACATAACATTTTTTTCTTTTAAGCGCTTAGTATAAAGCCTTACAAATACAATCACAGCACCAAGTGAAAGCAAAACGTAAACAATATAGGCAAATGTTGTTCGGTACCAAGGTGGTAAAATTGTAAATGAAAAAGATATTTCTTTTGATTCAACACCCAAAATATTTTTAGCTTTCAAATGAAAAGTATAAGTTCCTTCATGAATTTTTGGAATCTCAATAACTTTTCTTTCTTCCCACTCATTAAAACCATCATCTGCACCCTCCAAATAGTAAGAAAACTGCAATAGTTCTGGACCGAAATAATTTGTTGCTGAAGGATAAATAGTTAGTTGATTATTTTTATAGGGTATTTCAATTGGCTTAACAATAAAATCTTGAGAATAATTTTCAATTAAGGTTGAATCTTTCTGATTACCAAAATACCCAACTGATATTACTGCTCTATAATTCGTTGCATTATTTTTTTGAGAAAGATCATAGCAAAATAATCCTTGATTTGAACCAATAAACACTTTATTATTATCATAAAAAAAGTGCTTAGCATTTGTTCCTTGTATTCTAGTCAAAAAAGAATTGGTAATCTGAAAATTATCTTTTTCTGGTGCAATACATAGCATTTCTTCTATAGGAGCTAATTTTCCTTCATGATTTGACTGAAACCAAATTTCGTTTTTAATCTGAGCTGCTGAGGCAATATAAGCTGAGAAGTTCTTTGGGTTAAATTTTACTGAACGAGTAACAATTTTAGGATTTTTAGATGTCCATTCATAAAATCCTTTATCTGTTGAAAATACAATATTTCCATTATATGTAAACACATGATTTTCACTCATCACCGGTAAACCCTCTGTTGTAGTAATATGTATTTTATTCTGATTTGATGTTAATATAAAAATTCCATTATTGGCAGTAGCTGCGGCAACATTCCCTTCTTTATCAGAGTCAATATACCTTACCGCTCCAAGATCTTCTAATTTAGTAATGATTTCATATTTACCTTGACTAACAGTTCCCTTATATAAATTATTGTCAGTTCCTGTGTATAAATAATTTCTAAGCGTATCATAAAACACAGAGTAGGTAAATTCTTCCAATATCAGGTTATAGTTTTTACCATCAAATAAGTATAGACCATCACCTGACGCCACAAATAGATAATCATTAGAGAAAGCCATTGAATAACATTCTATGGTAATTGGCGTTTCTTCAAATTTAGAACCTTCTTCATTTAATTTTAATAAACCTTTATCTGTTGCAACAAATGTGCTTCCTTTAAACTGAATTACATTTTCAACCACCCCTTTAATTCCTTCTGTTTTCTTCCAAAAAGTAATTGGTGTGCTATTTTCAAAAAATGCAATTCCAAAATTTAAAGACAACCAAAGATTATTATTTGAATCTAAAAAAATATTTTTTACAGCATCGTCTTGTAAACCATTATTTGAATTTAATTTTGACAGAACTCTTAACGTTCTGTCTGTAATGATGATACCTCCTTTTAAACTACCAAAGGCGTATTTATTATCACCTATCTTTGCACCACAATACACTTCATTTTCTTTTAACCAGTTATCTATGAGTGATTGTCTTTTTACAAATATAGATTTAGTGGGATTTTTATCGTTGTAATACAACACATAAACTCCATCATTACGTGTAGCAACTAGATATGTATTTCCTTCCAAATTTAGAATTGCGTATACTTTTTTGTCAGCAAACTCTTCGCTACCTTTTATAAAGTTTAGTTGACCATTTTCAAATACTTTAAATCCTTTGTCAAATTCCCTGATAAATAAATGTTTTCCAACTTTAAAGAAAGTATGAAATGCACTTCCTTCTGGTGTAAAAGATTTTATTGTTTTTTTATTGTAGTAAAACAGTTTTTCATTGCTGCAAAAAAACACATCATTTCCTATGCAATAGGTGGCCCAAGTAATCGTAAAATCCTTATCTTTTTGTTCTAATTTGCCGGATAACGAAACATAGTCAAACGCTCCTGAAGGCTTTTGAGTTAAATATCCAAATTCGTTATCTCCTCCTACATATATTTTATCATTAATATCTTTATCTAAAGAAAAAGCGCTAGCATTATTAGTTAATCTTAATGTTTTCCATATCCTACCATCATAGGTTATAACACCATTTAAATTAGCAAAATACATTTTTCCAACTGTATCCTGAACAGCATCCCAATTTTGGTCACTTCCTTTGTATACAGATGGTGAGAAATTGTTCGTATAACCATTTCCTTGTTGGGCTTGCATCGAAAACCCACAAGTAAAGAGAAGAAAAATTAATATATATAAAAAACGTATGAACAATTAAATACCAAATAAATAACATAGTAAATATAGAATTTATTATGATAAAAATCACATTTTTAAACTTCGACAAAGTACTATTTTAAAGCGATTTAATTAGTTTTTAACAAGATGATTTAACATTTTAGTTCATAAAATTGACTATTTTTGTTTAAGATTAAATCACATCCTATGAAAAAACATTTATTAATTATTCTAGCATTTCTATGCTCAGGTTTTTTATTCAGTCAATCTGTTCCTAACGGAGGTTTTGAAAATTGGAATACAATTACGTATGATGACCCAAATTTTTATCAAACTTCAAATATGCACGGCAACAATGGTGCACAAGGAACTGTAAATGCCGAGAAAACAAATGATGCTTGGCATGGAAATTACGCCATTAAATTAACAACAAAATTAGTAGGCAATGACACAATATTTGCCTACTTCGCAGATGGTGATCCAGGTAAAAACCCTCCTCAAGGTGGGCATCCTTACAATCAAGCACCTACCGGTATCAGATTTCATTATAAAAGCAATATCATGGCAGGTGATTCAAGTTTAGTTCTTTTAATGTTCAAAAAGGCCGGTGTTTTAATAGGTCAATATATGTGGGCTATAAATTCTTCTCAATCTTCATACACATTATTTTCAAAAAATTTAAGTCCAGCGTTACCTACAACCCCTGATACAGTTGTAATTGGTATTGCTTCTAGTTTTCCTTTTGGCGGAAATAGAGGAACGCCAGGCACAATGATACAAATTGATAGTTTAAACTTTACAGGGGTTGCTTCTCAACCAATTGCTTTTAATGGAGATTTAGAAAACTGGCAATCAATTACAAACTCTCAAGTTGTTGGATGGAAAATCAATGGAAATAATCAAAACTTAAATTATCGAACTACAGATAAATACAGTGGTTCTTATGCTCTTGAACTTCAAACGCAACCTCCATCGTTTGGAGGAGGAAATGTAAGTGCAGCCTATGCAACCACAGGGCATTTCACGCAAAACGGACCACAAAAAGGTGGATTACCATTTTCTAATCAAATTGATACTTTAGTTTTTTACTACAAATATTTACCCGCACATCCTATGGATAGCGCATTAATTAGTATATCATTCAGTGCTAATGGAATTAACATTGGTGGTCTACAAGAATTTTTAGGTGTATCGGGCGGATATCAAATGGTACAAATCCCAATTAATATTATGTCTGTACCTGATACAATGTTAATTACCTTAGCATCCTCATCATACACTACATATCCCCTTCCTACTTATTTCATTGGATCTGATTTTAAGATTGACAACATGTATTTAAAATCACAAAAAATGCCGGTAGCTAATTTCAGTTTACCAGTATCAGGATGTATTGGTCAAGCTATCACTTTAAATGACAACTCAGCAAATATGGTTAGTGGCTGGAACTGGATTATGCCCGGCGGAACTCCATCAAGTTCAACACTTCAAAATCCTCAGATAACTTATTCAAGTGCAGGGACAAAAACCATAACCTTATATGCAACAAACAACATTGGCGGAAGTACAAATACTAGTGCCGCCTATACAAGAACAATAGCGATTTTCCCTGTTCCAAATGTAAACTCAAACTCATCAATTATTTGCGCAGGTTCTAGTGCAACATTAATTGCAACAGGAGCTACTAATTACACATGGTCTTCAGGGCAAACAACAAATTCAATTGTAGTTACGCCATCTGTAACATCTTTTTACACCGTAACGGGCAGCACTAATGGTTGTTCAAATTCAGCATTCTCTGCAGTAGTAGTGCCAGCTACAACTATTCCTGAAATTTGCATGGTATCTACAGATAGCCTTTTCCAAAACAACATTATCTACTGGGATAAAACTATAACTAACAAAGTTGATAGTTTTATTATTTATAGGGAAGTAAGTTCTGGAGTGTACAAAAGAATTGGAGCGCAACCTTATGCAGCATTAAGTCGTTTTATTGACACTACAAGAAGTGTTGGCCCTGCAAATGGAGATCCTAATATCACTTCATATAGATATAAATTACAATTACGCGATAGTTGCGGTAATTATAGTGCTTTAAGTCCTTACCATAATACATTCTTCTTTAATGCTATTCCAAATACTGGTAATTTCATTTGGAACTCGTATTCTGTCGAAAATCTAACGTTAACTCCTGTAAGTACTTGCAATTTATTACGAGATAATTTAGGAACAAATACATGGACAGTTGTTGGTAATTGCGCTGGAACCCAAACTAATATTAGTGATCCTGCTTTTGCCTCATTCCCAAATGCTTTGTGGAGAATTGATGGTTTAGGATTTAACTGTAATCCAACATATAAGACTGCTGTTCAAATCAACAAATCAAAATCTAACGTAAAAAATAACTTTAATGTACCAGGCGGTTCATTCACATCTATTAATGCAAATGAATTAATATCATCTGTTAGTATAGCTCCAAACCCATCAACCACAGATTTAACTGTTTATTTTTCGAACACCCAGAATTTAAAAACAGAATTTGTAATTACTGATTTATTAGGGAAAGTAGTATTCATAAAAGAAGTAATCGAAGGAAATAATATTACTATTTCGGTTAACAACTTAACAAATGGCATTTATTTTATTAAAATCCAACAAGGAAAAAATTCTGTAACAAAGAAATTTATTAAAGAATAACTTATATATCTAAATAAACATCAATAAATGCACACTCAATTTGTTGATGTTTATTTTATTAAATCTTATAGTTGAGTGTGATAATACAAAAACAATCTATGAAAATTTTTTTTACATTTCTTTGTCTGCTGTTTACCTTTATTGCTAACTCACAAAACTTTGTTTGGGCAAAAACATTTGGAAACGCAAACGATGAAAGCGCAAAGGCAAACGCAACGGATGCAAGTGGAAATATTATAACTGTAGGGACATTTGTGGGAACAGTAGACTTTGATCCAAATGCAGGAATCTCAAATTTAGTATCAACTAGCGGAAGTATAGATATTTATTTGTCCAAACTTAATTCTAGTGGTAATTTAGTGTGGGCAAAAAAAATAGGAAATGCAAATTCTGAATCGGTGAATGATATAGTAGTTGATGCCAGCGGTAACTTTTTTATTACAGGCGAATACACTGGTACCGTAGATTTTGATCCAAATGCAGGCATCGTTAATCTCACATCCTCGTCTTCTAGTAGAGATGTTTTTATAGCAAAATACGATGCTAATGGAAATATTTTGTGGGCAAAATCAATGGGCGGTGCAAATGTGGATATAGGACAAGAATTAGCTTTAGACGCCTCTAACAATTTATATGTTGCAGGAACTTACTCTGGAACTGTAGATTTTGATCCATCAGCATCTACACGCACGCTTACAGTATTTGGAGGTAGCGGAGATTTATTTGTCGGAAAATATGATAGTAATGGAAATTATCTTTGGGCGTGGGGCTTAGGAGGAAATGGTTCGGAAACGGCAACCGGAATTAAATATAATTCAACAAATAGCTTTGTCTATTTAACAGGAACCTTTACAGGAACTAACACTAGCATTACTCCAAATTACGCAGGAGGAACATTTAATAGCGCTGGTGGCAGCGATTGTTTTATCACAAGACTTGATGCTTCAACAGGAACAGGTTCTTTAACTAGAGGTGTGTTTGGAGGTACAGGTTTCGAAAACACAAATGACTTAGAGATCGATAGTAATGGTAATATTTTTATTATTGGAGATTTTGGCAGCACTATAGATGTCAACATTTTTGCTGGCGTAAATAATCTTGCTCCTACAGGATTTACAGATGGTTTTATTTTAAAATATAATACTGCTCTTACTTTAATTTATGCCAAACAATTTGATCACCCTAACAATACAGGATCTGTATATTCAAATTCATTAAAATTAGATGGTATAAATAACATTTACATTGGTGGATATTTAAATGATGTAACTGACTTTGATCCAGATGCTGTTACAACTTATACTTATACAACACCTGATTGGTATGACTATGACTGTTTTGTTGCAAAATTAGATCCAAATGGAAATTTTGTATGGGCAAAAAAATGGGGCGGTACCGATTTTTCTGCTATGAGTGAAGAAGTCACTTCTATCACACTTGATCCATCTGGCAACATTTACACTTGCGGAACATTTGGAGGAAGTACAGGTGCTGCCTGTGATTTTAATCCTGATGCAGGAACAAATAATGTCATTGCAGTTACAGGTGGAGTGGATGCTTTTATTCATAAACTAGGTTGCACTTTGCCCTCAACTGTTACAACTACTTCAAATGTAACTCCAATATGCATAGGAACTAGTACTACAAAAACAATTTCTATATCATCAACCATAGAAAGTGGTGTAACATACAGCTGGGGTTTTCTTGGTTCAGCTGGCGTCTCTTTCTCTCCAAATACAGGTACAAATACATCCATTTCATATACAGCAACTTCGAGTTTCAGTATAGTAGTTACAGCAACTAATGCATGCGGAACTACTACTACAATGGTCCAATCAATCACACCATATGCCTTACCTTCACTAACAATTACAACAGATTACCCAAGTGTTTGTGCTGGTCAACCAAACGGCTTTCACGCAACAGGTGCACAAACATATACTTGGAACCCTGGCTACATTATAAATAATATGCCTTCGGTAAACTACGGTAGCGGCATATTTACAGTTACTGCAACAGATGCCAATGGCTGCGTCAATTCAAAAACAATCAATTATACTGAGTATCCCTTACCTAATGTAACAGCAATTGCAAACCCAACAATTATATGTGCCAACAAAACAGGAACATTAACTGCAGGAGGCGCCTCAAGCTATACTTGGACAAGCGGACCAACAACACAAAACTACGTTGTTAATTCAGCAGGAATTTACACGGTTACAGGACAAGACATTAATGGTTGCGTTAACACAAAAACGGTTTCACTATCAGTAAACCCAATACCAAATGTTGTTGCAGGTTATAATTTCCCTGTTACATTCTGTAATGGATATACTGTTACTTTAATTTCAAGTGGAGCCTCAACTTATTCATGGACGGGTGGACCATCTACTTCAAACTACAATGTTTCAACAAGTGGAATATATACAGTAACAGGAACTGATGGTAATGGATGTTCAAATACTGCGACAATTCATCCAATTTTTAATCCTAATCCAACAGTAACAATTAGTGCTCCTAAAACAGATTTTTGCCATTTTCAAGGCGGTTCAATTACAGCCTCTGGGGCTGATAATTATGCTTGGACTCCATCGCTTGTAAATGGATTTAATAATTTCTATAATTGGGGTTCAACACCAATAGTTACTACATATACAGTTAGAGGAACTTATTTTACTGGTTGTGCAGACTCCACAACTGTTACAATTACTGTTCATCCCAATCCAACCATCACGGTTACTGGAAATTCAATAACATGTTCAGGAGCAACAAATATATTGACGGGACATGGCGGTACAACCTATACTTGGTCTCCAGGAGCAGTAGTAAGCCCAACATATGCAGCAAATGCTACAATCTTATCTACATATTCTGTTAGTGCTTACGATGCGTTTGGTTGTTTTGGAGATACAACTTTTACTTATAATACGGTTTTACCTCAAACACCTGAAATTTGTGAAGTTACGGTAGATTCACTATCACAATTTAATCATATCATTTGGGATAAAACAGCATATACCAATGTTGATAGTTTTATTGTATATAGAGAAGTTAGCACTAATATTTACAGAAGAATCGGAGCGCAAGATAAAAATGCATTAAGTTTATTTATAGACACTGCAAGAAGTGTAGGTCCGGCAAACGGAGATCCTAACATTACATCCTATAGATATAAATTACAAATACGAGATACATGCGGAAATTATAGTGTAAAAAGCCCTTATCATAATACTGTTTATTTCATTACTAATACACCTGGCTTGTACTCATGGAATACATATAATATTGAATTTCAAGGAAGCACCCCTGTTTCTACATTTGATTTACTCAGAGACAATAATGGAACCGGAACATGGACCGTTGTTGGTACTGCAGCAGGAACGGCTTCCTCGTTAAATGACCCAAATTATTCAAGTTATCCAAATGCGATTTATCGTGTCTATGCAAATGGCTTTAACTGTAACCCAACTGCAAAAACAATGCAACAGGTAAATAAATCTAAATCAAACGTTAGAAATAATTTAAATATTCCTTTAGGAATTAGCGCATTTAATTTAAATGCAGAAGTTTCAATTGCACCGAATCCGGCAAACTCAAATATTAGCGTTTATTTCAAGTCCGATATCTCAGAAAAAACAGTTATATCTTTAACAGATATAATAGGTAAAGAAATAACTAATCAAACTATGACTGAAGGAAATAAAATGAATATTTCTTTAAATGATATAAGTTCCGGAGTTTACTTTATCAAAATTCAACAAGGAAAATATACTGCAATTAAAAAATTCATTAAAGAATAATTAGTGTCACTTTTCTACTGAGTTGAATTATAGAATTATGAAAATAAAAAAATATATCGTTCCGATTTTAGCGTTTTTATTAACAACATCTTTTATCTGTTCCTGCAGAACTCATAAAGATTGCAGAGGAAGAAAAAAAACAGTTAAAACAGCAATGGGTGGGTGGTTGTAGCATATTACACCAAAATAAAAAATCCCCAATTAATAATTGGGGATTTTTTTTGTGTATATAATTTATCTAGGAATATTTCATGTATTATAATTATTACTAATTTTGAGCATTCTAAAACCTTAAAACAACCACTATGTCAAAAGTTCACAATTTTAGCGCAGGTCCCGGCATCTTACCTATAGATGTTCTAAAACAAGCTTCAGATGCATGTATCAATTTCGATAACATGAATCTGTCATTACTAGAAATTTCACATCGTAGTAAAAATTACGTGGCAGTTATGGACGAAGCTCGTGCTTTAATTAAAGAATTATTTGAAGTAGGTGATGAATACGAAGTATTATACTTGGGAGGTGGAGCTAGCACTCAGTTTGCAATGGTACCATACAACTTATTAACTGATAGTGGTTACGCAGCCTACGTAAATACTGGAGTTTGGGCTAGTAAAGCAATTAAAGAAGCTAAGATTGTTGGTAACACAAAAGTTATTGCTTCTTCTGAAGACAAAAATTTCACATATATACCTAAAGGGTATGAAGTACCTAAAGATGCAGATTATTTACATATTACATCTAACAATACTATTTATGGTACTCAAATGAAAAGCTTTCCAAAAAGTGATATTCCTGTAGTTTGTGATATGAGTTCTGACTTGTTTAGCAGAAAAGTTAACGCGAAGGATTTTGCATTAATATACGCAGGTGCTCAAAAAAATATTGGTCCTGCAGGTAGCACTATGGTAATGGTAAAAAAAGACATTTTAGGAAAAACAGGCCGTAAAATGTTATCGATGTTAGATTACAACGTACATATTAAAGGTGAATCTATGTATAATACACCTCCTGTATTTCCTGTATATGTAACAATGTTAACCTTACGCTGGTTAAAGCAAAACGGTGGTATCAGCTGGATTGAAAAAATAAATCAACAAAAAGCCGATTTATTATATGGAGAGATCGATAGAAACTCTTTATTCTATGGAACAACAGCTAAAGAAGACAGAAGTAATATGAATGTATGTTTCTTGATGAATAAACCTGAACAAGAAGCGGAATTTGATAAATTCTGGAAAGCGGCAGGAATTGATGGAATTCGTGGTCACAGAGATGTTGGCGGATACAGAGCCTCTATTTATAATGCTATGCCTATTGAAAGCGTTCAAGTGTTGGTGGATGTAATGAAGGAATTTGAAGCTAAATTTGCATAAATATTAAATTATAAAATTTTCATAAAAGCCGCATTCACTTAAATGCGGCTTTTATATTTATTAGCCATTATATTATTTTAGTTATCTTAGCAATAATAAATATGATTACTCGTTACTTGTTTGTGAAACCTATTTTAATTTGCATACTTATATTGAGATGTTATTTTGGTGTAGCTCAAGATAAAGCACCGGAGTTACCAAAATTATCTGTGCGAGCAAATGTAGGCATTCCAAAAATCGCATCCAGCAAACAATTTCGTAATTCATTTTCTGGAGTTATAACAGCCGATGCTAATGTTAATTACAAATTATTTTCTAATTACTTTGTTGGAATTGGTTATTCTTATACTTATTACAAATGTCAAAAATATTTTAGAGATCCATTAAGAGATAATATCAATACCAATTTACAAACACATAATGGTTACGTAAAACTAGGATATGATAAATTCTTTAGCACAAATGGTTTTGCAACATTCTCAATCAACATGGGATATAGCTCAAGTGCTTATGCAAGTATCAGATATAAAAACGACTCACTAATTGGTAAATATCCTACAACTTACACCAACGCATTTATTGAACCAATGATTGGTTTATATTTTATTGTTGACCCTAATTTTGCCATTGGAGGTCACCTGTCATACAATTATAATTTTGCACAATTTAATCCATTATACCCACAATTTAATGAATGGGGACCTCCTGGCTATGTTAGTTTATCTAATAAATGGGATATGAGCTTAATAACATTAGGCTTCGGTTTTTACTACGGTTTTGCTAAAAAATAGCAATTACTCAAATCTTAAACTTTCAATTGGATCTAAAAGAGAAGCGCGTTTTGCCGGAATATATCCGCTTATTAATCCTACAATTAAACACACTGTAAATCCTATTATGATCCATGTCCATGGCATAAAAAATGAAGAACTTAAATTAAATGAAATTAAGTTAGCAGCAATAATTCCCATTAAAATTCCGAAAAAACCTCCACTAACACATATAACTACACTCTCAATCAGAAATTGATTTTTTATTGTTTGTGCTGTTGCTCCTAAGGCTTTTCTTAATCCTATTTCTTTTGTCCTCTCTGTTACTGAGACAAGCATAATGTTCATTAATCCAATTGATGCGCCTATTAAAGTTATAATACCAATAATAATTGCTCCCATAGAAGCCTTACTTGTTAAACCAATTAACATGCTTGCTAAACTATCTGCTCTCACAATTTCAAAATTATCATCTTCACCTAAAGGTACTCTGCGTATTTTTCTAAATAATCCATTGGCTTCTCCTAATGCCAACTCCAACCAATATGAATTTTTAGCTAATACACTAATCGTAAAACTCATATCGGGTTTACTAAAATATTGTCGAGCAGCAGTTAAAGGTATAATGCAAACTTTATCTCCACCAAACCCCATACTATTACCTTTACTAGCTAATACTCCAATTACTTTATACTTCCCACCATTAATTGTAACAAATTTATCCAATGCTTTTTGTTTTCCTTTAAACAAAGCAAACTCAACATCCTTACCAATTATGACCATGTGAGAACCACTGATAATTTCCTGAGGAGAAAAATTTCTTCCTTTCTCTAATTCATAACCGCTTGTTTCCAAATAATTTTCATCACCACCAAATACCTGAATATTAGGATTTGTTTTTTCTGATTCAAATTTTAAACGTGCATTAAATGATGCCATCGTTGAGACAGCCGTTGTAACAGGAAATGTAAATTCTTCTTTAAATCGTATAGCTTCTTTATAAGTAATGGATTGGTATTTCTTTGCTCTCTTTCCATGACGACCAACCCTCACATTCATATCCCTGTTTCGAATTGTAAATGAATTGGCCCCCATACTGGTAAAATTACTATTAATAGAACCTTTCATGGCATCAATAGCTGATGATATCCCAACCAATGCAGTGATACCAAAAAATATAATCAGCATAGTTAAAAAAGCTCTTAACTTGTTACCTTTAATTGAATCTGTTGCTACTTTAATATTTTCTTTGAGCAATAACGCCATGCTGTAAAATTAACTATTAAGTCAACAATAAGTTTACCGCTTGTATAGAAAGATTTACCTTTCATTATTCATTTTCCAAACCCAAAATAGCTAAATCGTAATTTGGTTTCTTTAACAAGGTTGTATCTATGCTTTTATCATCAATACTTCAAAATACATGAATATATTCTTTGGCTGTCATTCCATCGAAATCAATAATATTGTATTTATACTGAACAGTTTGAATTATACTTAATAAAACTAACAATGTAAATCCTGCAAAGGTAATTTGACGACTCTTTTTTGGAAAACCCATAATGTAAGTTATAAATGATGCTAGAGGTAAAGACAATAATGGATAGATATCGATTAAAGAACGTTGGCTATATGAACCACCATACCACCAACACCACCAGCTAGAAACCATGTACAGATAAATCGGTAATAAAATAAAAATTGATGTTTTGAATTCTGAATTCAATTTCATTTTAAAAATGCCAAATAAAGCAAAAAACATGATAGGTGTATACACTAACCATCCTTTTCTGAAACTAAAAAGAATATCTACTAAATGAAAATGATTGAAGTAAAAACGTTCTTTACCATATGAAAACACGAAGTAATTACCGGTTACATACTTGTAATAAAAGAATTGAAAAGATACTATAAAAAAAGAAATGATTAAAAATACTATAACAAACTTCAAGTTTTGTTTATAAAAAGAGAATCTATTTTTAATATCAGCTATAGTATTAACATTAAAAAATAAGAAAGGAATTATTAATAAAACATTTATAGGTCTAATTAATATTATCAAACCATAACATATGGCTAATATGATAGCATTTTTTAAATTCAGGTTCTGATATGCCTCAACTGAAAAATATAACATTATAGAAAACAGAGAAAATGTATAGGCATGAGACATTGCTGCTTCTACTGTTGAGTAATACAATAAATTTGTTCCAAAAAACACTAAACAAATAGAAACAGCAGCTACCTTTTCATCATAAAATCTCAACAATAATTTACGCAAAAAATAAAAACCTAGTAAAAGGTAAAACAATCCTGAAAATTCAATAAAGAATTCATAAATATCAGAAAAACCATCAGATGCATAGCCTAAAGGAGTGGAGAGTATATGTGCTAAAAAAAAGAAAGGCGAATATAGAATAGACATTCCCATAGAATATTTGATAATATGGTTGCCATGCACATCATCTACATAACCATATTTAATTCCTGAATAGCTGCCTTGATTTTCTGGATTAATAAATCTCAGTGATACATCATTATCAATAAAAACAGCAGGCAAATAACTGTAATAACCAATAACATCCCACTTGATCACATCATTTGACTTATAACGAGATAAATTTAAATGAACTTGTATTATGGTAAGACAAGCTAGTATTATGACTAGTACACTAGGAAATTTTAATACTAATGAAAAAAACTTTTTCATAAAACAAACCTTTAAATTACACTAAAACACGTTCATAAAATCCACCTATTTGCTTTTCTTTGTTTACAAAATGAATTTCTAAAATCCATTCGCGTTTAGTCCCTAAAACTCCCGGAGCAAACATATCTTTATGATTATCCGGATGAATATAATTATCCCTACTATCGCTTTCTATCTGTTCATGTGGAAAATTACCAATCAAATGTCCTGCAATGTCACCACCGAATTCCCATCCATATTTTCTAGCAAGTTCTACATTATATTGATAATACTCGGCACCAGTTATTGAGGTGTGTGTAAAAAACCAATCACGTGATTCTTTCCAGGCTAATTCAATATCTAACTTTAATTTTTGTTTTAATGAATCGTTCCCTAGTACATAAGTTCTTCCAACGTCTGCTTCCCAATCTTCGAAAACAGGACCAAAATCAAAAAATAAAATATCATCGTTTTGTATCATTAAATTAGGCGGATTTTCTCTATACGGATGCAAGGTGTTTTTTCCGGCACGAACAATGCGTTTGTGCCAAAATTTTTTGATACCATATAACTCAAAAGCTAAAGCATATAATTCTTCATTTAATTGTTTTTCAGTTTTACCAGCAACAATTAAACCTCTTGTTTCTGCGACATTAAATAGATTGAATGCTTTATCTTCTGCCTTTAATAATTCTTGAACGATTTGAGAATGCATCTTTAAAAAATTGCGAATAACTTTTTTTATAAGTTCTAAAATTAAACTATAATTTAAAGCATTCAAAAAAAAGAACTAACTAAAAGTGATCCTTTGCATTGCCGAAAAACCAAGTGTTGGAAAAGAAATTGCACGTATATTAGGTGCAACTAACCGTCGTGATGGTTTTTATGAAGGCAATAACTATTTAATCAGCTGGACATTTGGTCACTTATGCACACTTAAAGCCCCCGATGATTATAGTGATGACTGGAAACGATGGGATTTAAATTATTTACCCATGATTCCACCTCGCTTTCAATTAAAAGTGATTGATAATAGCGGAGTCACAAAGCAGTTTAATACCTTAAAAAACTTAATTGAACAATGTACTGAAGTAGTAAACTGCGGGGATGCCGGTATTGAAGGAGAATTAATACAACGTTGGGTATTAGCTAAAGCAGCTAATAATAAACCCGTAAAACGTTTATGGATTTCATCGATGACCGATGAAGCTATTAAAGAAGGTTTTGAAAACTTAAAAGACAGCAAAGAATATGATTTGTTGTATGCTGCCGGAAATGCTCGCGCCATAGGTGATTGGCTATTGGGCATGAATGCCAGCAGATTATATACCGTTAAATATGCGCAAGGTCGAGGCGTTTTATCTATTGGAAGAGTACAAACTCCTACTCTAGCATTAATTGTAAATCGCTATCATGAAATACAAAATTTTAAACCTGAATTTTATTGGGAATTAAAAACCACTTATCGTGCTGTTGTTTTCAACTCTACTAAACGTAAGTTTACCAAAAAGGAAGATGCTACTCAGATTTTAGAACATATCAAAAATCATTTATTTGAAATTGTTTCAAGTACCAAAAAGAATGCAAATGAAAGTCCGCTTCCATTATTTGATTTAACCTCTTTACAAGTTGAGTGTAATAAAAAATTAAACTTCACAGCGGATGATACATTAAAACATTTGCAAAAACTTTACGAATCAAAATTAGTTACATATCCAAGGGTTGACACCACTTATCTTCCTGAAAATATGTATCCTAAAATCAAAGGGATTTTAGAAAGTCTAAAACCTTATGAACAGTTCACAAAAGCACTTTTGGATAAGCCTATCAGAAAAAGCAAAAAAGTATTTGACGACAAAAAAATTACAGATCACCATGCTATTATTCCAACAGATGTGATGCCTCCATCAGGAATGTACTTACCTGAAAAACAAGTTTATGACATTATAACCAGACGTTTTATTGCTGCATTTTATCCAGACTGTGTAGTAAGCAATACGATTGTATTGGGAGATGTGGATGGCAATGAATTTAGCGCCACAGGCAAAGTAATTTTAGAAGAAGGCTGGAGAGTGTTATACCCTAAAAAAGATTCTGTTAATTCAGAAGAAAAAGACAAAGAAGATGAGGAACAAATAATGCCATTGTTTGTGAAGGGTGAAAAAGGAGAACATACTCCTGACTTGCAAGAAAAACAAACACAACCTCCTAAAATGCACACCGAAGCTACATTACTTAGAGCCATGGAAACTGCAGGAAAACAAGTGGATGATCCAGAGTTAAGAGATTTAATGAAAGAAAATGGCATTGGACGTCCATCAACCAGAGCAAATATTATTGAAACATTATTTAAGCGAAATTATATTACTCGTCAGCGAAAAAACTTAATACCAACTATTACCGGAATCGAATTAATAAAAACCATTAATAATGAATTATTAAAATCTGTTGAGTTAACAGGTATATGGGAAAAGAAGTTAAGACAAATTGAGAAAGGAGAATACGACCCTCATTTGTTTATGAATGAAATGAAAGAGATGGTTACCAATTTAACCAATGAGGTAAAATCTGAAAAAGGCAACTCAATTACCATTCAAGCTGATAAACCAAAAAATATTACTACAGAAAATACTGATGCAAAAACAGAAACTGTAGCAGAAAAAAAGAAAGAAGCAAAATCTGATGCTATTACTAGCTGCCCTAAATGTAAAAACGGAACAATAATAAAAGGCAAAACAGCTTTTGGTTGCAGCGCATTTAAAGAAGGATGTAACTTTAAAATTGATTTTGAATTCGGAGGAAAGAAATTAAGCGAAAAACAATTATTTACGCTTATTCAAAAAAAGAAATCTCCAAGCATCAAAGGATTTACCGTAAATAACAAAAAAGTAAATGGTCATTTAATTTTAAATTCAAACTTTGAAACGGAGTTTGTGGAAGAGCAAGAAAAAACAAAAACACCTGTTAGCATAGCAGAAAACCAACCATGCCCTAAATGCAAAACAGGAACTATCATTAGAGGAAAAACAGCTTTTGGATGCAATCGTTTTAGAGAAGGCTGTGATTTTAGAGCTCCAATAAATTAAAGTAAAGTAAAAGCAATGATATTTTATTCATATTTAGATTCGGTAATACATGTTTCCAATGATTTGAAAACAGAGTTAGCTAAAATTGCTAAAAAGAAAACTATTGAAAAAGGAGAAACACTTATTCAAATTGGAGAGAGATGCAATGATATTTATTTTATTGAAAAAGGTTTACTAAGAGGATATTACTATTTAGAAGAAAAGGAAATTACTAATTGGTTTGCTTTAGAAGGAGAATTTGCGACATGTTTTTATTCTTTTGTTGTACAAAAAAACTCTTTTGAAACCATACAAGCTACAGAAGATACAGAACTCATTCAAATCTCTTTTTCAGATTTGCAAGCCTTATACAAAAACTATCCTGAGACCGAAAGATTAGGAAGAATACTAACGGAGCTATATTACATTCGTTTAGAAGAACGTTTACTAAATATTCAATTTAAATCTGCTAAAGAAAGGTATTTAGCGTTACTAGAAACAAAATCAAATTTAATAAAACGAGCTCCTCTTGGGCAAATAGCATCATATCTTGGTATCACACAAGAAACTCTAAGCCGCATGAGGGCTGAATTATAAAATAAGTTAAAACCCTATTTTTTGATTTATATCAAAAGCCATCACTTATACCTAACATACCTTTGACTCATAATTTTTAAAATCATTATTATGAATCAAAGACCATCAAATGCTTTTATAGGAGCCGCATGGGTTGCCTTATTAGCCGGAACTGTTTCTTATTGTATTGGATTATGGAATACCGATATGTATCTCAATGAAAAAGGTTATTATTTTACCGTACTGATGTATGGCTTATTCTCAGCTGTATCACTACAAAAAGCAGTGAGGGATCAACTGGAAGGAATCAGAGTAACAAACTTATATTATGGTATTAGTTGGTTCTCTACCTTATTATCTATATTACTTTTAATTATTGGCTTATGGAATGCAGACCTAATGCGAAGTGAAAAAGGATTTTACGGGATGTCGTTTGTGTTAAGTTTGTTTGCGGCTGTTGCTGTTCAAAAAAATGTACGAGATGTTCAGCTAGCAGAATTTATGAGAAAAAAGAATTATGATGAAGAGGTAAATTTATAACCCTAAAGAAAAAAGTTGTAGTAAATAATACTACAACTTTTTTAATTTATTTTCTAAAAAGCAATGAGCCATCACCATAGCTCAAAAATCTATAATTGTTATCTAAAGCATACTGGTAAACCTTACGCCAATCTTCTCCAATAAAAGCAGCAACTAATAATATCAATGTACTTTCCGGTTGATGAAAATTGGTAACTAATGCATTTACCAATTTAAACTGATACCCGGGTGCTACTAAAATACTTGTTTTTGCATAAAGGGTAACAAGCTTATGTTGTTTTAAATAATCAATAATGTATTTAAGTGCTTGTTGAGCTGTTAATTGTGTTTCAGAGGAGCTGTATGGTTCCCATTGTTCAACAGTCAATTCCTCTGGTTTTATATTTTGTGATTGAGAAATTTTCTGACCAATCCAATATAAACTTTCCAACGTTCTCATCGAAGTTGTTCCAACAGCTGTTACTGTTTTATCAAAATTATGATATAAATATTCTAATGTTTCTAATGACACATCAATGTACTCACCATGCATTTCATGAGCAGCCATTGTATCTGACTTCACCGGTTTAAAAGTACCTGCTCCAACATGCAATGTAATATAGGTTGGAACAATCTTCTTGTTTTTTAATTTCTCAAAAACCTTATCAGTAAAATGCAATCCTGCTGTTGGTGCAGCCACAGAACCTTCTTTTTGAGCATAAATAGTTTGATATCTCTCTAAATCTATTTCTTCTGTATCTCTTTTTAAATAAGGTGGGATTGGAATTGCTCCAGCAATTTGCAGTACCTCCGCAAAGCTTTTGGAATTTGGTTCCCATGTAAACTCCAAAACAAATGTACCATTTAAACGTTCTTTTATTTCAGCTTTAATCTGTAAATCAGAAGTGTTCAAATACACAAATTGCTCTTTCCATTTAGCAGCGCCACCAACCAAACATTTCCAAGTAGAATTTCCCTGCTGCAGCATACTCGAATAAACATCGGTATGGTTTGATATTGGCTCTAAGCAAAATATTTCAATATCTTTTTGCGATGAAGTTTTAAAAAATAACCTTGCAGGTATAACTTTAGTATTATTAAAAAATAATAATGAATCCTCGGGTAAATACTCATCAATAAACTGATACTGAGACTCAAGTATTCTCTGATTTTTATAAACCAATAATTTTGACAAATCTCTTTCATTTAAAGGATATTTAGCAATACGTTCATTTGGCAGATCGTAGTTGTAGTCCTTAATAGATATGTGCTTTACATCATTCATTATTATATATCGGCGACAATATTATTAAAACTTTTAGTTATATCCTATCCCTTAAAAACAGTCGCAAATACTATATAAACGTCTAAATCTCTTGCAATCAAGCAAATAAATACTGACCTTTGTAACTCATGAAAAAGAAAGTTGAAATTTTGGCACCTGCCAAAAATTTAGTACAAGGCATGGCTGCTATTAACGCAGGTGCCGATGCTGTTTATATTGGGGCTCCGCAATTCGGCGCTCGATCAAATGCTACCAATTCAGTGGAAGATATTGCTGCTATGGTAGAATATGCTCACTTATTTAAAGCTCAAGTTTTTGTAGTTATAAATACTATTTTATATGACCACGAATTAGAAGACTGCCAAAAATTAATTCATGAATTATATCACATTGGAGTGGATGCTCTGATTGTGCAAGACATGGCCATTATGGAAATGAACTTGCCTCCTATTGTTATTCATGCCAGTACACAAGCCAACAATCGTGATCCAAAACATGTGAAATTTTTGGCAGACGCAGGCATGAAACGTGTAGTATTAGCCAGAGAATTAAATCTGGATCAAATAAAAGAAATACATGAAGCAACCGATGTTGAATTAGAATTCTTTGTTTCCGGCGCCTTATGTGTAAGTTTTAGTGGAAATTGTTACATGAGTATTGCAGGAGGAGAGCGAAGTGCTAACAGAGGCTCATGTGCTCAAAATTGTCGTTTACCATATCAATTAATTGATGGTACAGGTACTACACTGATTGCAAATAGTCATTTACTTTCAATCAAAGATTTAGATTTAAGTGATCAGTTACCCAATTTAATTGAAGCAGGTATTACATCCTTTAAAATAGAGGGCAGATTAAAAGATATGGTATATGTAAAAAACAATACATCTTACCTCCGAAAAAAATTAGACACTTTTTTAGAAAATAACGATAAATACCAAAAAGCATCTTCAGGTAGAACCTTCTATAATTTTGATCCTGAAATGGACAGAAGTTTTAACAGAGGTTATACTGATTACTTTGTAAACAAACGTAAAGAAAAAATAGGTTCGTGGGAGAGCCCTAAATCTCAGGGGCAATTAATTGGTAAACTAATAGAAACTAAAGCCAATGGTTACGTCATTGAAAATTATGAAAAATTAAACAATGGTGATGGCTTATATTTTATTAATGATGAGGGAGTGGCTGATGGCATGCAAATCAACATCATCGTAAATGATATTGTTGTTCCAAACACTTTCAGGCCTATAAAACCGGGAACGATTATTTATCGCAATTCAGATGCAGAGTTTAACAGGTTAGTAGAACGTAATGATAGCGCCATAAGAAAAATTGGAGTAAAATTACAATTCACAGAAACTAAAGATGGCTTTGAATTACTTGCCATCGATGAAGATGGACATCAGAGCATATCATCCTTTGTAGCCGAAAAAGAGCTAGCGAAAAACGAAGAATCTACTATTCCTAATATTAAAAAGAATTTATTAAAAACAGGAAATACTCCTTTCATAGTAGATGATATACAGGTGGAGTTTTCTCAAAACTGGTTCCTACCTATTTCAAAAATTAATGAAATACGTCGTATTGTATTAGAACAATTAATGGACACCAGAATAAAGGATTATCACAGAGAAGAATTTCAAATACAAAAAACGGATCATCCTTATCCTGTGTCTCAATTAGATTTTACCTACAATGTTTCTAATCATATGGCGCGTGCATTTTACAAACGCCATGGTGTTACAGAAATTGAAAAAGCTTTTGAATTGCAATGGGATCCCGGAAAATCTCGAGTAATGACTACCAAGTATTGCGTGAAATACGAATTAGGCAAATGTGCTCGTTTCCAAAGAGACACTATGGGCGAAAAAGTAGTTGAGCCATTAACCCTCAAACATGGTGAGAACGAATACAAACTAAAATTCAATTGCAAGCCTTGCGAGATGGAAATATGGGAAAAGGACGCAGAGTTGGAATTTGAAGATGAAGATTAAGTAAATACCGAAGATGTATCATTTTTTACAGCTTTATAAAAACACGATATATCATTTTTGTTGAAACACTGTCGCTAATTTTCACCTCATAAAATGGCGATTAAAAGAGATAACTTTTATATTTGTTTAATATGAAAGATTTATTTCGCTTAACAATAATCATATTTCAAATTACCCTTTTTGTAACCACTACTTTTGCGCAAGATCAAACAGAAGAAAGAATTACCGATTATTTATCGATGGGAAATTATAAAGCGGCTATTCCCTTATATCAAAAGCTGATTAAGAAAAACCCAAACGATCTTGAGCTTAAATATAATTTGGGCAAATGTCTTTTAAAAACCAAAGGTAGTCCTAAAGAAATCATTAACTTAATTGAACCTGCTTTACCGGCACTAAAACAAGAAGCAGAACCGTATTATTATTTAGGCCAAGCCTATCAGCATGATTTACAATTTGACAAAGCCATTGAATATTATATAAAAGCGAGAATTGATGCCGATAAAAATCTTGCTCCTATAGTTGAAAGACAAATAGAAACATGTTTACATGCTAAAGAACTAGTTAAATATCCAATTAATGTTTCGTTTACTAATCTAGGTAGCCCTATAAACACAGAGTTTCCCGACTACTACCCTATTACGCCGGATGATGAATCTTTGCTCATTTTTACATCTCGTAGAGCAGAGAGACCCGGTGCACGACCTGAGATGGATGGCTATTATTCTTCAGATATTTTTACCGCAACTCCCAAAGATGGTAAATGGATTGAACCCAAAAGTATAGGAACAAATATTAACACCAAATACGATGAACAAGCTGTTGGTATAAGTCCTGATGGAAAGAAACTAACAGTTTACATAGACCACATTGATAGTTTAGGTAATTTATACTTAACTGAACCTAATCCAACAACAGGAGGATATAAAAAAATTGTTCGCTTAGATTCAAAAATTAACGAAGGTTTTGAAACCAGTGGTAGCATGAATGATGCGGGTGATGTATTTGTATTTGCTAGCAAGCGTAAAGAAGGCGCAGGGGAAAAAGACATCTACATTATCCGTAAACTTAGTAATGGTAAATGGGCAAAACCTCAAGATTTGGGAGAAAACATCAATACAAAATACAATGAAGATTTTCCACATCTCAGTAAGGATGGCAATACTCTTTATTTCGCATCAGAAGGACACTCAAGCATGGGAGGTTATGACTTGTTTAAAAGCGAGTGGAATGATGCTCAAAAAGCATGGAGCGATCCTCAAAATTTAGGTTACCCTATTAACGACACTTATGATAATGAAAATATTTCCATAGTAAGTGGTGGAGCATATGCATATGTATCAGCTATTAGAGAAGGTGGCTTTGGAGATAGGGATATATATAAAATAAAGTTTAATGACGTTGATACACGTTATTGTATTATTACCGGATATGTTACTACCTCAGATTCAAGTGATGTCCCTATCAAGATATCTATATTAGCATCAAAACCTGAAAGTAAAGAAGTTTTAAAATTTGTACCAGTTCAAAAAACCGGGAAATACGTTATGGCTCTCACACCAGGCAACTACACCATACTTATAAAAGCCGAAGGATATGAAGAAATTCAAGCCCCTTTTGTGATTTATGATTTACCATTTCAACCTGAAAGGGCAAAAGATTTTTCACTAAAACGAAAACCTTAACTTGTCGGATAATTTCTTTATTAAAACTTAATTCCCATAATACACACATCATCCACTTGTTCTAAATTTCCTTTCCATTCTAAAAAAGAATTTTGAAAAATTTGTTGCTGTTCTGATAATTCAAGCATGTGACGTTTTAATATTAATTCGTTCAAAGAGCGGTACTTAAATTTCTTTCCTCTCTCACCTCCAAACTGATCTGCAAAACCATCTGTGTATAAATACAAGCAATCTCCTTTTTTCAACCGTATACTAAATAACTGAAAATCTTGTACTTTCTCCCCTTTTCCAACAGGCATTCGATCATCTTTTAATAACATTAAATCCTTGTCTCTAATTAAAACAGGCTTATTATTTGCAGCCGCATATTGCAACTCCATACTTTGAGGGTCGTAACATAACAACACACCGTCAAAACCATCCTTTTGCCCGTCTTTATTTAAATTATCAATTAAACGCTGACGAACATAATCAAACACTTTATTTGGCTGTTTAATATTTTTTTCGTTGATGGCTTCACTTAAAAAACCAATGTTCAGCAAACTCATAAAGGCTCCCGGCACACCGTGGCCTGTGCTATCACATAAGGCAAAATAAAATTTACCATCTTGCATGGTGGCCCAGTAAAAATCGCCACTCACAATGTCCTTTGGGTGATAGTATATAAAATGACCTGGTAAATGCTGTTTCAAAAAATCTTCGTGTGCCAAAAGTGTATGTTGTATGCGTTTGGCGTAATTAATACTATCTAAAATTTCTTTTTGTTTTTCTTCCACCAATAACTTTTGGTGGTACATTTCATTTTTCTGCAAGTTGATAATTTCTTTTTGTCTGACAGATACTTTATATCGCTTGTAAATTACAATAGAGAAAAATGCTACAATGATTAGTATGGCAATAAAACTAACAATAACACCCTCTGTTTTTTTATTTCTCCATCATGCTTCAAATTACTCAACTCTATTTGCTGCACATGCAATAAACTATCGTTGGAACTTTTCTTTTTATACTCAGCAGTTAGCTCTATCTTTTTTAATTCAATAGATTTATCAGCCTCCAAGGCGCTATCTTTATAAATACTGTTTTGTTCTTGGAATTTAAAGGCCGTTTGATAATCACCCAAATTACTGTAAATCACTTTGAGCTGATTATATGCATCTGCAATAAAACTCAAATCATCTCCTTGCTTAACCGACTCTAAATTTTTTAAGGCAATTGGTTTAGCCTCCTGAAAACGTTTTTGTGAAATATAAATTTCAATCATGTTATAATCATTGTTTTGAATCACTTCCAGGTCTTCAATTTCTGTCGCTAATTTTGAACTTAAACTATAATAATACAGAGCCGAATCAAACAAGTGTTGACGTTTAAACAGATTACCCACTACAGTGTACGAAGCCGATAAACCTGCTTTATCATTATTTTTAGTATCAATTTCAATAGATTTTTTTGTAAAGTAAATAGCCGAATCATTTTTATTTAAATCGCTATAAGACATGCCAATATTACCAAAAGTAACGGCAGAAGGTTTTATTTGGTGTGCTTTTAGGTAGTAGGCTAAACTTTTTTTATTTTCAAATAATTGAGAATACAAATTCCCCAAATTATTATAAGTACTTGATAAGCCATCTATATCTTTTTCTTTTTCGGAAACGGCAATGGCTTTATAAAAACTATTGAGCGCTTCGGTATAATTGTATTTATTAATATATATTAAACCTAAGTTATTGTAAATGGTTTTTAAATACCTGAAATGTAATTTTTGATTAGCTTTAGCAATGGGCAAAGCTTTATTTAAAAAATACAACGCACTATCGTTTTTTCCTAAATCGGAATATACTCCGGCTAAACCAACATAGGAGCGAATGGATAATTTATCATCTTTAAACTGCTCCACTATTTTTGATGATATATTGTAATGGTAAGCCGATTTTCGGAACTCCTGCATATCATCAAAACAATCGCCCATAACCAAATGCCATTGAGTTTGTAGTTTAGAGGGTTGCTTTAGTTGAGGATGCGTAGCCATTTTTTGAAGCAGAGCAATCGCCAGTTCATTTTGTTTTAAGGTATTGAGTGAATCAGATATCTCAATATAACGACTGGGATTTTTAATTTCACTTCTGTTTAATAAGTCCTTTATCAACAAATTTGATTGTGCTTTATTTTTAGGCAAGAAAAATATAATAGACAAAAATATCGTTAAGAAAAATCTCATTAGATTATTAAAATTATAAGAAAAAATCAAAATCCACTTACTTCCCGATACA
>DAORKG010000021.1:0-1159 GCA_035439445.1 Bacteroidia bacterium
TACGCCTATGCTTGTGCCGTAGGATATTCAAGAATGAGATTAGGTGTTCATTTTCCAAGTGATGTATTAGGAGGTATGGTTGTAGGAATAGGTTCTACGTTATTAGTATTTCAAATTGATAAATGGTTGCAAAAAAACTGAGGTTAATCAGGTGTTTTTGTTGTTAATTTATGTTTATTTACAGCGGTTTACTTTTTAAAAATTGTATTTTTACCCTATGAAGCAACTATTTATTATACTTATATTTTTTATCACAAGCGGTTTGTTTTCTCAAACTAAAACAACACAAACTGTTACTCCCGAAAAATACCTTCAAATATCAGGTGTGGTATTAGATGATAGCTTGCAACCTTTACCTTTTGTATCTATTATGATTAAAGGAACTCACTCCGGAACGGTGAGTGACTATTACGGTTTCTTTACAATTGTTGCTCGACCTGGTGATGAAATGCAGTTTTTCTCTATTAATCATAAAAGCAAAGCTTATAATTTAGCAGATACCTTAACCGGAAAACATTATTCCATTATCCAAATTTTAACTAAAGACACTATTCAATTAGCTCAAGTAAATGTATTTCCATGGCCTAGCAAGGAGCAATTTAAGCGGGCAATATTAAATTTAGATTTAAGTGACACAGATATTGAACGTGCTTATAAAAACATGGAAAACGAAGATGTGCGTGCTTCCATTAAAGGTGGTACTATGGACGCAGCTGCAAATTATCGTGTGCGAATGCAGCAACAATATACGCGTTTATATCAGGCAGGACAATATCCAAGTGTAAGTTTATTAAATCCTGTGGCCTGGGCTCAATTTATTGATGCCTGGAGAAAAGGAAAGCTGAAGATTAAGTAATTTTTCTTTTACCCATAAGGGTTTAAAACCTCTAAAATCTCATTTCTTTTTGCAATATTTGTAGGATAAGCTCGTTATTTAACCTGTGCTACAAAAATATTTTTATACCATTATTTTTTTCCTGATTGGAGTGGTTTGTTTCGGTCAAACTGCAACTATTTCAGGGACTATTAGAGACGAAGAAGGAACAAGTATTCCCGAAGTCCAAATTGCAGTTTTAGAGGATGGGGCTATAAATACCTCTACTGATATAAATGGTAAATTCTCGATAGCAGTTCCTGCCGATAAAGAAATTACGCTTTC
>DAORKG010000021.1:1259-61739 GCA_035439445.1 Bacteroidia bacterium
TATTTTGACGGACAAGAGTTAATGCAATATAATACCATGATGGGAGGTTTATCTACTACATATAAACCAAATTCAAGAACCAAACTAAAACTAATAACTTCAGCCTATAAAGCACAAGAAGAAGAAAAATATACAGTACAAGGACAATATTATATCGATCAGTTAGAAGCTGATTTTGGAAAAGATAATTTTGGTCAAGTTGCGTTTAACAGAGGTATAGGAACCTTTTTAAATAATGGAAGAAACCGAATTGATGCTACCGTATTTAATATTGAACATAAAGGTACGCGACAAATAGGAAGAAATAGTGAGCTTCTTTGGGGCGCTCGTTATCAACATGAAAGCATACAAGACAAATTAAGCGAATGGAGAACGATAGATTCTGCCGGATACATCGCACCATATAACCCAAACGAAATAAATTTAATTGACGTTGTAAAATCAAAAATAAATTTAGAGACCAATCGTGTGCAAGGCTATTTACAATATGTGTATAGCAAACAATTACACGATTCGTCTTTACTAACATTAACAGGTGGTGCGCGCGCCAATTATTGGGATTTTAATAAACAAACGGTTATATCTCCACGCATAACATTATCTTACAAACCAAACTGGAAACAAGACATTGCTTTTAAGGCATCATGGGGTTATTATTACCAGCCGCCATTTTACAGAGAGATGAGAGGTTTTGATGGGAAACTAAATCCAAACATCAGAGCACAGCAATCAATTCATTATTTATTATCAGGCGATTATAATTTTAAATTATGGCGACGACCTTTTAAAGTAATTTTAGCTGGATACTACAAGCAATTAAAAGACTTAATTCCATACGAAATCGATAATACCCGCATTCGTTATTTTGCAAAAAACAATTCTGTGGGCTATACCCAAGGTGCAGATTTGAGAATTAATGGAGAGTTCATTAAAGGTATTGAATCGTGGGCTACCATTGGATATTTAAAAACAATGGAAAACATTAGTGATGACAGAAAGGTTACATACTTTAATAGTGACGGAGATACAATTGTTAATGGTTATACATTTAATAACAAACCTGTTGACAGCTCAGTTGTTTATCCCGGTTATATTCCTCGCCCTACAGATCAACGTGTAACTTTTGGCATGTTTTTTCAGGATTATATTCCAAAACTACCATCTTGCAAAATGTACTTAAATATGCAATTTGGAACAGGTTTACCATTTGGACCTCCAGGTCATGAACGCTGGAAGCAAGTATTTAGAATGCCTCCTTACAGAAGAGTAGATATTGGATTTGCCTATCAAATTATTAAAGAAGACAAACCTTTACCAAAAACTAGTCCATTTCATCATTTAAAAGGAATGTTTATCAGCATCGAAGTATTTAATTTATTACAAATAGACAATACGGTTTCTTACACTTGGGTAACTGATGTTACCAATAGACAATATGCTGTACCAAATTATTTAACGAAACGTACATTAAACTTAAAATTGCAAGTGAAGTTTTAAGATGACTTTTTGTCTTGATACAGAGCAATTGTGATAGCAATAAAAATCAAGTCACAGTAAAAATCTGATATTTCACTATTCTAAAGTAGGTATAGTTGAATCGTAAAACATGCTAGAGGATAAGACGGCATTTTAAAATTTAGCTTATAAATCAAAAAGCATCAAATGCGTTAGCAAGTGTGAAGATTCTATGGGCTGTTCGCGAAGCGCTTCATAGAATCAGTTTGATGCTATGAAGATTTAAGCTAAATTTTAAAGAGCCTTGAATTTTTTGTCAACTTTTTGTTTCAAGACAAAAAGTGGAGTTTACTTTTTAAGTTTATATAAAATAATTAATTGTTAATTACAAAAAAAGTAATCAAACAATAGAACAACCTTTTACTTTTTGCAGCCAAAAAGTAACAAAAAGCTTTTGATTTTGTGGTAGGCAATTCGTTCCGACCGCTGCTAAAATGAATCCGCTTGCGCATGCATACGCTTCATTCATTTTACAGCTATTGCTGCACAAAATCAAACCTAAAAATCGGATATTTTTATATCCCTATTGTATCGTAGATAAATTGAAAATTGTAATTACAGCTTTTTCAATACCTCAATCACCTTCGCTAACATCTCATCCGTAAAGTCTAAGTGCGTCACAAAACGAATCGTTTGTTTACCAAATGCAGCTAATTTGATATGATGTGGCTTTAATGCTTCTTCAAAACTAGCGGCTGTATATTTATCGGTTAAATTAAAAATAACAATATTGGTATCAACCGGCATCACACTTTCTACGTAAGATAAAGTACTTAATACATTGCCTAGTTCTTTTGCTCTAACATGATCTTCTTTTAATCTTGTAACATTATTATCCAAAGCATAAATACCGGCAGCTGCCAAAAAACCCGCTTGTCGCATACCTCCTCCAAACACTTTACGCACTCTACGAGCTTTTTTAATAAATGGTTTAGTACCTAATAATAATG
The DNA here is from genome assembly GCA_035439445.1 of Bacteroidia bacterium. GTDB lineage: Bacteria > Bacteroidota > Bacteroidia > B-17B0 > Aurantibacillaceae > UBA4416. Next base: position 3,725 of record DAORKG010000021.1, read on the forward strand.
AACCTACCGGAGCTCCTAATCCTTTACTTAAGCAAATAGAAATAGAATCAAATTGATTACCTATATCTTGCGTTGTATAATTATTTTCTACAATCGCATTAAAAATTCTTGCACCATCCAAATGCAAGGGCAATTGATGCTTATCACATACTTGTTTAATTTGTTTAATGGTTTCCAAATCATAGTAACTCCCTCCTGCTCTATTCACGGTATTTTCTAAACATACCAAAGCAGTATGGGTTAACCAATCAAAATCACCATTAATATTATCTTCAATATGTTTAGCCGTAATTCGTCCTCTGTCGCCTTGCAATAATTTTGCCTGTACACCAGAATTAGAAGAAATCCCCCCACCTTCATAGTTATAAATATGAGAATTGACATCACATAACAACTCATCGCCTGGAACCGTATGGCATTTAATCGCAATTTGATTGGTCATCGTGCCACTAGGGCAAAATAAAGCAGCTTCCTTCCCAAATAGTTTGGCAGCTTTATCTTCTAAAGCTAATACCGTTGGATCTTCATTAAATACATCATCACCTACAGATGCATTCATCATAGCATCCATCATAGCTTTGGTAGGCTTAGTTACTGTATCACTTCTTAAATCAATTATCATAACTGTTTTTTGATATGTAAACATAAAAGAATATTTGGTTATTTTAAGTTGTTATTTTATATTTTTTAATTAATGAATTATTGTTAACTTAGTAATAAACAAATGAAATATTATGCAAAAAGCAATTATAATTCTAAGTCTTTATATCATCCCTTGTATTTTATTGTCTCAAACATCATCTATTAGTAGATGCCAATCAACAGAGGCGATGAACTTACATTTCCAAAAACACCCTGAGTTGAAGTTACAATTTGATAATTACCAAACTTCTGTTAACAATAGCATTATTAATTCAAAACTGACAACTACAACAAATTATACCATTCCAGTAGTGTTTCATATATTACATTTGAATGGCAGCGAGAATATCTCTGACGCACAAGTTGAAGATGCTGTAAATAATTTGAACATTGACTTTTCAAAAAAAAATGCAGACACCACTAATACACTAGCAGTTTTTAAGCCAATTGCTTCAGATGTTTCTATTAGATTTGCTTTAGCAAAACTCGACCCAAACGGAGTTTGCACAAATGGTATAATCAGGCATTTTGATCCAGATGCTGATTGGAATGACCAATCACCAACCTTATATCAACATACCTGGGATCCAAGTAAGTATTTAAATGTATATGTAGTTAAAACGATTACAATGAGTAGCGGATTCAGCGCAGCAGGCTACACTTACCTTCCTGGCTCATGGAGTTATGGTGCACCTGAAGATGCTATTGTAATGCTTCATAGTTATACCGGATCTATTGGAACATCTACCCCATTTCATTCGCATGTTTTAACTCATGAAGTTGGACATTGGTTAAATTTACTACACGTTTTTGGATGGAATTCGTGTGCGGTTGATTGTAATAATGATGACTTTGTAAACGACACACCAAACACGCCCGGTTATTTAAGCTGCCCAACTTCATATGATATATGTACGCCCGGTGTTCCTGAAAACTACCAAAACTTTATGGATTACTCATATTGTAGTACAATGTTTACAAACGATCAGGCCGCTCGAATGGAAGCTGCTGTTCAATCAAGCATTGTTGGGCGCGATAATTTGGGAACCGCAAGTAACCTTATTGCTACTGGTATTAACCCGGCCATTCAATGTGCACCTGTAGCTCAATTCAAATCAGATAAAAAAATTATTTGCCAAGGTCAATCCATATCATTTACAGATCAAAGTAGTGTAGGAACTCCCACAAGCTGGAACTGGATATTTGCAGGAGGCACTCCAAGTGTTTCAAGTGTTCAAAACCCTACAGTAACCTACAATGCTCCCGGAACATATCCAGTTCAATTAATTTCTAGTAATAACATTGGTACATCTCAACCTGAAATCAAAAATGGTTATATAACAGTTTTTGCTGCTCCCACTACAAATACACTTACAGAAAGTTTTGAATCAATTACATTTCCAAATAGTATATGGTCATTACAAAACACATCTATAACAAATACAAACTGGCAAATAACAAATTCATCTTCCTCAACTGGTAACAAAAGCATATTTGTATCAGAAAATGTATCTCCTGTATCTACCATCGACTTATATTCCCCTCCATATGATTTTAGTTCCATGCCTAATGTAGCATTAACCTTCAAATGGGCTGGCGCAGAGAGAAATACGACAACAAGTTCATATGATGTTTTTAGTGTATATTATTCTACAAATTGTGGATTAACTTGGAATCCAAGAATCGTAAAACAAATACGAACTACAACTCCCGGAATTAATGTTGTAACCGGTAATTTTCAACCAACAAGTTCTCAATATAACCAAGAAGTAGTAAATATTTCATCATTATCTAATGCAACAAATATTATTTTTAGATACAGATTAGTTACAGAAACGGGAAGCTCAAATAATTTTTATTTAGACGATATAAATTTAACAACAGTAACAAATATAGCAAGCAATAGTAGCTATTTGTCAAATATAAATTTATATCCAAATCCATCACATCAAGTTCTTAACATAAACTTTGATTTAATTGAAGACAAAATGATTAGTTTTAAAATTATTGACGTCTTAGGTAAAGAAAAAATAACCATCACAAATCAATCATATAATCAGGGAAATCAACAAATTAAAATACCTGTAACCGATTTAGAAAGAGGAATTTATTTCTTGATGATAAGTATTGATCAGGAACAGATAAATCAAAAAATAATTATCGAATAAATAAACAATTTCAAGCTAGTGTTGTTACAAAAACATGAAAACAACACTTGTTATTGGGGCATCATCAGGTATAGGAAAAACACTAGCCAACATACTTCATAAAAAGGGAGAAAAGGTGATTGCTATTTCCAGAAGTGTACCGGAGGCAGCTTATAGTGCTTACTACGAACATGATATATTATCAAGTGCTGAACTTCCTAAACTGGAAGATGCTATTGATGGACTAGTATATTGTCCGGGTTCAATCAATTTAAAGCCATTCAGAACATTAAAGGAACAAGATTTTGAAAATGATTTTAAATTAAATGTATTAGGTGCCATCAAAAGCATACAAGCCTACCATCAAAATTTATTATTATCAAAACATGCCTCTATAGTATTGTTTAGTACAGTAGCCGTTCAAACAGGTATGCCATTTCATTCATCCGTTTCTACAAGCAAAGGTGCTATTGAAGGACTAACTAAAACACTAGCAGCAGAATTTTCACCAAAAATCAGAGTGAATTGTGTAGCGCCTTCCTTAACAAGTTCGGCAATGGCAGACAAATTAATAAATACTCCCGAAAAATTAGATGCAAGCAATAACAGACATCCATTAAAACGTATTGGAAATCCTGAAGACATATCTAATACCGTTGAATTTTTATTGTCTTCAAATGCATCCTGGATAACAGGACAAATTCTTCATGTTGATGGCGGCATGTCTACCTTAAAAGTATAAACAATGGAAAATAATCAAACAACACTGCGTTATTTTTCTTTTGTTGATTTAATGGGATTAGAGCAACGTTATCGTGCAGCTTTTGTTAATTCATTATCTGGTTTTAAAAGCGTGGCACTAATTGGAACAGCTGATAGCAAAAGGCAAACTAATCTGGCAATTTTTAATTCTCTCGTTCACATTGGAGCTAATCCTCCTTACATTGGTTTTATATCTCGTCCAGATTCAGTTGACAGACATACGCTAGCCAACATTATTGAAACGGGTTACTACACCATTAATCACATCAACGAAGCTATATATAAACAAGCACACCAAACCTCTGCTCGTTATCCAAAAGATATTTCTGAGTTTGATGCCACGCATTTAACTCCTGATTATAAACTAGGATTTAAAGCGCCTTTCGTTAAAGAAAGCTATATTCAAATGGGAGTTCAATTTAAAGAACGTATTAATATTACAACTAATAACACCGTTTTAGTAATAGGTCAAATCAATCAAGTGTATTTCCCAAATGATTGTTTATGCAGTGATGGATTTTTAGATATAGAAAAAGCTAAATCAATTACTTGCAGCGGACTTGACAGCTATCACAAAACCGAACGTTTGGCAAGATTAACCTATGCAAAAGCTGATAGAGATTTAAGTATTGCCAAACTTTCCTATATAGAATAAGCATTAAATAGCATATATACTTCATGAAACAATTTCTAAAACTTTCTTTGTGCATACTCTCTACATTACTAATCGGAGGTATTTCAGGATTTGCTACAGCGTCAAGCATTAATGGCTGGTATGTTACTATTAACAAACCCTCTTTCAACCCTCCTAATTATTTATTTGGTCCGGTGTGGACTACTCTGTACATATTAATGGGAATATCTTTATACATGATATTACAATCTGACTCCAATGAATTAAGAAAAAAAGCCGTTACCATTTTTAGCATACAATTGTTCTTAAATTTTTGCTGGAGTTTTATCTTTTTAAATTTCCAATCCTTAGGTCTGGCATTTGTTGAAATTATATTGATGTGGATTAGTATTTTAACGATGATTATCATCTTCTATAAAATCAATAAAACAGCAGCCCTCTTCCAAATCCCTTATTTATTGTGGGTAAGTTTTGCCAGTATTTTAAATGGAAGTATTTGGTATTTGAATTAAACTTTACAATTAATCAATTGTTTTATTGCTGATGCAAGGCGTTAAAAAACAACACTTACCCTCTAAAATTTGCATAGCCTGTGAAAGACCTTTTTCATGGCGCAAAAAATGGGAAAAGAATTGGGACGACGTGAAATACTGCAGCGATAAATGCCGCACACTAAAAAAGAAATAAAAACGCTTCGTTTAATTTTAGGTGATCAGTTAAATCATCAACACTCATGGTTTAAAGAAATTAATTCTAACATCACCTATGTGTTAATGGAATTAAGACAAGAGACTGATTATGCCCAACACCATATTCAGAAAGTCGTTGGATTTTTTGCAGCCATGCAACACTTCGCGAAAGAACTAAAAAATAAAAAACATCAGGTTATATACATTTCTTTAAACAATAAAGAGAATTTACAAAACTTTGATAAAAACCTTCTTCAACTCATTTCAAAACATCAATTCACGCATTTCGAGTATCAATTACCCGATGAGTATAGATTAGACAGCTATTTCAAAACATTTACGCAAACATTATCCATTACTCATAAGGTTGCAGATACAGAACATTTTTTAAGTACAAGGTATGAATTAGGTGAGTTTTTTAAAGGAAAGAAAACATACCTTATGGAGAGCTTTTACCGTTATATGCGAAAAAAGCACAGGGTATTAATGGATGGTAATGACCCGCTAACCGGCAAATGGAATTATGATGAAGACAATCGAAAAAAACTACCTGCTAATCATAAAGCAACTGCCCCTTTAGTATTTGATAACGATGTTACTGATATTCTTAAAGAAATTAAACAAACAGATATTTCAACCATTGGAACTATTGATGCGAAACATTTTATTTGGCCGGTTAACAGAGAACAATCTTTAAAACTTTTGGACTTTTTTGTAGAAGAATGTTTACCATTATTTGGAACTTATGAAGATGCGATGACTCCTGATGATTGGTCGTTATACCACTCTCGCTTATCCTTCTCAATGAACACAAAAATGCTTTCTCCTTTAGAAGTGATTAACAGAGCGATTAAAGAATGGGAGTCTAGACCTGCACAAATTGAATTTAATCAGTTAGAAGGTTTTGTGAGGCAAATTATTGGATGGAGAGAATACATGCGAGGCATATACTGGTTAAAAATGCCTGAATTTGCTTCCATGAATTATTTTAATCATCAGGCTAAATTACCTGATTGGTATTGGACAGGGAACACAAACATGAAATGCTTGAGTCACTCCATTAAGCAATCTCTGGAGTATGCTTATGCGCATCACATACAACGCTTAATGGTAACCGGAAATTTTGCTTTACTGGCAGGCGTTCATCCGGATGAAGTGGACAAATGGTATTTAGGAATTTACATCGATGCCATTGACTGGGTTGAAATTACCAATACTCGAGGCATGAGTCAGTTTGCGGATGGAGGAATTATAGGAACAAAACCTTATGTAAGTTCAGCAACTTACATTGATAAGATGAGTCACTATTGCAAAACATGTTACTACAACAAATCAACTAAAACAGGAGATAGAGCATGTCCTTTTAATAGTTTGTATTGGAATTTTTATGACAGGCACTCTAACCTACTCAGTAAAAATCCTCGCATTGGCATGATGTATAATGTATGGAACCGAATGGAACAAAAAGCAAAAGTTGAATTACTGGAACAAGCAGCTTATTATTTAGAACATATTAATGAATTGTAACCATGAATACATCTATTGTTTGGTTTAAAACTGATTTAAGGCTTCACGACAATGAAACACTAATTAGAGCTATTGAACAAAGTGATGAAATTATTCCTGTTTATTGTTTTGATGAGACGCACTATCAAATAACCCAATACGGTTTTTATAAAACAGGAAATTTCAGAGCTCAGTTTTTATTAGAATCGCTTAAAAACCTTGATAATAAACTAAGAAAGTTAGGCTCTGGATTAATCATTGTAAAAGGGAAACCGGAAAATGAACTTTATAATATTGCTCAAAAGTATAACGCTAAAAAAGTGTTTGCTAAGAAAGAGGTGGCCTACGAAGAAAAGCAAACCGAAGAGCGAGTTGAAAAAGAACTATGGAAATTGAAATGCGAACTCGAAACCTTTAGTACAAGTACTTTATATCATGCTCAGGATTTACCATTTTCTATCAAAGATATTCCGGATGTATTTACCAATTTTAGAAAAAGAGTAGAAAAAGAATCTACTATCAGAACAATTTTTGCGGCACCAAAAACAATAAAATCACCAAAGCTTCCTGATTTAATATTACCTACAATAAAAGAGCTTGGCTTAACACCTCCAATAACTGACTCACGAACCGCATTTCCTTTTAAAGGAGGAGAAACAGAAGCCTACCAAAGATTAAACTATTATTTCAGTGAAACGAAATTAGTTTCAACTTACAAGGAAAACAGGAATGGTTTAATTGGAACAGATTACTCTTCTAAGTTTTCACCATGGTTAGCCAACGGTTGTTTATCTCCAAGAGAAATTTATTATGAACTCAAAGCCTATGAAGATAATTATGGCGCAAATGATTCTACCTACTGGTTAGTGTTTGAATTACTGTGGCGAGATTATTTTAGATTTATGATGAAGAAACATCGTCATCAATTTTTCTTGCAAACCGGCATAAAATCATCAGACACCCCAACTCAATCAAACAATCAGGAATTACTTCAAAAATGGAAAGAAGGTCAAACCAACCATGATTTTATTAATGCCAACATGATAGAATTAAAATTAACCGGTTTTATGAGCAACAGAGGAAGGCAAAACGTAGCAAGTTATTTATGTCATTATTTAAAACTAGATTGGCGATATGGTGCCGCCTATTTTGAGCAGCAGTTAATAGATTATGATGTTTGCAGCAATTGGGGTAACTGGACTTACTTGGCTGGTGTAGGAAATGATCCAAGAGGTGTCCGCTACTTTAATATTGACAAGCAAGCTAATGATTATGATTCAAAAAAAACATACAGAAAATTATGGATACAAACAATTTAATCTGTTACTACAGCGATTTACCATCGCCAATGGCTTATTTAAAATTACAGGAAGAGGAAGAAAAAAGTACGCGTCACTTTTCTCAAAGAGATATCAATCGGATTATTGAAATGGCTTGGGAAGACAGAACGCCTTTTGAAGCAATTGAATTTCAGTTTGGATTAAAAGAAAAAGAAGTGATTGAATTCATGAGGAAAAATTCTCTTCCTTCCAGTTTTAAGATGTGGCGCAAACGCATGAAATCAAGAAAGACAAAACATTTAAAATTAAGAGAACAATCGGTTAACCGTTTTAAATGTAACAGACAAAGAGGAACAGGGAATAAAATCAGTAAACGGTGATTAATGTTTATAGTTTTTATTTACGTAGAAAATAAAACCATTTTTACGATATAACTCTTGAAGAAAAGGACAATCTCTCTTTACAACTTCCTCATCATTTACTTTTGCAACAAAACAAGCTATTTTACCTCCATAACCATCCATTAACCAATGGGTGCGTATTAAACCATAAGACACCTCAATATTAATTTTTTTCTCATTAAGCTCAGGGCGTTTTAATTCGATGTAATCTTTAAATGACTGATCATTTTTAAATGTTTTATCGATTTCTCCATAAAACAAAGTAGCGTAGCTCTTCATGCCTATGGTTTCTACATTAAAGCCATGCGAAGCACATTGCTTATAAAACTCAATAGCTGCACGCTGAGAGTATTGTTCGATTTTGGGAACTACTAACATGATTAAACTAGAGATAGCAATAAGTGAAGCCAAGAACAACGTATAGATAAATTTAAAACTGCCTGATTTAATTTTAGCTAAACTAAAATGGCTTAATCCCAAAAACACAATTCCTATCAACCATTCGTAACCACTCCAATGCACATCGGCCTTTAAATTTTCAATAGCAAATTGGTCGCCGATGACATTGCTGGTAATTAACCAAGGCTTTAAAATAGGCACACAACCTACCAACAGAAATGCTAATCCTAATAAGGTACTGATGACTACAAAGAAACCATGTAACCATTTTTTCCATTGATATTGATTAGCTAATAATTTTTGAATACCATAAGTAGCCAAGTACGTTAAAGGAAAATAACACAATGAAGAATAGTGTACAATTTTGGTTTGAACGATGGAAAACAAAATCAAGACTACCCAAAACAAACTCATCATCCAGCGCTTGGTGTGTTTTTGATAAGGTGTATCTTCATGAGATTTTTTGTGAGCTAAAATTAAAAATACAGAAGACGGAAAACATCCAATTAACAATACCACAAAATGGTAAATAAATGGTCCTCCATGGTCACTGTCTTCGGTATTAAACAAACGCACCTGATAATCAATAAACTCTTTTATTACCGAACCATGACCTTTTAAATACATAGTGGCAAACCAGCTCAGACCTGTGATTAAAAAAGTTAAGAAAAATGCCGCCATGAATTTGAAAGAAGAAATTTTCTTGAAACGTCCTAATACAAAAAACACGCTTACGGTTAATCCAACTAATATTAAAGCCGCAGGGCCTTTGGTTAATAATGCAACTCCTAAAAAGAAACCGGATATGATAGCCGTTTTGTAACCAAACTTACCTACAGGATTATTGGTATGCTGTACTAAGTAGTAAACAGAAATATATATAAACAAATTAAACCAAGGATCGATAATACCACTTTTAAAAAACAAGTGAGGTAATAAAGTAGATGCATATACAAAAGCCCAGGTCAATCCGAATTTTTGGTCGTTTAGTTCTTTTCCTGTTTTATATAACACCATTAAAGTGATAACGCCACATAAAGCATTAGGAAAACGTGCTGCAAATTCATTCACCCCAAACACATTCATACTAATGGCTTGTAACCAGATGAATAAAGGCGGTTTTTCCCAGAACGGGTGAAAATATAATTGCACATCCGAATAGTTATTGCTTGCCAGCATTTCACGTGCACACTCTGCAAAGTTAATTTCGTCCCAATCAAACAAAGGCATATTACCTATGAATGGAATATATAGCAAACATGCTGCAATAAAAATAAAGACATAAGCCTTGATATCTGTATTTAGAATTTTAAACACGCTTTGCTTTTTTACTTGCTAATAATTGAGGTAAGGTTGTATTTAATTGCTGCCATTTTTGTGTATGGTAAAACACCATATAAAACAATAACGAAAAACATACACCTATAATAGAGCCTACGTAAATATCAATTAACCAATGCTGTGATAAATACACACGACTATAAGCCGCCAATACAGCTAATACAAAAAATAAGATTTTTAAAAAATGATTACGGCTCACAAACAGTAAACAAAAAAATAAAGCAAAAGCAGAAAGTGAGTGGCCGCTTGGAAAGGAGTTAAAACCCATCAATTCCAAATCACTTACTTCTTTCAAATCTTCTCTCACAAAATACTGAAACACAAAATGTGGTCGATAAATATGCGGAAACATCACATGTTTTAAAAACGAAGAAACAGCTGCTGCTCCGGCATAAGACAATAAAATATAAACCGACTTACGGATATTAAAGAATAAAAATATAACCGCTACTAAAAAAGCAAAAGCACCATCGCCCAAGTGAGTAATGGCTTTAAAAAAACTATCTACTGTTTCGTTGCCAACAACGGCATTCATCTCACGATGAATTTGAACCTTACCTTGATGTAATAACACATTTCCAACATAGGCTAGTATTACCACATACAGTAGCAAATAAAAACCATTATGCTTAAAAAACTGTTTCATTACTTCTTAATCGAATCTTTCTTTTCGTTTTCGGTTGCTTGAATTGGCGCAGACACTTTAATATCTTTTTTAAAAGGTTTGTCTTGCGCCGCAATATCGCAGGATGTTTTAATAGCCATCTTTACAACCTTCATCACACAATCAGTTGGCTGCACATAAATTTGTTTTACGGTGCTATCCGGCATGGTAAACTTCATATCGGTAGCAAAACTCTTAGGTCCTTCAAACACAAAAGGGTCTTTAAAATAATCTTCCAGGTGAACATCCTTAATGTGAACTTTTTTACCTAAAACCATGGTATATAATTCAAATATGGCGCTGGTAATTTTTATAGCAATTAAATTGCTTTTATTATCATACGTTATTTTCACTCGCCCCAATACCTCTGATTTATAACTAAAAGGCCCTACCTCTACTTTCGCATCACAAGTAAAATCACTACTATCTGGCTTAAAGTTAATTTTTGGATTTAGTACTTTCCAGTTGTAATGTCCTTTAATAATTCCTAAAACTTCGTACTCACTTTTGCCATTAATCTCACCTACAGCTGTAAATACCTTATTTACAGCTCTCTCACTTAAAACGAAAGCAAAATCGTTTGGGTTTTGACCTACTAAAAATGAGGATAAATGAAGTGAAAAAAGAAGAATAAGTTTCTTAAATTGCATGCCATAAATATATAATTTTGTACCGTGTATATTTATATAAAACATATTATTTTACTCTTTTTTAACAACATATTATGACCATAAAAGCTAATAATCCGGCACTTACATCCTGGATAAAAGTAGACTCAAACTCTGATTTCCCGATTCAAAATTTACCCTTTGGTATTTATTCGGATGCTAATACCAAGCATCATGCATGCTCGGCTATTGGAACCTATGCCATTGATTTATATGAATTAGCCAACCATGGATTTTTAAGCAACTTAAACATCTCAAAAGAGGTATTTAATAATGCATACTTAAATGATTTTATAGAGTTAGGAAAAGAAGCTACTCGCGCATTGAGAGACCGTTTATCGGAGTTATTGGACAGTAATAATAAAGAATTACAAGACAACAAAGCGGTGTTTGATAAGATATTCAAAGCTCAAACATCTGTTCAAATGTTATTACCGGTAAAAGTTGGTGACTATACAGATTTTTACAGTAGTATAGACCACGCTACTAATATTGGCACAATGATTCGTGACCCTAAAAATGCCTTAATGCCTAACTGGAAATACATTCCGGTTGGATACCACGGACGTGCCAGCAGCATTACGGTGAGTGGTACACCATTGCACCGCCCAAAGGGACAAATGAAACCGGCAGATGCTGAAGTCCCAACTTTTGGTCCATGTAAATTATTGGATTTTGAATTAGAAACAGCTTACATTATTGGAAAATCAAGTAAACTGGGAGAAAGCATTAGCACCGAAAAAGCAGATGATTACATTTTTGGAATGGTATTGTTTAACGATTGGAGTGCACGTGATATTCAAACATGGGAATACATTCCATTAGGTCCATTCTTATCAAAAAACTTTGCCTCTACTATTTCTCCGTGGATTGTAACTTTAGATGCATTGGAACCATACAGAACCAAAGGTTATGTACAAGAACCAAAAGTGTTCCCTTACTTAGAGTACACAGGAGATAAAAATGTAGACATTAAATTAGAAGTTGCTATACAACCTGAAAACAGTTCTGAAACCGTAATTTGTAACTCTAACTACAAATACATGTACTGGACTATGGAACAACAATTGGCACACCACACGGTGAATGGTTGTAATGTGAATGTAGGAGACATGATGGGAAGCGGAACCATTAGCGGGCCTGAGCCACATGAGTATGGCAGTATGATGGAATTGAGCTGGAAAGGCACCAAACCATTAAAACTAAATGATGGCAGCGAGCGTAAATTTATTAATGATAACGATACGGTAATTTTAAGAGGCTATTGCCAAAACGACAAAGTACGAATTGGCTTTGGAGAATGTAAAGCAAAATTATTACCGGCAATTTAATTTTTAAAGCCTTTCGAGAAATTCGAAAGGCTTTTTTCTTAAAATAAAACACAATGGAACCAACTAATAAACCCAGTAAAGAAACATTAGATAAATGGCATAAAGACCCTGACAATTGGAAGTTGGGTATTTTTTATTTTAATAAAGAGGATAAACGTATTTTCCCTCCTAAACGCAAAGCGCAATTTGGCTGGACGGTGAACTTTGCCAATCCACTTTCGGTTTTAGCTATTGTTGTTATCATAGCCTTAGCTATTTTAGTAACTAAGATTAGAAAGTAATAACCACTCTTGCGTACATGAATTATTTTTGTATCTTAGGTATAAAATAAATATCATGAAAATTGTTTTATCCTCCATTATCTGTATTGTTATTTTAAGTGCATGCAATACTCAACCCGATACACAAGAAAAATATCCTTTAAAGTCTTTTGAATTGGGAGGACCTTTTATGAAAGATACCATAAACATTTTAGATGCAAACAATCACAAACAAGGTTTATGGATTATGCCAAAAAGTAAAGACACATTAGTATATAAAAATGACACCGGATATTCGACACAGGGATATACATTTAGAGAAGTTGTAAAAATGTTGAGTGAAGGAAAATTAAAACAATTTACAAGTTATGATTCATTAGTGGTGAAGAATCAGTAAATAGACTACATGAAAAAACCAATTTTCATATACTTTACATTTTCATTTATTATCCCATTCATCACCTCTTGTGTTGTTGTGAACTTAACTAAAGGTAAAGAATGTCCTGAGTATTGCGACCATCATCATATCCTAACAGGCAAAACAGCCATTGTTAAAACAAGATATGGGAAATTAAGCAGCAATGGTTACAGTTATGCATATGCAAAAAACCACATGCAATGGGTTACTTGATGCCTTTGTGGCCAAAACATCGCTTAGCAAAAATTTATGTATGTAAGCAATGCACCAGAGATTATCATCACAGTAAAAGAGAAAAAAGAAAAAACAGAAGAATTTATAAAAGAAAAAACAAAGGCTTTAATTCGATGCCGGAGTTTTAAAACAAAAAACGAAACTTCGCTTGGATAAAATGGATTTACAGGTTTGAAAATTGCCAAGGAGAACTAATTTTTGTAGATTTGATAAACCTGATAGACTCTATAAACATAATCCAATATTGCTACCATATGCCAAATTGGACTACTTTTATGAGTCCTATATGGTAGTTATGCGGCATTTTATGACAACTAAACAACTATGTTGAAATTATATAAACGAATCGACAACGATATTCATTATTGGGAGACTTGGGACAAAGACGAAAAGACAGGTGTTGTTCATTGGGGAGTTGTTGGTCAACGAGGACAAGACAAGGAAATAAAATCTGGACTGTTCACCAACTTTCGCAAAGACATTCAAAAAGAAATTGACATTTATAGCGAAGACGGTTACGAGGAAGTTGACATTGACGACCATTTTACGCTTTTAATTGAATTCAAGGTTGACGGTATGGGGACACCAGAAGACGTTGAAAAAAGAACCCGACTGCAAGACAGAATGAATGAAACTTTGGGCTGGACAGGACTTGGACATTGTGACGGAGGAAGTATTGGTAGTGGGACAATGGAAGTTTGCTGTTTTGTTATTGACTTTGACATTGCAAAATCTGTAATTGAGCAAGACCTTAAAAACACAGAGTTTGCAGACTACACAAGAATATTTGACGAGAATGCGGAATAAAAAACGACCGCATAACACTACTTAATCAAACAATTCCATTTAAAAAATTATTTTTATCTAATTAAACCAAATACATCTCGATTACATCATTAATGAAAACAATTATAAAGTATATATTAACTGCAATTACATTAATAAGCTTGCCTGCCAAAGCTCAATTTAAACCAGTTGAATTAACTGGCAAGATTGGTAAATATTCTATTGAAATGTTTATTACTCAATTTGATAAAAAAACTTCACAATTTAAGGGAAGCTATAACTATCAAGGAAAAAAAGTGGGCTTGCAAATAAAAGGCGAAATAAAGGGAGATTGCATTACCATTGAAGAGTTTTATAAAAACAAAAATACCGGTTCCTTTTACTTATCCAAAGAAGTTGGGGATTCGCTAAAAGGCTTTTGGAAAGCCGAAAACAAAGATCCTTTAACGGTTTTACTGAAATACAAAAATGTGGAAACAGCAAAACAGCTAGCTCCTAATGATTATATGAGTTTAAATAAAAACGTATCCAACGACATTGACGGCACTTATAAAGTCGAATACTATTTTGTTAGTGATTTGTTTTATCCGAATATTGAGATCGTATTTAATGGTGGCACCGCCAATTTTAAAAAGTTAGGCAACGATTCCTTACAATTTTTAATAGAGATGGTATGTGGGCCAACCTCTCACCTGGCTTATGCTAGTGGAAAAGCCGTAAAAAAAGGAAACGTATATATCTACAAAGCTAATATTTCGGGCGAAGGTGAGAAGTGGTGCGAGATTACTTTTACGTTTAATAATAAAAAAGTAACCGCTGTTGCCAACGCTTCTTTTGAATGCGGATTTGGGGCAAGAGCCTATTTAGATCACGAACTCATTAAAGTGAGTAATAAACCTTTATTTGAAAATGAGAAGTAATTAGGAGTTTTAATTAAACACCAACTATCAATTCAACGTATGTCTTTCTTTTTCTTTGGTAGATTCATCTGCCGTTAATAATCCTTTTCCAAAGTTTTTTAAACGGTCGTCATAACGTAATTTCACACGCTCAGAGATAGGAATGGCATTACCTTCTTCATCAATGCGCACAAAAGTCATGTTGGTACTGGTTACAATTTCTTGTTCACCGGTGTACACATTATGCTTACGCATTTCCATGTATAGTTCTAAGGAAGTATTTCCAAACTTTACCACACGGCCATAAATTTTTAAAATACTACCAACCTTCACTGCTTTTTTAAATGTCAGCTCATCCACTTTAATAGTTACCATACGAGGAGTATCGCACAACTGAGAGGCATAAGAACCGGCAGCATCGTCTAATAATGACATGATACGTCCGCCAAACATATTGTTATGTATTCCTAAGTCAAATTCTTTACAGATGTATGTTGTGATGAGTTCCATGGGGTTATTTATGAGTTATGAATGATGAGTTATGAAATGCAATATTAAATAATTTCCCGCTGATTTCGAAGATCTCGCTATAAAAATCTGCGATAATGTGCGTCATCTGCGGGACACATTAATCAATCGTCCCAGCTGCAATCGTATTATTAGTGTTTTCGTTTATTAAAATAAAAGCACCATTGCTACGGTTATCTTTGTAACTATCAAAGCTCACAGGTTCTGCTGTTTTAATCAATACCTTGCATATATCATTCAGTTTCATCGCTCCATCGCTCTCCAATGCTTTAAACGAATGAATATCTACTTTGCTAATCACTTCTTTTACAACAGCCTTAGTACGGAAAGAGTTTTGCTGTAATAATATTTTTTGTCCGGGTATATAGGCCGCATTGTCCATCCAGCAAATTGTAGCCGTGATTTCTTTTTCTGTTTTGGGTAAATGCTCTGTTGGCACAATGCTATTGCCACGGCTAATATCTACATCGTCTTTTAAATGTAAAACCACCGGTGTATTCGTGTCAACTTTATCTACTTCTTGTTGATTCACTTCAATTTTATCAATCGTGGTTTCAATACCGGATGGTAATATAGTTACCTTTTGTCCTTTTTGATAAGTACCGCTCACTACCCTACCCGCAAAACCACGGTAATCATGCAAATCATCTGTTTGTGGACGAATGACATATTGCACTTGAAAACGAGACAATTCTGTTTGTTTAGCTTCGGCAATTTCAACAGTTTCCAAAAACTCCAATAAAGGTTTTCCTTTATACCAAGTCATTTTATCTGATTTAGTTACTACATTATCGCCAGCCAAGGCACTTGCCGGAATAAAAGACACATCTTTCAGATTTAATTGTTCGGCAAAGGCCAAATACTCTTTTTCAATTTGTTTGTATTTTTCTTCGGAGTAATCTACCAAATCCATTTTATTAATACATACCAAAATATGCGGTATACCTAATATCGCCGAAATAATGCTATGGCGCTTTGTTTGATCAGTAATTCCGTTTCGGGCGTCTACTAAGATAATAGCCAAGTTAGCATTAGAAGCTCCGGTGAACATGTTACGTGTGTACTGAATATGCCCGGGAGTATCAGCTATAATAAACTTACGCTTATCTGTGCTAAAATATTTATACGCCACATCAATGGTAATGCCTTGCTCACGCTCTGCTCTTAAACCATCGGTTAATAATGCTAAATCAATTTCGGTATTAACGCCGGTAGTTTTACTTTGACGCGTTAATGTTTCGATAATATCTGTTGAGATAGAATTGCTATCGTATAGTAAACGTCCTATCAATGTGCTCTTGCCATCATCAACGTTGCCTGCCGTAAAAAAACGTAATAGTTGTATTTGTTCCATTTTATAATCTTTGTTCTATACATACTGATTACGAATTAGTACGAATATACTAATCTGGGTATAAGAAGCTTAAACAGCTTAGATTCGTATATTCGTATGGGATTCGTAATCATAATCATTTGTTCATTAAAAGTATCCTCCTTTTTTTCTATCCTCCATTGCGGCTTCGCTCACTCTATCATCCATGCGGGTTGCGCCACGCTCACTAATTTTTGCTTCTTTTAATTCTTTGATAATATCATCCACTGTATATGCTTCGCTTTCTACGGCTGCGGTACATGTCATATCTCCAACGGTACGGTAACGTACTTTCTTTTTCACGATGACATCTTTTTCATCAATCGTTACAAATTCGTTCGTGTTCATTAACTGCCCATTTTCCGTTAAGATACATTCGCGTTCGTGTGTAAAATAAATAGAAGGCAATTCAATATTTTCACGCTTGATGTAATTCCACACATCCAACTCTGTCCAGTTGCTAATTGGAAATACACGCACGTTTTCGCCTTTATTAATTTTGCCATTATAGATATTCCATAACTCAGGGCGTTGCATTTTAGGATCCCATTGTCCAAATTCATCTCTAACTGAAAAAATGCGTTCCTTCGCCCTTGCTTTTTCTTCATCACGACGCGCACCACCAATACAAGCATCAAATTCAAATTCTTCAATCACATCCAACAAAGTGTATGTTTGTAAACCATTACGGCTTGGGAATTTTCCTTTACCATCTTGTAATTTTTTTGCTTTGATTGTATCCGCTACATAACGCACAATTAATTTTTCATCCAGCTTCTTGGCTAAATTATCACGGTATGTAATGGCTTCTTCAAAGTTATGGCCTGTATCTACATGCACTAAGGGAAAAGGAAATTTACCCGGACGAAATGCTTTTAATGCTAAATGCACTAGGCAAATACTATCCTTACCACCACTAAATAATAAAGCAGGACGGTCAAACTGACCCGCTACTTCTCGCAGAATATAAATGGCTTCTGCTTCTAATTCATCTAAATAATCTTTTTTATTACTCATTATATTTCTCTCTTTTCTACCCTTTGATGCCTTCTCGACTTCGCTCGAAGTGACAATCAAAGGGCTATACTATTTACCAATCTTTAATCTTACCTACTATGTAATCCACATTCTTTTTTATCGTTTTGTTCCCACCACCAACGACCGGCTCTAAAATCTTCTCCCTCTTTAATCGCTCTAGTACAAGGAGCACAACCTATACTCACAAAACCTTTATCGTGTAAAGGATTGTAAGGAATATTATGTTTGAAAATATATGCTTTCACTTCTTCTAATGTCCAATTTAAAATCGGATGAAACTTTACTATTTGATTAGCCTCGTCCCATTCTACGTTTGGCATATCTTGTCGATTATCCGATTGCTCCGCTCTAATTCCTGTAATCCAAATAGCTTTACCTTTTAAAGCACGTTTCAATGGTTCTACTTTTCTGATATAACAACACTCTTTTCTATTCTCTAAACTTTCGTAAAAACTTATGGGACCTTTTTCCGAAACTAATTTTTCTATGGCTTCTGTTTGCGGATATAAAACTTTAATTGGTGTTTTATATCTTTCTAAAGTGCTATTTAATACAGAATACGTTTCATTAAACAAACGACCTGTATCTAAGGTAAATACTTCGATAGGTAATTTATTAGAGAAAATAAAGTGTGAAATCACCTGATCTTCGTACCCTAAGCTAGTAGAAAACACAACCTTTCCGGGAAATTCTTTTGCCAGAATAGCCAAAGATTCTTCTGGAGATTTTTTGTTTATGAGTTCTTTAATGTTGTTCATTGTTATCTATTTGTCACATCGAGTAGAAAATTCTGCTTCTTTGAATTTTCGTATCGAGATGCTTTTCATCACTTCTCGATATAATTTTGCAAGAGACAGGCAAAATCACTCGAAGTGACTGCATTTTAATTATTTTAAAGCTTGTAATAAATCATTTAAAATATCTTCTTTATTTTCTAATCCAATCGAAATACGAATTAAGCCGGGAGTGATTCCTACTTTCAATCGTTCTTCTTCGCTTAACTTACAATGTGTTGAGGAAGCGGGATGAGTAGCAATACTTCTGGCATCTCCTAAGTTTGGAGAAATTTTTATCATCTGTAATTTATCTAAAAACTGCTTTGCTGCTTCGTAACCGCCTTTTACTGTAATGGTAATGATACCTCCACCCGCTTTCATTTGTTTTTTAGCAATAGTATGATGTGGATGTGATGGCAAGAATGGATACGACACATTTTCTAATTGTGCATGTCCTTCTAATTTTTGCGCAACATATAAAGCGTTATCACAATGTCTGTCCATGCGCAAAGCTAAAGTCTCTAAACTCTTGCTTAACACCCATGCATTAAATGGACTCATCGAAGGCCCTGTTAAACGACCGAACAAATAAATATCGTGTACTAATTCTTTTTTACCAACTACAATTCCGCCAAGCACACGACCTTGTCCGTCCATATATTTCGTAGCAGAGTGAATTACTAAATCTGCACCATACTTAATAGGGTTTTGTAGATATGGTGTTGCAAAACAATTATCAACGATTAATAAGATGTTATGCTTTTTAGCCACAGCGGCTACTAATTCCAAATCAATTAATTCAATGGCAGGATTAGTTGGTGTTTCTAAATAAATAAATTTTGTTTCAGGCTTTATTAATTTTTCAATTTCGTGAGCATTATTGGTATTGAAATACGAATAAGAAATATTCCATTTTGGAAAATACTTTGTAAACACGGCATGTGTTGCACCAAACACCGAAGAGCAAGACACCACATGATCTCCTGATTTTAAAAGAGACATAAAGGTTGTGAAGATGGCTGCCATACCAGTTGCTGTAGCAAAACCTGCTTCTGCTCCTTCCAGTAAGCAAACCTTATTTATAAACTCACTGGTGTTTGGATTTACATAACGAGAGTAAATAAAATCATCCGACTCTTCATTAAAAGCCGCACGCATTTCTTCAGCCGTATCAAATACGAAACTAGACGTTAAAAATAAGGGAGCTGAGTGCTCATTGTAATCTGTACGTTCTAATTGCGCTCTGATGGCCTGTGTTTCAAATTGTTTATCTTTCATAATGTGTTATATTGGGTGTCAGTTCGAGCGTAGTCGAGAACCATTAGCGCATCTCGACTACGCTCGATGTGACAATACTCTTTTTAATTCAATGTCACCTTATAAGTAATTTTTGCGGTTGGTTCTAATGTTTTAGTAACAGAACAGTATTTTTCCATAGATAATTTAACTGCTCTCTCCACTTTATCTTTATCTACATTACCTTTTAAAATAAAATGCACTTCAATGGTTTTGAATAAAGAATAACCTTCTACACCTACCGGTTCTCTATCTCCATTCACTTCAATCTCTATCGATTCCAACTCTTGTTTTTGTTTTCTCAAAATAGAAATAATATCAACCGAGCTGCAACCACCTAATGCGGCTAATAATAATTGCATTGGGCGCATACCTTTTCCATTGCCTCCAATTTCTTTGGAACCATCCATTAATACCGAATTACCTTCATCGTTTCGGGCTTCGATATTAAAATCTTTATCTATTCGTTTTAAGTTGATTTGCATAAAATAGCTATTGTTTTATCAGTAAAGATAACCAATTTTAAAATTCATTCACTCCATTTACGGTAGTATATTTCATCGTGTACTTTACTCCCGGATTGATGTATTTATAAGCACTATGACTCATTAAAGCTGCCTCATGAAATCCACATAAAATCAATTTCAGTTTGTTTTTGTAGGTATTAATATCACCAATAGCATAAACCCCTTCGATATTGGTTGAATAGTCGTCGGTATTAACTTCAATGGCATTTTTATCAATATTTAATCCCCAGTTTTCAATAGGTCCTAATTTCGGACTTAAGCCAAATAAAGGAATCAAATTATCAGCCTCAATCACTTTCTCTTCCTTGGTTTTAGAGTCAACAACAGTTACATTTTGTAAAACCGTATCTCCACTTACTTTAGTTAAATTGGTATTTAGCAACAAATCTATTTTACCTTCAGCAGCTAAAGACATCACCTTATTGACGCTATCAGGAGCCCCTCTAAAGGATTCACTACGGTGAACCAATGTTACTTTTTTAGCCACGTTTGCCAAAAAGATAGTCCAATCTAAAGCACTATCCCCACCTCCGGCAATTACCAAATTCTTATCGCGATAAGCCTCAGGATCTAACACCATATAACTTACGCCTTTTCCATTTTCATACTGAACTAAATTCTCAACTTCCGGCTTACGAGGTTCAAAACAGCCTAAGCCTCCTGCAATTACCACAACAGAGGCGTTAATTTTTGTACCCATGTTAGTTGTTAATACAAAATCTCTTTCACCAATTTTTTCCAACGATTCTATTCTTTCTCCTAAAGTATAAGTAGGATTAAACGGCTCCGCTTGCTTCACTAAATTATCTACTAATTCTTGAGCTAATACACTAGGGAAACCCGGAATATCATAAATTGGCTTTTTAGGATAAATCTCCGAAAGTTGTCCTCCTACTTGAGGCAAATAATCAATTAAGTGGCAGCGCATTTTTAAAAGTCCTGCTTCAAAAATGGCAAATAAGCCTACCGGTCCTGCGCCTATAATGGCGATGTCTGTTGTTATCATATGTGTTTTGTTTTTGTTCTCGACTTCGCTCGAACTGACATTAAAAATTAATAATTAAAAAAATAATCGTTTTAAACTTAATATAATGACTACGATACCAACGAGTATCATAATGCTTTTGGTTGGGATTTTATTAGCGATATAAGCAGCAATGGGTGCTGCTATAACACCTCCAATAATTAATCCTGCAATGATAGCCCAATGTGTTAATCCTATGATTGTAATAAAAGTTAATGAACTAGCTAACGTAATGAAAAATTCAGCTAGATTCACTGACCCAATCGTATATCTGGGATTTCTGCCTCTGGCTATTAAGGTTGAAGACACAATGGGACCCCAACCACCACCACCAATAGAATCTAAAAAACCACCAACAGCTGCCAAAGGAAAAATACGTTTAATTTTTTGGCGAACATTATCTTTTTTCAATGCTTTAAAAATGATGATAACACCAAGAATTAATGTATATCCCGAAACTAAAGGCTTAATAATATAATTATACTGTTCAAACGATGATAAAATATATGCGCCTAAAATGGCTCCGATAACACCGGGAATTAATAAACTCTTAAATAATTTATTATTCACGTTTCCAAATTTTAAATGCATTAATCCCGATACTCCACTTGTAAATACTTCCGACGCATGTACGCTAGCACTAGATGCCGCAGGTGTTACACCAAACGACAGCAGGAAGGTTGTGGCTGTTACACCATAAGCCATACCTAAAGCTCCGTCAATCATTTGAGCAGTAAAACCTGCTAGTACATATAAAAATATAGAGGAATCAACACTTTGGGTTAATTGATAGGCATAACCTCCTAAAACATCCGGTGGTAAAAAATGTCCTAAAACATAACCTAAAATCAATAATAAAGGAATGGATAAACTATAGGTCCAAATGCGTTTTTTACTAATCGCTGTTTCTTTTAACTTTTTTGGGTTAGAAGAAAGAACAGATGTAATGGCATTCAATTGCTTTACCTTCTCTGTAAAACCACCTGCTAAATAACCACGCACTTTAGTTAGATTTTCCAAAGATTCATTTATCTCAATTGGAAAAGACTCTTCGAATGTTTCTCTGATGCGTTTGGCAAGTGTTGGTGATTTACCATTGGTTGAAACAGCTATTTTAACATGGCCTTTCTGCACAATAGATCCTAAATAAAAATCGCACTGTTCAGGCGTATCAGCCACATTGGCCAAAACATGTTTTTGCTGCGCTAATTGTTTAATCTCTAAACTTGTCTGCTTATTATTAACGGCAACAATTACCAAATCAATATCATTCAAATCTGTTTCTTTGAAAGAACGCTGATGAATATTAATAGTATCATTAATACTTTGAATTGCTTTAATTTCATCAGAAATATGAGTAGCCACCAAAGTAATTTTTGTAGCAGGGCTATTATTAATAATAGCCGTTACTTTTTCTAATCCTACTTTTCCTCCACCAACAATCAGCACACGAAAATTTTCGAGTTTTAAAAATACGGGGAATAATTTATTTTGGGTTTCTATATTCATAAACTAATTGTATGATAAATATTAAATCGTAAAACTTCTGTGCTATTTAAAGTGAGTCCATTAGAGACTTGCTGCCAAACGTGCATGTATTGTAATTGTAAAGCTATTTTTTTATTGATTTCGTAATTAATGCCAACATATAATCTGTCTTGGTCAAAATAATTATAGATAATATTATTTCCAGCATTTATCATAATTTCGTTTCCAACTAAAGCATATAAATTATTTCCAGATTCTTTTTCCTTTAATAAAGGATAACGTAAATCCAATCTATATCTAAATCTGAAATTAAATTGATAATCATTAGTAGCTTCACTATTTTTTACAGTTTCATTAAAACGCTGTTCAATTCTAAATCGATGATTTACTCTGCAATTTCCAACTTTATCAATTAATTTTAATTCTTGCCAAGGACGCCATTCTCCTCTTGTTTTTTCTTTAGTCAAAAAATATCTAAAATGAGCGAAACCAACAGAAATAGTTAATCTATCTTTTAGTTTATAGGATACATCTGCACGAACTAAAGCCTGAGAATAATCTTTGACTTCGTTTTTGGTTCTAAATTGTAAATCAGAATTAACACTCCATTTTGAATTTATGATAATACTATTATAATAGCCTAACCACAACATATTATCTTTAACAATAACTGGGCTTACATTTTGAGCAACGCTATCGTT
Organism: Bacteroidia bacterium; assembly: GCA_035439445.1. Lineage (GTDB taxonomy): Bacteria > Bacteroidota > Bacteroidia > B-17B0 > Aurantibacillaceae > UBA4416. The sequence goes on from DAORKG010000021.1 coordinate 27,536, forward strand.
AATCAATATCAAAGAAAATATAATTATGAAATATTGTTTAAGCATTAGTTTGCTAAAAATTGATAGTTAGACAATACAGATTCGAAATTTGGTTGTTGTTTTACGACCTCCCCAATCACAATAACTGCAGGAGCTTTGATACTATTTTCTTTAGCCACATCCACAATTGTTTCGATAGTTCCTAAAGCAATTTTTTGTGTTGGTAACGAACCATCTTGGATTAAAGCGATCGCTGTATCTCCCTTTCCTTCTTTGGTAAAAATCTCAGCAATTTCTTTTAGTTTACCTAAACCCATTAAAATAACAATTGTTGCATTTGTTTTAGCTGCCAATAAAACATCTTGTGATAATTGGTTATCTCTAGTAGTACCTGTTATTACCCAGAAGCTTTCACTGGCACCACGGTGTGTAACCGGAATACCGGCTAATGCAGGAACAGAGATAGAGCTTGAAATACCAGGAACAACAGATGTCTCGATATTAAATGCATCTGCATAGTTCAATTCTTCTTGTCCGCGACCAAACACAAATGAATCTCCTCCTTTTAAACGTACGACGTGACCATAAGTATAGGCCATATCTACAATAAGTATATTAATTTGTTCTTGAGTATAAGTATGTTGATGATTTCTTTTACCAACATAAATCTTCACCGCATCTTTTGGAGCGTATTGTAATAATTCTTTATTTACTAAAGCATCAAATAAAACAACATTGGCCGTTTTTAATGCGTTGATCCCTTTTAAAGTGATTAATTCGATATCACCAGGGCCTGCGCCAACTAAAGTAATTTTTGGATATATATAATTTGACATATTTTTAATTTTTATAAATTGTTGTTGATTTAAGATTTAAAATTTTATTTTTAGTTCTCGACTTCGCTCGAACTGACAAGCTTTGTTTACTCTTATGATCTATATGCAACAACAACTATCAAATTTGATATAGATATATTTTTCCTTCTTCATATTATTTTAATTCTAATACTTGAGATTCTCTAAATGATTTAACTTGATTTAAAAATGATTGAGCTTGAGAAAAATATGTTTCGGCAAACTCTTTACTTGGTTCATTTTTATTGATTTGAAGTACCAACTCCTTATAGGTTGAATTAAGTTTGATCAATCCAGTATCAACCAAGTGCTTATCAAAATCAGCGATTAATGTATGGTGTGTATTGACATGAACTTGCCTATCTAACAACAATGCTTTTGCTCCACTTATAAAAGAGGCGTATGTATAATAAATACTATCTCCAAATTGCCCATTATCAAAAGCTTCTGCACTCCATGCTAATTTTTCTTCTGCCTCAAAAAATAAAGTAGAGACAAGATCAATAATCACTCCTGCACACTCACCAACTCCTATGGCAGTTGCAAACTTTTCATCCGAACCCCAATCTATGTAATCAGATTCTTTTAAATTACTATTATCGTCTAATGGTTTTAACAACTGATAGAAGTAATCTTTACCTTGTTTATCATAATATGAATTAAAATATTCTCCTTCCACTGCATTTTTTTGAAAATCATTAAAAATAGTTCTCAAAACATCTGGTCCTCTTTTACTAGCCACTTTAATTACTTTTTCAGCAATTCTGCCTTTTCCGTCTCCTAAGGTTCCTCCACCAAGTAATACTTGTAAAGCAGGAACCACATTTGTTCCAACTTTAAACGAGCTTCCATGAAAACCAATATGAGCCAAACCATGTTGCCCGCAAGAATTCATACAACCACTAATTTTAATTTTAATATCATGATTATGAATCAAATCAGGAAACTCATCATAAATAACTTTTTCTAATTCAACGGTGATATTTGTACTATTAGAAATCGCTAAATTACAAGTATCAGTGCCAGGACATGCTGTAATATCGGCAACCGAATCAAATCCCGGAGTCGCTAATTTCAGCTGACTTAATTCATTATATAAATATGGCAGTGCATCTTTAGTAACATATTTCAATAAAATTCCCTGATTAATTGTTAATCGTATATCCTCAGATGAAGCATACAAATTGATAACCTTAGCTAATTGACGAGCAGTATCAGAAGATATATTTCCCAACAACACTTTAATGTACACGCCATGAAAACCTGATTGCTTTTGTTCGAATGTATTAGTTGCTATCCAATTATTATAATCTAAACGATTAACAATAACAGGCTCATCCTTTTTCACATTAACAACAGGTATTGAAAACTTCACCGCGTTTAAATCAATCAAGTACGTTTTATTTAAAACAGCTTTTTGTTCTTCGTCAACTAATTTCAAAAACTCTGTTACTCCAATTTTATGAATCAAATATTTAATACGAGCTTTATGTCTGCTTACACGTTCACCATATCTATCAAACACTCTGATGGTAGCTTCCACAAAAGGCACTAATTGATTTTCCGGTAAAAACTCATGAGCTGTTTGTGCTAAAAAAGGCTGTGCTCCCAAACCACCTCCTATCAATACTTTAAATCCTCGCTCACCTGCCTCATTCAATTTTGGGATGAACCCTATATCATGAATGTAAGTAACTGCTGTGTCTTTGTCATTATTAGAAAAAGCAATTTTTATCTTTCGTCCTAATTCCTGTCCAAATGGCTTACGCAAGAAATAACTAAACAAAGCGTGAGCATACGGAGAAACATCAAATAGTTCATTTGGATCAATACCGGCCTCTGCAGATGCAGTGATATTACGCACTGTATTACCACAAGCTTCTCGTAAAGTAATATCATCTTGCTCTAGCTTTGCCCATAATTCAGGTGTTCTATCCAAACTCACATGATGAATTTGAATATCCTGACGAGTTGTTAAATGCAAATTACCATTAGAGTATTCATCGCTAATATCTGCAATACGTAATAATTGCTTAGTAGAAATTTTGCCAAATGGTAATTTAATACGAATCATTTGTACGCCTTGCTGACGTTGACCATAAACACCACGAGCTAAACGAAGGCTACGAAATTTCTCATCAGCAATTTTACCCTCACGAAACTCTCTGATTTTTTTATCTAAATCAATAATATCTTTCTCAACCAATACTTTGCCTGAGTGAGTAACTAATTCTAATTCTGTTCTAAAACTTTGCATGACAATTATTTTGAAGCGTTATATAATTTATACCATTCTTCGTTGCTCAATTTAATAGCGTAAGCACTTGCAGCATTTTTAATACGTTTTTTATCGGGGCTACCAATGATTGGCAATGCTCCTAATTTATATAACCATGCAACAGCAACCTGCTCTATGTTCACTGAATGCTTCTTAGCAATCTCAGTCAACACCTTTCTCACTTTTACTGCTTTTGCATCCTTACCATTTAAAATACGTCCTCCGGCTAATGGAGCAAAAGCCATTGGCTTACTGTATTGTTCTTTAATAAAATCCAAACGTCCATCATCTATTGCTGAACTTTCCAATAAGTTTAGCTCTATATGATTAGTTACAATGGGCTGAGATAAATGACTAGCCAATAAGCGATGTTGGAATACATTAAAATTAGAAACACCAATGTTTTTAATTTTACCACTTCGTAATAATTTAATTAGTGCAGAAGCGGTTTCTTCAACCGAGTATAATGGATCATAATGCTCCAATAAAAAGATATCGATATAATCTGTTCTTAAACGTTTTAAAGAATCTTCTACACTTTTAGTAATATGTTCCGGACTTAAATCATAATATTCTCCTTTGGTTGATTTATCTGAAAATTTTCTAATTCCTGCTTTAGTAGAAATGATTATGTCTTCTCGTTTAATAGAACTCGAAGCAATAGCTTTTCCAAATAGTTCTTCTATTTTTCCATTACTATAGTTATTACTATGATCAAATGTATTTACACCTAATTCTAAATTGTAACGTATAATATCTTCTATCTTTTTTTGATTTGCTAATGTTGCTGTATTCCATCTCCAAAATCCGTAGATCGCGGCTGATACTTCTGGTCCTGTTTCGCTAATAAATATTTTTTCCATAATGTGTTTTTATTAAATGTGTTTTTGAAAATTTAGGTATAAAAAAGCCCCACCATGCTATACGGAGGGGCTAAATATTAGATAATATCCTTCCGTCAGCAACATCGGTGCATGCAACAACACATTGTATATAGTTTATTCAGTTTCATCTTAATAATTAACTAATTCTTTTTTGAAAACTGTTTTCTTTGTTTCTTCTTTTGCTAAACTTACTTTATCACTTACTAAAGAAATAAATAAGTTGTTTTGTAAAATATATTCTCTGTTGGCAATGATAGTTTTCAAATTCACCTTGCCAACTACATAATGATAATCTTTACCAGTATATTTCTCGCAGATTTCATTAAACACAATATGTTTTAAATCTTCAGAAGAATTATATCTAAAATACACTTCAATATCTACATCATTGGTAAAAGATGGCGCATGTTTTTGAGCATATTTTTTAAACTCATATTTATATCCATGTGATAATGCTGAAATATCAGATAACACCGCAGCACCCGTTGGATAAGAACCGGCTCCTCTGCCTTGCAAGAATTGTTCTCCTGAGAATTTACCTTCTACAATCACTCCATTAAATTCATTATCTACATTATATAAATGATTGTTTTCTTTAATGAAACGAGCTGCGACAAACACACTTACTTTATTATCTTCCAAACGCTGAATAATAGGTGTCAATTTAATTTTATAGCCTTTTTCGGATGCGTACTTAATATCATTATCATGTAAAGTTGTAATACCGATATTCAATACTTCTTCTGGTTTGATAATCAAACCGAAAGCATGTAAGGCAATAATAATTGCTTTAAACTTCGGATCAAACCCTTCCACATCGTTAGTTGGATCTGTTTCAGCAAAACCTTTATCCTGAGCTTGTTTTAAAGCATCATTATAAGATAATTTCTCTGCAATGGTTTTAGTTAAAATATAGTTAGTTGTTCCATTAAAGATACCGGAAACTTTTTCTAATTCTTCATTATCAAAATATTCTTCTAAAGAGCGAATGATTGGAATACTTCCGCAAGCTGACGCTTCATATAATAGCGATACATTATTTTCTTGTTGCAAACGGTACAATTCTTCTAAATGAGTAGCTAATAATTTCTTATTAGCTGTTACTACGTGTTTCCCTTTTTTTAATGCTTCCCTCACAATATTAAACGCTTCATCCGCATCATCAATTAATTCAACTACCACATCAATTTCAGGATTATTTAAAATTTCCCATTTGTCGTATGTAATTAAATCGGCTGCTACAGTTCGAGATTTATTTTTATTTTTTACTGCTATTTTTACAATGTCAGCTTTAAAACCAGTACTATTATTTAAAACATGGTAAAGTCCTTGACCTACACAACCAAATCCGAATAATCCTATTTTTAATTTCTTGCTCATAATTTCTATTTTATATTGATTCTAATTGAGTTTCTAAATTTTGTGTTTGATAAAATTGTTTAATATGCTCTGTTAACTGTTTTGTTTCAATTAAGAAACCATCATGACCATATAAAGAATCAATCTCTTTATAAATTGCTGTTTTAATTCCTTTTGCTAATAGTTGCTGTTCATTTACAGGGAATAAAACATCAGACGTAACTGCGATTACTAAAGTTGGAATTTCAATATCATTTAACACTGTTTCAATGCTATAAGCCCTCTCTCTGGCAATATTATGCGAATCCATTGCCTCTGATAAACGAACATATGAATATGCATTAAAACGTTTCACTAACTTTTCTCCCTGATATCGCTGATATGATGATGCGGCATGATTACTAATATTATTGTTCCCGGTATTTTTTTGAGTACTATTATATGTATGATAATTTCTGTAGCTCAACAAAGCTATACTACGAGCCGCCTGTAATCCTTTTTCTCCTCCATTTGTTGTATTGCCAAAATAGGTTCTGTCTGCTTTAATAGCTAAGCGTTGCGATTCATTAAATGCAATACCCCATGGAGAATGTTGTGCATTAGTTGCAATTAAAATTAAATTCTCCGTAACTCCAGGATTCTGCAAAACCCATTCTTGAGCTATTTGCCCGCCTTGTGAACCTCCAATTAATGTATGAATCTTCTCAATACCTAAATGTTGTTTTAAAACATTCAAGGTGTTAGCCATATCACGAATGGTGATTTGCGGAAAATAGCTAAACCAAGGTTCATTGGTATCTGGATTAATACTTAATGGCCCTGTAGTTCCATAGCAAGACCCTAAATTATTAGCACATACAATAAAATAATCTTGAGGATTAAATAAATCGTTTTCGCCAAATAATCCAGACCACCAATCAAACACATCACTATTGGCAGTGAGAGCATGGGCAACCCAAATCACATTACTCTTATCAGAGTTTAATGTACCGTAAGTATGGTAAGCAATTTCTAATTGAGGCAAAGACAATCCGTTCTCTACTTGAAATCTCTTTTTATATATAAATGTTTGATGACTCATGATTTCTTTATTGTCTGGTGAGAGCGACAAAACGAAAACTTAAAAAAAACGTTTCATCACTCTCTTTTGACTTTCTAACTAATTACTAAAAATGGATTCTGAAAAAACTAAATGCTTATTTTCTAAAGATGTTAAAATATTAACGTCGCTTACTAAGCGCTTGCTATGTTCCTGACTCGCATGAGGAAATTGAACTCCTCCTCTTTGTGCTAGGCCATAAGTAGATTGTAATTTTAAAAAGTGACGGTGGCGAGCTTCGCCAATTAAGTTAGTTGTTGTTTGTGTAATGGTTTGAGTATATTTATTTGAGTTCATGATGTTTTTGTTTTAGGCCTCAACCCCAACCCCTCTCCAAAGGAGAGGGGAGTAGAATAAGAATTATTTAATACTTGGATTTGTTTTTTGAAACAGCAATAGCATGCTCCCTTGGATTTGCCAAGGTTAATTTTTCGAGAAGATTAAAACGAAAAATAGCTTAGCACATGCAGCAACAGCACATACAACAAGCCATCATGAAAATAGTGATGAGAACAGAATTAACTACAGTGTTTGCCTCTAGTTGAGCAACTCTTAATTTGTTTTTTGAATTTGTGTGTTTCATTTTCTTTTTGTTTTTAATTTATTTGCCTCCGTTTTTCATCGGAGTAGGAATTGGCACCGGTTTTCCAATCTCTCCCGATAGCTATCGGGACGAAACTTTTAGTTGGTTGCCAGTGGGTCAGTGAGCCTATTCTCTCGCCACTTCTTCATAAATTAATACACACATGGGTGGGTAGTAATTCGACACAAATTTAAAACATTTATTCCTTTACTTCCAAATATTTTTGAAAATAATTTAAAAATCGTTGATTTTATTAGGGTTTTCAAATTACTTTCAAATGAAAATAATTAGAGTAAAAGTTTATAATCTAAATCTTACATTTACGCGTGCTTAAAAACGTCAGTAAACATCATTTTCTGCTACACTTTATTGTGTTTATTTGGGGCTGGTCGCCTATATTAGGTAAAGGTATTAGTGCTGACGCATTACAATTAGTATGGTTCAGAATTGCCATTACCATTTTTTTAATGGGATTTTACCTCATATATATTAAAGCCAATTTAAAAATCTCAATAAAAAAACTTTTACAACTAACTGGTGTCGGATTTATTATATGTATTCATTGGCTTTGTTTTTATGGTGCTATAAAGGTTTCTAATGTATCCGTTACGATGGCAGCTTTTAGTACCGGCACTTTGTTTACAGCTATTACTGAACCTTTGATTTACAAACGTAAATTTATTTGGTACGAATTGGTTATTGGCCTAATTATCATTTTTGCGATTGGACTCATTTTTTCAGTAGAAATACAATACGGTTTGGGGATTTTATTGGGTATTTTGGCGGCATTTACAGCATCAGTTTTCAGTGTATTTAATGGTGTACTGATTCAAGATAAAAAACAACCAATTTCATCACCTGTCCTATCCTTTATTGAATTAAGTATGGCTCTGGTTGGCCTAAGCATTTACTTATTTTTTAACAATAGTTTCTCAAGTGATTTCTTTAAAATTACAAATCAAGATATTCTATTAATTTCCCTTTTAGCCGGTGTTTGCACAGTTTATCCTTTTATCGCAAGCGTTAATTTAATGAAACACTTATCTCCATATACTATAAACTTAACTGTAAATTTAGAAGGCGTTTATGGGATTATTTTAGCTGGAATTATATTTCATGAAAACAAAGATCTATCCATCACATTTTATGTTGGTTTTGGAATTATTTTATCTGTGATTTTTTTAAATGCCATTCTTAAACAAAAGTTTAACAAAGCATAATCATTTTTCAAACATAAAAGCTTACTTTAGCAACGCTAAAATTAAGCTATGCAATTTGAGTTAAACTCAGAATATCTAGATCAATTAAAAACGGCTATCATAGAAAAAAAAGATGCCTTTTTAAAAGAACAACTAAACGAGTTGTATCCGGTAGATATTGCCTTAATTTTAAATCAGCTGGAAGTTGAAGAGGCAAATTTCATTTACGATTTATTAGAAGAGGAGCAAGCAGCTGACGTGTTGCTTGAAATGGAGGAAGAAAAACGTGAAGCTTTATTAGCCACATTCTCAACTAAGGAAATTGCAGAGCAGCTTGATAATATGGATTCTGATGACGCGGCTGACGTTATCAACGAATTACCTGAAGAAATCCAGGAAGAAGTATTATCACAAATTGAAGACATTGAACAAGCAAGTGATATTGCTGACTTAATGAGCTACGAAGAGGGTACTGCCGGTTCATTAATGGCAAAAGAATTAGTTAGTGTTTACGCTCACGAAACTGTAAGTGCTTGTATTGATGAAATTAGAAGGCAAACAGAAAGTGTTGATGTTTTATATGCCGTTTATGTAGTTGATGATAATGAGAAATTGATTGGAATGTTATCTCTAAAAAAACTAATTGTATCTCATCCGCTTGCTAAAATTGAAGAAATATATGATGCAGATGTTATTTCTGTAAAAACATCTGCGTCTAGTGAAGACGTTGCAGATATCATCAGAAAATATGACTTAGTTGTATTACCGGTTATTGACCAATTAGGAAGATTAGTAGGTAGAATTACAGTGGATGATGTGGTTGACGTGATGCGTGAAGAAGCTGAAAAAGACATTCAGTTAATGAGTGGTATTACGGATGATGTTGATAGTAACGATAGTTTATGGCGTTTATCAAGGGCTCGTATTCCTTGGTTATTAGTGGGAATGTGTGGTGGGATTGTTGGCTCAAGAATTATTGGCAGCTACGAAGATCAAATTCAAATACGTCCTGAGATGGCATTTTTTATACCATTAATTGGAGCTACAGGTGGTAACGTGGGGGTTCAGTCTTCTGCCATTATTGTTCAGGGATTGGCTAACAATACTTTAATCGCCGATAAAATTGCTCCAAAATTATTAAAGGAATTAGGGGTTGGTTTAATTAATGGATTAATCTGTTCAGTTTTAATTTTAGGATATAATTTATTAATAAGTGAATCATGGGCCCTAGCAGGCACTGTGAGTGTTGCTCTTTTAACTGTTATTTTATGCGCTTCGTTCTTAGGAACTTTTGTTCCATTAATGATGAACCGTTTTAAAATCAATCCTGCTTTAGCAACAGGACCATTTGTAACAACTCTAAATGATATTATTGGAATTTCTATTTACTTTTTAGTTGGTAGAATTCTTTATGGAGTTTTATAAAAAACCTATCTTCTAAAAGAATTAAATCGTTTAATGGCTACTAATTGATCGTAATATGTCCCTCGCTGACGGTGATAAACATAAATAGCATATTCATTCTCTGTTTCCCAATGATTACCTTCGCTATATGTTTCATCTCCTCCTTTTTTATTATCTTTTAAATAAACATACGTGTAATTGTAATAGCCTTGCTTAATATACAAATCACATTCATAACCCATTTTTTTATAGTTATAAGTCATACGGTTAGTTTTGTTCAAACGCCACTCCGTTAGTTTTCCTAAAACATAAAAATTTCCTGCTCCTTGTGCATTATCATATGGTAAAAAAAAGTGAACCCAGGCATAATCACTTTCAACGTCAGGATTTCCAACCATATCTTTATTTTTTATCAAATACCCGCCATTTAAATCATTATAAAAAGTATAACTTTTAAACGTTCTTAATTCATCGTTTTTTAATTCAATATGATAAACATAGGCACTATCTCTTGTGATATTTGCTACACGCTCAGTATATGTTCTCAATGAGCGTGTATCGAAATACCTGAATTCGTTACCACCATTAAATGTTGATTTATCATCCAATGAATAGGTCAGTTGACGTGGTTCGGTGAATGTCGGTTTGATATCTCTCACTGCATTATCCCAACGATTATTTTGAGTAATAACAACTTTCATATCTGTGAAAGGATTGGTTAACTCGTATTGGCTATTAATGATATTAAAGTCTATATGTTGTTTTTCATACTGTTCATCATTTCCAATTGCTTGACGAACATTTGCCACAACCGTAACTTTATTTTCATAAATCATAAATCGTTTGGTTGCCACCAACTTTTCTTTATCATTATCCTGATAAACATACACGATGTAATTTCCGGTTTTTGAAAAATTCATATTACTTTGAGGAAACAGAATGGAATAGTGTGTATACTTTTGAATGGTATTTGTTGAAAAATTAAAATTCAGAATATTAGCTTCGAAAAAACCATTCATGTATTCAGCGTATACTAAATTAGAAGGTTCCCAGTTAGCATCACAATGAATAAAACTGATAGAATAATTTTTTCGGTCGGCTTCCAAATCATCAAAACTTAATTCCAACTGTTCACTTGAGTTAAACTGTAAGATAGCCGGATTCGCATCAAAAGTTGATTCGTGTAATTGAACGGTTTTTATATATGGTTTATATGTCCAGTCTTCATATCTTATTTGATTATCATTCACATAGTCGTCTTGCGCCATGAAATTCATCGTGATAATTAAAAAAAAGATAGAAAGTATTTTAATTTTTAAATGCATTTACTTAGAACGTAAAAATACTGTTTTTAGTACCGATATAAAGTTAAAAAAAGAAAAGAAAGGATTAGTCTTTAATTAAATTACCTTTCCCTATTCTGACAAGATTTATTGTACTTGGATTACCCTTGTAATGCACATTACCATCTCTATCAATTTTGATATCCATTAGTCCATTATCAGGAGCATTAACATATGCATGACCAATAGATACACTGTGAAGATATACGTAATTATTAACGGTTAAACCATAACCATACAAATAATTTGTTCCTGTATAATCGCTTTCCAAATTATCTGTTGTGCCTGACAAATACATATCTCCATTTCCGTGAGCGCTACAAACAATTCTATGCATCCCTAAATCTAATTTTAAATCTCCCGAATTTTCCGTTCTTAACGTAATTTCATCCTGAGTAATTGTACCTGTGGTTTCTATTGTGCCAAGTCCGGCATGACGTAAATACTTAAAATAAGGTGCTGTAACATATATTTTTATTTTATGCTTATATCCTCGAACCCAATTACAACGATTATTATTGAATACTTTTAAGGTTTCGCCATCTAGCTCCGCCTTTATTAACGGCTGTAAATTTTCGCCTGCTTCAACTCTCACTTCAAATTCAGGACCTTGCGTTAAATACAAATCCATTTTATCACGAAGATAAATACAGTTAAAATCTTTAACATCATGATAAATAACATTAGTTGGCCCCGATGATTTCACGCAATCACACATACTCTCTTTTTTACAAGAGTTAAATAAAAACAACCAAGTAATGAGTATGAATAATTTATAATGCATTTACTTTTTTCTTTTTTATACTAAATCTGTAACCTAAACCATAATCAAAATGTGCAGCCACAGCCCAATGTGATTTCATAGTGAAATTGAACATTAGTCCATTTTTACAATAATATCTAATTCCAATTCTATGAAAAATAGGACCATCTTCTTTAGGTTTTGAAATAGCATAATAACCCATTTCTATTGGGAAACTAATTTGACCAATATTATATGCATAACAAGCTTTAACAGCTAATTGCAAAATATCTGTCCATCCATTTGCCGGGTTACCGGATGTTTCCAAATGATAGGCATTTTGAGTATCATAACACACATCAATCCCTGCTCCCCATTTATGAGTGTTTCTAACATTGTAATAATAATTTGCCCCAAAAGTGTTCGAAAAATATTTTGGACCTCCCGGAGGCTCATGTTCGTTAAATCCGGCAGCATCCCAAATTAAAATCTCATGTTTACTTTTCCAAACTGATGAAGAATCTAATAAATCAGATTTAGCAACTTCTCCGTTTAATTTATATGTAAGTCCCAAATTCAACGAAGCAACATTTAAGCCCAAGTTAGGAACTTGAGAACGTCCATTAGAAGCATGTGCAAAAGATATTCCGGGTTCCAATCTGAACTTATTGCTTAAGTTCAAATGCCATAACATTTTCCATTGAACATAGGTATTCCAATGGCTCCCAATAGCGATGTTTTTTGGATTATCGTTAATGTCAAATTTCTTGGTTAGGTATGAAACACCCCAACAAACTCTTAACACAGGACGAGACGCTCTTACTTTTTTGTTCAATGGAATTTCAATGTAAGGGGATAATGCGTAACAATATCCTAATTGCTTGGGATTGGCAAAATCAATAAAATTAAATGATAGCCCTACCTCAGGAAAGTTATTTTCTCTATGCCAACGTTTACTTCCTGTAGTTGGTTTTACAAAATCTATCTCTAATCCAGGAATATATCCTTTCACTAAATTACCAATAGTACTACGGTGTTCATAAATAAAACCATAAGTGGGGGCTATTTTAATATAGAAATCCTTTGTCCCAGTCATTTCCTTTTGGGAAAAGGCAATAGTTGGGATTAATATTAACAGATATTTAGCTAGTTTAATCAAAATAAGTCCCGAATTTAACGATAGTTTTTAATACTATTATATAATCAAAAAAATTATTTTCTATTCAAATAAACCCTAAATTAGCGCCGAAATTTAACCCCTACATGTCATGGAAGTAAAAGACATTAAAGATTCGAGCTTAGCTCAAAATCCAGTTATTGGACAAATGTTAGTGAACAATCACGAGCAAATTTTATTTTGTAACGATAATGCAACAGGCTTAAAAGCAATTATCGCTATTCATAATACGGTTTTAGGTCCATCTTTAGGTGGTACTCGTATGTGGAATTATAACAACGAAATGGAAGCGTTAACTGATGTATTACGTTTATCACGAGGAATGACTTATAAATCTTCTGTAGCAGGTTTAAATTTAGGTGGTGGTAAAGCCGTTATTATGGGTGATGCAAGCAAAATAAAATCAGAAGCTTTATTACGCCGTTTTGGAAAGTTTGTAAATAGCCTAGGTGGTAAATATATAACTGCTGAAGACGTTGCGATGAACAGTCGAGACATGGAGATGATAAAAATGGAAACTGACTACGTTAGTGGTTTGCCAGAAAACATGGGAGGAAGTGGAGATCCATCGCCTGTTACAGCTTATGGTGTATATGTTAGTATGAAAGCTAGTGCGAAAGAAGTTTATGGAACTGATAGTCTTGCTGGAAAAAAGGTATTGGTGCAAGGTATTGGTAACGTGGGAATGCATTTAGTTGAACATATTTCAAAAGAAGGTGCAAAAGTTTATGTTTACGATATTAGTGAAGAAAGAATAAAAACTGCTGTAGAAAAACATAAAGCTGAATTTGTTACCGCAGATAAAATGTTTGATTTAGATATTGATATTTACGCGCCTTGTGCTTTAGGAGCTACGGTTAATGATGATACATTATCAAAATTAAAATGTAAAATCATTTGTGGTGCAGCAAATAACCAATTAGCTGATGAGAAAAAACATGGTGAATTAGTATTATCAAAAGGAATATTATATGCTCCAGACTTTGTTGTAAATGCCGGTGGTATTATTAACGTATATTACGAATTAGAAGGTTATAACAGAGAACGTGCCATGGCTCATGCTGAAAAAATATATGGCACAACTTGGAATATCATTCAAACTGCAAAAGCTCAAAATATACCAACATATGCAGCTGCTAATAAGATAGCTGAGCAACGTATTGAAAGTATTGCCAGAATTAATGCCGTAATGTAATGTCAGTTCGAGCGTAGTCGAGAACATATAGCATCTCGACTACGCTCGATGTGACAAAAAATTAAATCAGTACAAAAAAAATATAACTCAAACCAACAAAATCGTTCTTTATGCTAAACAGACGTTACCTTCGAATTAAAACAATGCAGACTCTGTATTCTTATTTTCAACAAGAAAAACCGGATGCTGTATTTTATGAAAAAGAATTATTTAAAAGTTTAGATAAAATTTACGATTTATACATTTACGTGTTGGTATTGTTTACCGACATTCATCACACCGCTTTATTAGTTACTGAGGAAAACAAAAACAAACGTTTGCCTAGTAAAGAAGATTTACAACCAAACATGCGTTTTATTGAAAATGTTGTATTGGTATCATTGACTCGTAGTGAAGAACTAAAAAAAGAAGTTGCTAATCGAAAAATTTCTTGGCAAAGTGATTTTGACCTAGTTCGCAAATTATATGCTGAATTAAGAACAACTGAGTTGTATAAAAATTACATGGCTTCAACTACGCCATCAGCCAAAGAAGATAAACAGTTTTTAATTTCAATGGCAACTGAGTTTTTATACGAACACGATTTATTAAATCACATTTTTGAAGAAAAAAATATTCATTGGGCTGATGATACATTTGGTGCATTTTCAATGGTATCCAGAACATTTGAAAACTTTACCGGAAAACTGAATTTAGTACCATTGTATAAAGACAAGGAAGATGATGTTCAATTCATTTCAACTTTATTCAGGAAAACAATTGCTGGTGACAAAGAGTTCAATAAACTAATTGACGAAAAAACAAAGAACTGGGAGTTAGACCGAATTGCATCAATGGATATTTTATTAATGAAAATGGCTATTGCCGAATTTTTATATGTAAGTAATGTCCCGGTGAAAGTATCCTTAAACGAGTATATTGATATATCCAAAGAGTATAGTACCCCTAACAGTAGAACCTTTATTAATGGGGTTTTAGATAAAATCATTGCAGATTTAAAACGTGATAACAAAATCCAAAAAACCGGTAGAGGTTTGATGGAAGGAAATTAATTTTTTGTTAAATCTTAAGATAAATTTGGAACTTTAAAATAAGTTACATTACATTTGTAGCATCAAATGAAAAATAATAACGTAAATAAATTTTGGTGGCTTTCATGTAAACACATGAACAGCTAAGCTATTTATATACTTATGAGGCATTCCCAAAGCCCGCTGTTCAATTAACAGCGGGCTTTTTGTTTTTAATCACATTCCAAAAAAATAATATAAATAACATACCAATTATTCAAACTAAAACAACTAATAATGATAATTGATATAACATGTTACAAATGAAAAAACAATAAATAACACAACATGAAATTACATACACACATTAATCAACTACTTGCTGATACCAAAACACCGGTTGGTTTGTACTTAGCATTACGAGATCAATATCAAAATCCATTACTATTGGAGAGTTCTGATTATAATAGTAAGGATGGACATTATTCATACATCTGTTTAAATCCATTGGCATCTATTGTTTTAAAAGACGGAATTTTAAAAACTACCGTAAATGGTAATACTTCTAAAACAGCCATTAGCTTTGATAAAGAAGTATTATTAAAACATTTAATAGCTTTTAAAAACAATTTCGAATTTCAAACTCAAGCATTACCATTTTGCTATGCAGGATTATTTGGATATACCGGTTACGATATAGTAAATTATGCAGAAGACATTAAACTAAAATCAAATCATAAAACACTAAATATTCCAGAGTTAATTTATCATGTATACGGAATTATCTTAGTGTTTAATCACACTACAAATAGTTTACATGTTATTAGTCACTATTACGACGAAGCGCAATCTAAACAACAGCTACAGGAGGTTTCAGAGAAGATACAGCTATCATCCATTAATGAGTTTTCATTTTCTTCAATAAATGAAACCGCTTCTAATTGTACAGATGAGCAATATAAAAACCTTGTGGCAAAAGCCAAGGAACATTGCCAACAAGGCGATGTGTTTCAATTAGTATTATCTCGCCGCTTTTCTCAATCTTTTATTGGTGATGAATTTAATGTTTATCGTGCATTAAAAAACATCAACCCCTCACCCTATTTATTTTATTTCGACTTAGGAAGTTTTAAACTATTTGGCTCGTCACCCGAAGCGCAATTAGTAATTCAAAACGACATCACTGAAATTCATCCAATTGCCGGAACTTATAGAAGAACAGGGAATGACGAAGAAGATGTGATCAAAGCCAAAGCATTACTAAACGATCCAAAAGAAGTAGCTGAACATAACATGCTAGTAGATTTAGCTCGTAATGATTTGAGTAAATATTGTTCAGAGGTTGAATTAAAAATTGCCAAACAAACACAATTTTATTCTCATGTCATTCATCTAGTGAGTAAAGTGACCGGGAAAAAGAAAACAGCTCATCATCCATTTGAATTACTATTAGGAACATTTCCGGCAGGCACTTTATCCGGAGCCCCAAAATACAGAGCTTTACAATTAATTGATATGCATGAATCAGAATCGCGAGAATTTTATGGTGGATGTGTTGGCTTTATCAGTCATGATAATCAACTAAATCATGCTATAATGATTCGTACCTTTTTAAGTAAAGATAATACGCTGTATTATCAAGCCGGAGCTGGAATTGTAGTCTCTTCAAATGAAGAAAGTGAACTACAAGAAATCAATAATAAAGTATCTGCTTTAAAAAAAGCGATACAACAAGCCGAAAAATTTAATAACATTACAATCGCAAACAAATGAAATTATTAGTACTCGATAATTACGACAGTTTTACTTACAACCTGGTTCATTTAATTGAAAAGGTAAGTGAGATTCCATTTGATGTCATTAGAAATAATAAAATTTCTATTGAAGACGTAAAAACTTACGATAAAATTTTATTATCCCCTGGTCCGGGTTTACCAAAGGATGCAGGTATCATGTCCGAATTAATCAAAACTTATGGTGCCTCAAAAAGTATTTTAGGTGTTTGCTTGGGTTTACAAGCCATTGGTGAAGCTTACGGAGGAACTTTAAAAAATTTAGATACCGTGTTTCATGGCATTGCAACTCCAATAAACATTATTTCTGAAGATGTCATTTTCAATAATTGTCCGAAAAGCTTTACTGTTGGTCGCTACCATTCATGGGTTATAAATAACAATCAACTTCCTGCAGACTTGCAAATTACTGCCACTGATGAACAAGGAAATATTATGGCGCTGAAACACAAAACACATGATGTTCGTGGCGTACAATTTCACCCTGAATCTATTTTATCAGAACATGGTGAAACCATGATTCAAAATTGGCTTAAAGCCTAGTTTATTCTTCCTGCCCTGTCACTTCGAGCGTAGTCGAGAAGTAGACCAAAAAGTCATCGACTTAGTTCGAACTAACAAATTTTCAAATCAATTAAATTTTCAAAAAATGAAAACAACATTTACCATGTTATGTCATGGACATACCTTATCCGAAACTGAAGCCTATCAATTGCTTCAAGATATTTGTAACAATTACTACAATGCTTCGCAAATAGCAGCCATTATGGCATTTTATATTGCTCGACCGATTACTGTAAATGAATTAATGGGTTTTAGAAAAGCATTATTGGATGTTTGTGTTCCTGTAAAACTCGATAAAGAAGCCATTGATGTTTGTGGAACCGGAGGCGATCAAAAAGACACATTTAATATTTCTACGCTATCTGCATTAGTGTTAGCAGCTTCAGGTATTCCAGTTGCTAAACATGGCAATTATGGTTCTTCTTCTGTTTCTGGTTCTTCAGATATTTTAAAACATTTAGGATATGAATTCAAAACAAACTCAGATGATTTAAACAAAGAATTTAATCAATATAATATTTGCTTTATGCATGCGCCATTGTTTCATCCTGCCTTAAAAACAGTAGCCAAAACTAGAAAAGAATTAGGCATAAAAACTTTCTTTAATCTACTGGGACCATTAGTAAATCCTGCTAATATCAGTTTCAGATATGTTGGCGTTTACGGGCTAGAAGTTGCGAGGCTTTACAATTATATTTTACAAAAGGATAAAGCTGATTATTGTTTAGTTCATTCTATTGATGGTTATGATGAAGT
The DNA here is from genome assembly GCA_035439445.1 of Bacteroidia bacterium. GTDB lineage: Bacteria > Bacteroidota > Bacteroidia > B-17B0 > Aurantibacillaceae > UBA4416. Next base: position 45,755 of record DAORKG010000021.1, read on the forward strand.
GAGTTTGACATCTTCGTTTAAATTCATTACAAAAAAAAGCGAACAAACTATAGAACCTGAAACACTTGGATTAAAAAAACTAAAACAACAAGATTTATTTGGAGGAAAAACAATTGCAGATGCGGCTAAAATATTTGTTAGTGTATTAAAAAATGAATGCTCAACTGCTCAAAAAAATGTAGTTGTTGCAAATAGCGCTTTAGCAATGAATGCATATGATAAAAATATGAACATGGAAACTTGCATTAGTATTTGTAAAGAAACCATTGAATCTAAAAAAACATACGAATTATTTAAAAACATAACCTGCCTACGCTAAGCTAAGGCAGATAAAACCAACTAACATGAATACATTAGAAAAAATAATTGAACATAAAAGAAAAGAAGTTAAAGAACGTGAGGCTTTATATCCCATTGAATTATTAAAACAATCTAACTATTTTAAGTCTCCAACGGTTTCTTTATCTACCTATCTTCAAAGACCAGATAAAAGCGGAATCATTGCTGAATTTAAAAAGCAATCACCATCAGCAGGTGTAATAAATAAATATTTAAGTGTCGAAAAAACATCAATTGGTTATATGCAGGCAGGAGCAAGTGCTTTATCAATATTAACCGATAAAACTTTTTTTGGTGGAAGTTCAGAAGATTTAAACATAGCAAGAAAATATAACTTCTGCCCTATTCTCAGAAAAGACTTTATAATTAATGAATATCAAATAATAGAATCTAAATCTATAGGAGCGGATGCTATTTTACTGATAGCAGCAGTTTTAAGTAAAGAAGAAATTATTCAATTAACAGATTTTGCTCATATGCTGGATTTAGAAGTATTATTAGAGCTCCATCATCCAAGTGAATTAGACAAAGTCTATCATAAAGTAAATGTAGTTGGAGTCAATAATCGTGATTTAAGTACTATGAAAATAGATATCCAGCAATCTTTTTTGATGGCTGATTTAATTCCAAAACATCTAATTAAAATATCTGAAAGCGGAATCGAAAATCCGAAAACAATCATTGATTTAAAAAAAGTCGGCTATCAGGGATTTTTAATTGGAAGTCATTTTATGAAACAACCCCATCCGCATTTGGCATGTAAGGAGTTTATTAACGAATTAAAGGATTTGTCACTTCGAGAAGATTCGACAATAGAAGAATCATATCGAGAATTAAATCCATAAAAACTCTCGATGCAATTTATCAAAAAAAAGACAAACGAAAAAATCACTCGAACTGACATAAAAGCAAAAAAGAAAATGAAAGTAAAAGTTTGTGGGTTAAAATACCAAAGCAATATTGAAGAACTAATACAATTACCAATAGATTATATGGGGCTTATTTTTTATGAAAAATCGCCTCGCTTTGTTAATATAAATTTGGGTTTTGATTTTATAAGAACAATTCCAAAACACATTAAAAAGGTTGGTGTATTTGTCAATGAAAACAGCTATTCTATTTGTGATAAAGTTGCACACTATGACTTAGATATAGTTCAATTACATGGAGACGAAAGCTCTGGATTGTGCGCAGAACTAAAATCACATGCTAAAGTGATGAAAGTATTTCAAGTTAATGAGGGTTTTGATTTTAAACAATTAGAAAAATATATTTCAGATGTAGATTACTTTCTATTTGACACTCCTACTGTCAACTATGGAGGAAGTGGGAAAGCCTTTAATTGGAAGTTATTGAAAAATTACAGTTATAATATTCCTTTCTTTTTAAGTGGGGGTATAAGTGAAGAGCATATTGAGAAAATAAAAAAACTAAAAATTCCGCAATTAATTGGCATAGATATTAACTCAAAATTTGAAATAGAACCCGGATTGAAAAACAAAAATAAAATAAAAGAATTCATTGATAAACTTAACAACTATGACAACAAATAAATACGAGGTTAACGAACTAGGCTACTACGGAGAATACGGTGGAGCATATATTCCGGAAATATTATTTAAAAATGTAGAGGAATTAAAAAATAACTATTTAGAAATTATAGAAAGTGCTTCCTTTAAAAAGGAATTTGACGAACTATTAAAAAATTATGTGGGGCGACCGACACCCTTATATCACGCTAAAAATTTATCCGCACAGTTTAATACAACAATATTTTTAAAGCGAGAAGATTTAAATCATACAGGTGCTCATAAGATAAATAATGCACTAGGGCAAATTTTATTAGCTAAACGATTAGGAAAAAAAAGAATCATTGCTGAAACAGGCGCTGGTCAGCATGGTGTAGCAACTGCAACCGCTTGTGCTTTAATGAATTTAGAATGTATTATTTACATGGGTGAAGTAGATATTAAAAGGCAAGCGCCTAATGTATCTCGCATGAAAATACTAGGCGCAAAAGTTGTTCCAGCTACCTCTGGAAGTAAAACATTAAAAGATGCGACTAATGAAGCTATCAGAGATTGGATTAACAATACAGAAACAACACATTACATTATTGGCTCTGTGGTTGGTCCTCACCCCTACCCTGATATGGTTGCTCGTTTTCAATCCGTTATAAGCAAGGAAATGAAAGGCCAGCTGTTACAACAAATTGACAAAGAAAATCCAGATTATGTGATTGCATGTGTTGGCGGAGGCAGTAATGCTGCGGGGGCTTTTTATCATTACTTGAATAATGAGGAAATAAAACTAATAGGTGTAGAAGCATCAGGAAAAGGCATTGATACAGGTCACACAGCAGCTACATTAACTATGGGAAAACCAGGAATTATTCATGGCAGTAAAACCTATTTAATGCAAAATGAAGATGGACAAATTACTGAACCGTATAGCATTTCAGCAGGATTAGATTATCCCGGAATTGGCCCAATACATTCATTTTTACATGATGTAAAACGTGCCACTTATTTGCATGTAACAGATACAGAGGCCATGGGGGCTGTTGTGAACTTAACCCAAAAAGAAGGTATTATCCCTGCACTTGAAAGTGCCCATGCACTAGCTGCTTTAACTAAAATAAATTTCAAACAAACAGATATTGTTGTTGTGAATCTTTCTGGCAGAGGCGATAAAGATTTAACAACCTATATAAACTACTTAAACGAAAATAACTATGCAAAACAGAATTGATATATTATTTGAAAAGAAACCAAAAAACATTCTTTCTATATTTTTAACAGCAGGTTATCCAAACTTAGATGATACACTTTCTGTAATTAAAATTTTGGATAATACAGATGTAGACATGCTAGAAATTGGTATTCCTTTTTCCGACCCAATAGCTGACGGTCCAATTATTCAACAAAGTAGCATGAGTGCACTTAACAACGGAATGACATTAAAAGTTTTATTTGAGCAATTAAAATCACTGCGAACCACAACTCAATTACCGATATTATTAATGGGCTATTTGAATTCTGTAATGCAATATGGTGTTGAAGAGTTTTATAAGTCTTGTTATGAAGTAGGAATTGACGGCGTGATTTTGCCAGATTTACCAATAAATGAATTTGATGAAATTCACAAACCTTTGGCCGAAAAATACAATATCAAAATTGCTTTAATTATTAGCCCTGAAACACCTATTAATCGTATTGAATTAATCGATAGTAAAAGCTCAGGGTTTTTGTATTTAGTATCATCTAATTCCACAACAGGTAATTTTAAAATCACAAATCAAAATTCATTTGAACATTTAAAATTAATAATCTCAATACCATTAAAAAATAAAATTTTAATTGGCTTTGGTATTAAGGGACGAAATGAGTTTAAAGAAGCTTGTGATATGGCTAATGGAGCAATCATTGGTTCTTCTTTCATTCAATTACTTTCAAAATCATCAAATTTAGAAAAAGATATTGCTGAGTTTATTTCAACTATTAAAAATTACAATCATGATCATTCAACTTAATAAAACAGTAAAACAGGAAGACTTACAAAATATTATCAAAGTCTTAGAAAACAATAATTACTCTGTAACATCAGTTTCAACACAATTTGAAAATTACTTAGTATGCATCGGTAAACATGATATTGATATCAGAATTATTGGTCATTTAAAAGGAGTTAAAGACATCCATCGTGTATCCGACAATTATAAATTAGTGAGCAGTAAATGGAAAACCGAAAACACCAAAATTGACTTAGGAAATAATGTTGTGATAGGAAATGGATTTCCTAGCCTAATGGCAGGACCTTGCTCAATTGAGAGTGAAGAACAGGTTTCAAAAATTGTTGAGCATCTTATAAAAAACAATATTCAAATAATGAGAGGTGGTGTTTATAAACCACGCAGTTCGCCTTACGCATTTAGAGGTTTAGGGATTGAGGGATTAAAAATGATTCATGAACAATGTAAGCCACAAAACATTAAAATTATTACAGAAGTAATGCAAGCCTCACAAATAAAGGATATGATGGATTATGCCGATATTTTTCAAGTTGGTGCTAGAAATTCTCAAAACTATAATTTACTGGATGCTTTGGGTGAGATAGATAAACCCGTGATGATTAAAAGAGGAATTAGTGGAACTATCGAAGAATTATTAAATTCAGCGGAATATATTTTCAGTAAAGGAAATGAAAAACTGTTACTATGCGAAAGAGGAATTAGAACATTTGAAACCTTGTATCGCAATACATTTGATATTAATGCCATTCAGATACTAAAAGATAAATCACATTTACCTGTTATTGCCGATCCATCTCATGGCATTGGGATAAGAGAATATGTTCCAAAATTAGCATTGGCTTCCTTAATTGCGGGAGCAGACGGAATTATATATGAAGTTCATGAGAAACCCGAAGAAGCTTTGTCTGATGGACAACAAACCCTAAACTTTGTTGAATCAGAAAGATTAGTTGATAAAATAAATACAATAGGTGCATTACTCTAAAACTGTCTCATTTAGGTAACAAATGTTGGAATTTTTATGAAATATTATCTATTGTAAATTGGTATAAAATCCTAAATTTGCTATCTATTTAATAAAAATGAAAACATTATATATTTTAGCAGCATCTGTTTTGATTTTCGCAAGTTCATGTAAAGAACCTAGCAGAGAAATTTCTACAAATGATGTCATGAATACCAAATCTGCTGAGGGTAATTCAAATTCAGCTTTACCTGAAATCAAATTTGAAGAAGAAACTCATGATTTTGGAAGAATAACACAAGGAGAGAAAGTGACCTATGCATTTAAATTTAAAAATACAGGAGGCGCCAATCTAATTATTGCATCAGCAAATGGTAGTTGTGGCTGTACTATACCCGATTATCCTAAAAAACCTATTTTACCTGGAGAAGAAGCTGTAGTAAATGTGGTATTTGCCAGTGAAGGTAAATCCGGAATGGTAGAAAAATCTGTAACGCTAGTTACAAACTGTGAACCTAGCACACGGATTATTTATATCAAAGCAAATATCATAGTGCCAACAAGCGCTAACCCAAGTGAATTACCAACAGCACACTAAAAAACTAAATCAATCAACAAACCAAAAAAATAAACAAAAAACATGAACAACTTACTAATTTTAATGGGCGGACCACAAGCAGGAGGAAATCCACTAACTCAAATTATTCCTTTAGTTTTAATCGTAGTCGTATTTTATTTCTTTATGATTCGTCCTCAAATGAAAAAACAAAAAGAAACCAAAAAATACATCGAATCATTAAAAGTAAATGATAAAATTTTAACTATTGGCGGCATATACGGAACGGTAAATAAAATTAATGAAGATGGAACAATCATTATGGCTATCGAAGATGGCTCAAAAATGAAAATATCTAAAAATGCTATTTCGCAAGACGCAACTTCAACTCTTAATCAAACAACCTAATACATGAGTTCGTCAAATGCCATTACTCGCATTAGGCGATTACTACTTGGTAAAAAAGTTGGTACTTTTTTAATCTGTTTAAGCATTGCATCACTTCTTTGGGTGGTGCGTGCTTTAAATAGAAACTACTCCTACAGTATACGAGTTCCCGTAACTTTTTTAAACCTGCCAAACAACAAATTAATAATTGGAGAACTCCCTGAATATTTAGATGTAGATATAAAAGCAAGTGGACTTAAACTTATTTTTATTTCTCTTAAGAAAAATATCAATCCTGTTGTTGTTGATTTCAATCTTTTAAAAAATAATGCCAAGTCTCAGGCTTATTCCATAAAAAATAGTTACTTCAATCTTGAAAATGCTATAAACTTTAATGTAGATGTCATCAAAATCAGACCTGATACATTATTTTTCTCTGCTAACAAAGGAAATTCCAAACTACTGCCAATTAAGGCTAACTTAAAAGTAAATTGTAAACCGGGATATTCCATAATATCCAAAATAAATATAACTCCCGCATATGTGTCAGTTACGGGAGATAGTATTGATTTGGCTAAAATGGATACTGTTTATACTTATTTCCTGAATTTAAAGGACGTCACTCAAAATTTCACATCACAAATTCAACTTAAAAAGCCTTATTCTTCAATTAATTATAATGTAAAAAATGTTCAATTAAGTTTTAATATTGATAAACTAACCGAAGCTAGTATTAAAATTCCAATTCAAATAATGAACAACCCTGGCAACGAAACCATCAAATTACTCCCAAGCTATGTTACAGTAAAATATTTGGTAGCCATGAATGAATACGACAATGTTAATTCAAATTCATTTAAAGCAGTTGTTAACTACGAACAGATTAAAGAAAAAAACGATAAACTACAAATAGAAATCATCAGATCTCCATCTGAAGTTAAAATATTAGATACAACCCCTTCATCAATATCATACTTAATATATAAATAATGCTTGTTGGTTTAACCGGTGGTATAGGTAGTGGCAAAACAATTGTTTCAAAAGTATTTGAAACTATGGGCTGTTTCATATATAACTCAGATGAAAAAGCAAAAGCATTATACAATAATTCAAACATTAAAAAAAATGTGATCGAACTTTTAGGTACTGAAAGTTATTTAAATGAGCATGAAATAAACAAAGAATATATTTCTAAAAAGGTTTTTAATTATCCTGAATTACTTCAAAAACTAAATCAAATTATACACCCTGCTGTTAAAGAAGATTTTATTAATTTCAAAAATAAGCTTCCTGAAAAAAGCATCATTGTAAAAGAAACTGCCTTGTTGTTTGAAGCAGGCATTAATAAAGATTTAGATTATACAATTTTAGTAACAGCACCTATTGATATTAAAATAAAAAGAGTCATGAGTCGTAATCATATTTCAAAAGAGGAAGTTGAAAAGCGCATGAGTTCGCAATGGTCTGATGAACAGAAAAAAAACTTAGCAAACATAGTTATTACCAATGATGAATCGTTGGCACTTATACCTCAGGTTATTTCCATTATTGAAAAACTAAAAAATGCTTAAACGAGATTATTTAGTAAAGCAGTTTGAAGAATTCGGTAAAGTTATGGCCGTAATTCTTGGTTTAAAAAGAGATGGCAATTTCCCAGAGTTGCTAAATGAAATTGAAAAATCACTTCAAAAATATACGACTTTAGAAATTGAATTTGTAGAATCTTTACCTAATAAATCTCTAATTGAAACTTTAACTCAAGAGAAAAAATTAAATGACGAGCAACTTAAGATACTTGCTGATTTAATTTACGAAAAAGCAGAGTATTATCAATCAACAAATTCACCAAAAGAATCATCAACTAATTGTTACAAGAAGGCATATGTTATTTATTTGTTCTTGAAAAATAATGCTACCCTTAATTATTCTTTAGATATGCATTATAAGCTAGACATATTGGAAAACATGAAATTATAAGCCCAGCAACTTTTCTAAATGATGATATCCAATGCCAAAATATTGCTTTGACTCATTTATCTTTTTAAGAATTTCTTTCTTTTGAATATCAGTTTTAGTCTTTTTCTCAGCAACAATCATCACATTTTTTGGCGTATGTGCATCTGAAATAAATTGAAACACTTTGGTAGAATAATCAAAATATTCTAGAATTAATGAGCGTATTCCATCTGTCAACATCTCAGCTTGACGTTCTAAAAATATACCATGTTTCAATAAAAAGTCTAACTCGTTTTTTACTTTATACTTTTCTATTTCTCTTCGTATTTGTTTATGACAACAAGGAGCAACAACAATTAAATCTGCATTAGCTTTTATTCCCTTAAAAATAGCATCATCCGTCGCTGTATCACAAGCATGTAAGGCTATTAAAACATTTGCACTACCTGCGTCATAATCCATGATACTTCCTTGCGAGAAGTGTAAATCTTTAAAATTTGATTTTTGAGCAATTGAATTGCATAAATCAACTAAATCTTTTCGGTATTCTACTCCTGTAACATTTACTTTCAAACCGAGTGCACTATTTAAATAGTCATAGAGTGCAAATGTCAAATACCCTTTACCAGCTCCCATATCCAAAACATTCAATACATTATGTGTTGGTAAATTTTTAATTAAAGGACTTAATAACTCCACATAATGATTTATCTGTTTGTACTTATCTTGGGAATTATGAATAACATTTCCTCTTTCATCTGTGATTTTAAGCAAATGCAAATAAGATTTCCCATTAGAATCAATTAATCTATGTTTTTGATTATTGTGTTCTAATGATGGTAATTGTTGGTGAGATGGTTTATTTTTCTTTAATCTTGTCTGTCCTGAATTAAGATGCTCGAAGACTGAATCATTTTGAAGAGTAAATAGTGTGCCCATTCTAAAGTCCTCATTCTTCAAATATTCTGCAATTAACTTTATTGCTTCATCAATAGAAAAATTCTTTACTATATCTTTTGTTTGATAGCGATAAGTAAAACTCAACATTTCCTCATTTTTAATAACTATTTTTTTGATGTAGCAATTTTTTAGTGATTCAATATCACCTTTATAGCCCGACAATGATAATTTCACGAACGTTTTATCATTTAAGGATGACTGTAATAACAAAACAAATTGCTCTAAATGTGACATATAATTATAAATAAAGGAGCACTAAGATACACTAATCGTTATTAAAAAATAATTAAAAATGATGTCTGGATTTACCTTCTTGTAAAAAAGTTTGTATATTCGTTAATAGCCTTATGTCAAAAATTAGTTTCATATTTTTATTTATAACACTGTTTTGTAAAGCACAACAAAACGAATTTGATAAGTATGGCCCTTTTGGTTCTCAGGTTCATACGGATTTAAAAATAGCTCTAGAGATTGAAAAGAACGTGTATAAAATGGATTTGAGTTATAAAAAACTGGAACCAAAATTATATGCTAAATTGGGCAAATTAAAAGATTTACAAGCCTTAAAATTAAGCGGAAATGAGGTAAGTACCTACCCGCCTGGTTTTGGGGATTTATATAACTTAATCTATTTTGCAAGTTACAACAATGAGTTTACCTCATTTCCTCCTGACTTAAAAAAATTAGTTAATCTTAATTACATTGAATATTTTGGGAGTAAAATAGACAGTATTCCCTCTGACATAGCCTATTTAAGCCGATTAAAAACTCTGAAATTATCCACTACAAATGACACATTAAAACTTCCAACAACATTAAAATATTTAAAAAATTTAAAGGAACTAACAATTGAAAATTGCATATTAGACAGTTTTCCAAAAGAAATTTTCAAAATACCGAATCTTGTTTTTTTAAATTTAACTAACACTAATACTTTTTATCTAACCAAACACTTTGAAAGGTTTGTAAACCTTGAAGTATTAGTATTAGATGCTAATCAACTTCAAAGCATTCCTTTTGAAATTTATTTAGCAAAAAAGTTAAGATTCTTATCTGTAAAAAATAATCACCTAAAAAAATTACCCGACAGTATTTCTCAATTAGAAAATCTTACTGTATTGGATGTAAGAGGAAATGGTTTCTCAAAAGAATACATTGAAGAATTAAAAGCAATGCTTCCTGGTTGCGAAATCAGGTTTTAAGAATTGAATTTCTTCATAAATCCTTCCATAAACCATGATGGGGGTTGCATAGGCTTATTCTTTTCCTTATCAATAAAAACAAGTGTAACTGATCCTGTATTTAATAACTCATTGTTTTGATTAAAACATTCGTAGTGAAATGTAATTCTTACTCCGGGCATTTCATTTACAGTAGTTACAATTCTCACTTCATCATCATATTTTGCAGGCTTTTTATAATTCACCGTCAAATTAATAACAGGCATTAAAACTCCGCTTTCCTCCATTTCTCGGTAACTAAATCCTAGGCTTCGCATTGCCTCTACTCTTCCTACTTCGTAATATTGTGCATAAACTCCATAGTAAACAAATCCCATTTGATCAGTTTCTCCATAACGAACTCTTAACGTTGTTTCTGTTTTAATCATACAAATTATGTATTATATTTAAAACATCTAATTTAGGTTACTATTTCATGAAATTCCTATTAAAACTATTCTTTTTTTCAGCACTTATTGGTTTATATGCCTGCTCTAAAAAAACATCTGTTTCTAATATCACAGAATCCCATATAATTATTAATAATCCAAAAATTGACAGTTCTGTTTACAAAGCCATATCGCCATACAAAAAAGCGCATGATGAACAAATGTACTCAGTTATTGCTCAAAGCGAGACTCCATTAGTAAAAGCAGACGTTGAAAGCACTTTAGGGAACTTTTTTTGCGATGCAGTTATTTATGAAACAAAAAAAATATTAGGAAAAGATTCGAACATGGTTGACGTAGCTATTTTTAATAAAGGTGGTTTACGTAACTCTTTACCAAAAGGAAATATCACAATAGGAAATGTTTTCGAGTTAATGCCATTTGATAATGAACTCGTTTTATTAAAATTAAGCGGCGCTCAATTTAAAGACATGTGCTACAAAATAGTTGAAAAAGGCGGAATTCCGATTGGAGGAATGCGTTTAACCATGAAAGGTTCTACTCCTACAGATATTACAATAAACGGAAAACCATTTGATGAAACAAAAGATTATTGGGTGATAACATCAGATTATTTAGCAAATGGAGGCGATAGTTACAACTTCTTTAAAAATGCAAAAGAAAGAAAAACCATGAATGTGCTTTTGAGAAATGTGATTATTAATTATTGCGAAGATATTACAAGACAAGGGCAAACCATTAAACCAAGATTAGATGGCAGAATTCAATTATCAAAATAGACGAGATTTTTTAAAATATTTTGTTGGCACTTCTGCTGTTTTAGCAGGATTTCCGGCATTATCAAAAGAAGTATTAAAAAATAAGGATTTACAACATTTAACTATTTTATATACTAACGATATTCATAGTCGAATTGAACCGTTTCCTAGCAACGATCCAAAATACGCCAATCAGGGTGGTTTTGCCAGAAGAGCTGCTGTTATTGAGGAAATAAAAAAAGAAAATGACAATATTTTATTATTAGATGCAGGAGATATTTTTCAGGGAACTCCTTATTTTAATTTATTTGGCGGAGAGGTAGAATATAAATTAATGAGTTTAATGAATTATGATGCAACCACTATTGGAAATCATGATTTTGACTTAGGGATTGATAATATTACTAAGCAAATGGAACATGCAAAATTTGCTTTCATCAATTGTAATTATGATTTTTCAAATACTAGTTTACATGATAAAATAGTTCCTTACAAAATATTCAACAAACAGGGAATAAAAATTGGGGTTTTGGGATATGGAATTGAATTAGAGGGCTTAGTAGATAAAAAAATGTATAAGGAAACAATTTATCAAAATCCTATTTCTATTGCCAATGCTACAGCAAAACTTTTAAAACAAGATTTAGGCTGCGATTATGTAATTGCTTTATCTCATTTAGGATTTTCATATAACGACAAAAAACTAAGCGATATGAGTATGGCTCCACAAACAGAAAATATTGATTTAATTATTGGCGGCCATTCTCACACTTTTTTGGAACATCCTGTAAAATTGACAAATAGAGTCGGTAAAGAGATACATGTGACGCAAGTTGGGTGGGCTGGAATTTGGCTAGGGAAAATAGATGTGTATTTCTCCTATAATAAGAAAAAAATTTCACATAATTCAAATAATAGAAAAATTTAAAAAAACAAGTCCAAAACGAAAATTTTTTGAAATTATTTATCGATTTTTTCCTTGCGAGATTAAATAATCAGTATATATTTACAAACTCGAACTTGTTAATAAAACTAAACACTATATATTTAATAACTTATTTAATACTATGAAGGAAAAGACAGCTGAAACAGTGTGGAAGAATTGCCTAAGAGTAATTCAGGATAATGTAAGCCCTCAAAATTTTGCTACTTGGTTTGAACCTATTAAAGCCATTAAAATTCAAGACAACGTATTAAACATTCAAGTGCCTTCTCAATTTTTTTACGAATGGTTAGAAGAACACTACATCACTATCATTAAAAAAGTAATTAGAAAAGAATTAGGACCAGAAGGAAGAATTGAATATAGCATCGTAATGGATAACGGAACAGGGAAATCTGAAAAAGCCGTTATGTTGAAAGTTCCAAATATTAATACAAACTTGAGAAACAATCCGGTTTCAATGCCTATTGACAGTGGATCAATCAGAAATCCATTTATCATTCCTGGTTTAAAGAAAGTATCAGTAGAATCTCAATTAAATCCAAATTACTGTTTTGAGAACTTTGTAGAAGGTGATTGTAACCGTTTGGCTCGTTCAGCTGGTTATGCTGTTTCTCAAAAACCGGGCGGCACTGCTTTTAACCCATTATTGTTATACGGTGGGGTTGGTTTAGGAAAAACTCACTTAGCACAAGCTATCGGTATTGAGATCAAAAAGAACTTCCCTAACAAAACTGTTCTTTATGTTCAATCAGAAAAATTTATTGCTCAGTTTATTGATGCAATTAAAAATAACAACCAAAATGATTTCGTTCATTTCTACCAAATGATTGACACGTTAATTATTGATGATATTCAATATTTAGCAGGTAAAGAAAAAACACAAGATGTATTCTTCCATATTTTCAATCACTTACACCAATTAGGAAAACAAATCATCTTAACAGCTGATAGAGCTCCGGTTGAAATGCAAGGAATTGAGCAACGTTTATTATCTCGTTTCAAATGGGGTTTAAGTGCAGACTTACAAACTCCAGGATTAGAAACTCGTATTGCTATCTTAGAGAAAAAAGTATATAACGAAGGTATTCAATTACCAAAAGAAGTTTGCGAATACTTAGCGTACAGCATCACTTCAAATGTTCGTGAATTGGAAGGGGCATTAATTTCATTATTAGCTCAATCTTCTTTAAACAAGAAAACGATTACGTTAGAATTAGCTAAGCAAATGATTGACAAGTTTGTTAAATCTACTGCTCGCGAGGTTTCTATTGATTATATCCAAAAAGTGGTTTGCGATTACTTCGATTTAAACATCGATTTAATGAAATCTAAAACTCGTAAACGTGAAGTTGTTCAGGCTCGTCAAATCGCTATGTATTTTGCTAAGTGTATGACTAAATCTTCTTTAGCTACAATTGGTATGCACTGCGGTGGAAAAGACCATGCAACTGTATTACACGCTTGCCGTACAGTAAACAATTTAATGGATACTGACAAACGTTTCAAAGCTTACATCGAGGAATTAGATAAGAAAATCAGTATCAATAACTAATCCTTATTATTATAGTATAAAATCCCTTAGTCATTGGCTGAGGGATTTTTTTTTAACCCAATATGCTTAATCAAGACCAACTCAATTTAATATTTCCAATAGTAGGAGCTATTTGCGGGGCCATGCTATGGTTGGGTTATTTTAAGCGTATAGACATTTTGGAACACGAAAGACTCTGGGATACCGTTATTGCGTTTGTAATTGGTTTTCTTACACCTACTCTAGCCTTATGGATATATTACGGGCTAGAAATTTCTGGCTTTAATTTTAATGGAGAATTAGTTAATGACTTTTTTTACTCCATATTCGGAGTTGGGTTAACAGAAGAAATATCCAAATTATTAGGAGTACTAATTGCTATTAAAATAATTAACAAGAGGGTAAATGAACCGATAGACTATTTAGTTTTTGCCGGAGTAGTTGCCCTAGGATTTTCAGTAAGAGAAAACTTCATTTATTATAACAATTACGGAGCTCAAATAGCTTCCGGAAGAACATTTATTTCTTGCCTAGTGCATATCATCAATACAAGCATTTGTGTTTATGGGATTTATCGATTTCAATTGTTTAATAAAGGTTCTAAATTTATAAATACAATTGTAGGAATCTCTGTAGCCGTTCTTTCCCATGGTTTGTTCGATTTCTTTTTATTTCAGCCATTTTTAGGAGACTTCACTTCTTTACTTTCTACCATAGTATACTTAATTGGTATTAATTTCTGGATTCAAATGATTAATAATGCTATTAATTTTTCTCCATTTTTTAACTATCAAAAAATAGCTTCCACAACCAGGTTATATAAAACAATCTTTATTTGGTACATTATTGTTTTAGCATTAGAGTTTATATATGGCATGATTTATTTTGATGAAAAAAGAGCAATCGGACAGGTATTTGCTAGCATTTTTAGAGAGGGCTTAGTATTGGTAATTGTAGCTCTAAGGGCAAGTAGATTAAAAATAAATAAACGAAAATATTTCCCTATTAAAATACAAATGCCAATATATTACACAAGAAATGATGACGAAGACTTTAGATTTTTTGGTATTCCTTTAAAAATTAGGGGAGAAAATGAAAAAGAATTTCAATTCTTAAAATATATGGGACAAGATATTTTTATTTATGATGTTAATCCTCAAAATTCAAACGACAACAAAGGTAAACGTGCCAGATTATTAAAAAAGTACTTCTTAAAAAATGATGTTGTTACTTATCTAATAGAAATATATAATGAAGATAAACCAAGCGATATATATTTATTAAAACCTGAAACACGGTCAATAACATATATAAATAACCAATATCCAATAGCATCGTTAATGCTTTACGAAGATCCGACAGTATTTCAAAAAGAACACGAAACGCTATCATACAAAGAATTAAAACACATTAAATATGTTTATATAAAATGAAACTGAAATTATATTTAATAAATGTAGTGCTATTTTTTTTTAACTATATAGCAATTGCCCAAAATCAATCTGTTGAAAATTTAATTAAAAAATTAAACAAAAACACAGACACTGTTCAAGCAGATCTTAATATAAAAATTGCAGGCGTTTTTATGGAATCAGATCCTACCTTAGGAATCCAATACGCAAACAATGCCATTAATATAAGCGAAGAAATTAGCTACCCATTTGGTTATAGTAAAGGTTATAATACAAAAGGCATTTGTTATGATATTTTAGGTTCATACGATTCTGCATTATATTGTTATAATTTGGCATTAAAAAATATTTCACAAATTAAAAACAATGCTTTTTCAGCAGGTGTTTATAATAACATTGGGCTTATATATTGGAATAAAGATGATTACACAAAAGCACTTAAAAATTTCAACATAGCTTCATATTTAATAAATCAAACAAATAATTTAAGTATTAAAGCTAACATAAATAATAATTTAGGATTAATATATCATGACACAAAAGAATATGAACAATCAAATCTATTTTTTAAAAAGTCAATCGAATTAAATTTCAAAAATAATGATACATCTAATGCCATTGCATCAATAATTAATCTTGCTATAAATTACTACGAAACTAACAAGTTTGAAGAAAGTAAAAAATTATTTGAATATTATTACAACTATATAGAAAAGATAGATGAGTATAATAAGTCAGAATTTTTAATCAATAAAATAACCCTTGATATTAATACAAAAATTACAGCGCAAACTGAAAAGGATTTACTAAAAGTATTCGAATTAAAAGAAAAAATTGGTCACACCATAGGTCTTGCAAATGCTTATATTCAACAAAGTGAGTTATACCAAAAAAAAGCCGATTACAGAAATTCAATTCAAGCAAATTACAACTCCTTAAAACTCCTAGATGAGCTAAAATCATTAAAAAAACTTGAAAAAGTATATAAGTTATTATTTATAAATTATCTAAACC
>DAORKG010000022.1:0-57808 GCA_035439445.1 Bacteroidia bacterium
ATTGAATCATTAAACAGCGGAGTTTATTTTATCGAATTATACTCTTCAGATTCAATAAAGAAAATACGATTTGTGAAAGAATGAAATCTTTGAGGTGCCAAATTGGTACCTCAAAGATTTTAAATAGAAATAAAATGGAGGGCTCAATTTACGACCTCCATTTTTATTTTGCTACAAATTGTAGCCATCAGCTGCTATAAAATATTTTACTTTTATCATTAGAAACAATTATTTTATGGAGAAAGCTAATTTAACAACCTTGCCTGACGAGGTTTTGATGAACAAAATTTATATTATACGAAATCAAAAAGTAATGCTAGATAGTGATTTAGCAGAATTGTATGGGGTTGAAACTAAACAACTAAAAAGACAAGTCAATAGAAATATTGAAAGATTTCCTGCTGATTTTATGTTTGAATTAACAAAACAAGAAGCAGAAGTTTCAAGGTGCCAAATTGGCACCTTGAAACAAGGAGAAAATATAAAATATTTACCTTATGTATTTACCGAACACGGCGTATTAATGCTTTCAAGTGTTTTAAACAGCCCAAAAGCCATACAGGTTAACATACAAATTATGCGAATATTTACTCGCATAAGACAATCGTTAACCGACAATACCGAACTGCGTCTAATCATTGAAGAAATCCGAAAGAAAACAGACAACAATACCAAAAATATTGAATTGGTTTTTCAATACTTTGATGAATTATTGGATAAAAAAGAGAAAGTAGAGCCAAGAACCCAAATTGGTTATAAAATAGGAAAGAAATAAAAAAACCGTAGCTCATCACTACGGTTTTTTATTCTTTCGTAACCCCGAATCGTTTCAGGGTCTCATAAAATGCCGCTTCTCGACTTGGCTCGAAGTGACATTTTTTATAGTCCTATTTCAAACTTCCAATCATATCTTCTGGCTTCACCCACTCGCTAAATTGCTCAGTCGTTAATAAACCTAATTCAACAGATGCCTCACGTAATGTTTTATTTCCTTTATGAGCTGTTTTAGCAATCTTAGCTGCATTCTCATATCCAATGTGTGGATTTAACGCTGTAACCAACATTAATGAGTTTTCTAAATGCTTTTTAATCTCAGGTAAATTTGCTTCAATTCCATCGCTACATTTTTCTGTAAACGATACACAAGCATCACCAATTAAACGAGCAGATTGCAATACGTTAGCTGCAATAACCGGTTTAAATACATTTAATTCAAAATGACCCATTGTTCCACCAACAGTAGCAGCCACATCGTTACCTATTACTTGAGCACAAACCATTGTTAATGCTTCTGGTTGTGTTGGGTTTACTTTACCTGGCATAATAGATGAACCCGGCTCGTTATCTGGAATAATGATCTCCCCTATTCCACAACGTGGACCAGAAGATAACATACGAATATCGTTTGCTATTTTAAATAAAGCTACTGCACTACGTTTTAAAGCACCACTTAATTCAACCATCGCATCGTGTGCTGCTAATGCTTCAAATTTGTTTGGAGCAGTCACAAATGGTAAACCGGTTAATTCAGCAATTTTTTTAGCAACTAATACATCATATCCTTTTGGTGTGTTTAATCCTGTTCCAACAGCAGTACCACCTAATGCTAATTCTTTCACTGCTTCTAATGCATTGTTTAATGCGCGAATGCTCATGTCAATTTGTTGAACATATCCACTGAACTCTTGTCCTAACGACAATGGCGTAGCGTCCATGAAGTGTGTACGACCAGTTTTAATGATGTTCTCAAACGCTTTGGCTTTTTTGTTTAAGCTTTCACGCAATTTCATCATGCCCGGAATAGTAATTTCCACCACTTGCTTGTAAGCCGCAATGTGCATCGCTGTTGGATAAGTATCGTTGGATGATTGAGATTTGTTTACATCATCATTTGGATGTAATACTTTTTTCTCGTCGTTTAATGAACCACCTTGCATTACGTGTGCGCGGTAAGCAATAACCTCGTTAGCGTTCATGTTACTTTGTGTACCGGAACCAGTTTGCCAAATCACTAAAGGAAACTGATCGTCTAATTTCTTAGCTAAAATTTCATCGCAAGCCTTAGCAATTAAATCGCATTTTTCTTTTGATAAAACACCTAACTCGCAGTTAGCTAATGCTGCTGCTTTTTTAAGGTATCCAAAAGCATATATAATTTCCTTTGGCATACTAGCCTCAGGACCAATTTTAAAGTTGTTACGAGAACGTTCTGTTTGAGCTCCCCAATAAACGTGCGCAGGTACTTTTACCTCGCCCATTGTGTCTTTTTCTATTCTATATTCCATGTTGAATTTGTTTTAGATGGCGTGAATTTAGTAAAAATAATGGAACGTTGATAGTGCAGACGTGTATGATTTTATAGGATTATTATCACTATTTTGAAATGATTATTTTCTTTTTTATCATTTCGTTTTCTGACTGAATTTCGATAAAATAAATGCCGTTTTCTAACCAGCTAGTATTTATTGGAAAAGCAGTTGTTTCAATAATTTGTTTACCCGTAATATCATACAATTTAATTGAAGTTGATTTAAATGGTAAATCTGCGTTTAGTATACTGGTAGCAGGATTTGGGTAAACCTTTATGTCACTGATTGATTGAAACCCCTCAATTCCTGTACATATTGATACACCTAAAGCTATCGTTTTGGTGCTTATACACCCCAATGTATTTGACGCACTGACTGTGTATATTGTACTAGTTGCTGGATACAAAAACCCCTCCCCTGAATTTTGACCAGTGGCAGTAAGTCCTCCAGGATATAAAGTCCAGTTACTAGCACTGTTTGGACTACTTGAACTTGTATACGTTATATATCTTACATTTCCTTCACAATCGGGGTTTGGGGAACCTGTTGATAAACCGATGTTTGGCGTTGGATGTATTGTAATGGTTTTAATGGCTTGATTATAACAGGAGTTCGCTCCATTTGTGCCTATAACAGAATATGTAATAGTTGTAGTAGGAGATATTGCTATAACATTTGTTGTTTCGCTTGTTGACCATAAATACGTTGATGAGCCACTTGCACTTATTGTGGCTGTTGTGTTCGGACAAATTCCGTTTGTAGGCAATCCGCTTATCGTAACTGTTGGTGTTAAGTTTGATGCCGTACTAGTTACCCAGCCTGAGCTAGCGGTACCATTAAATGTTCCATTTAACAAGCTATTTAAATTTGGGGAGACGTTATCGTTTACAACTACGCTACCAGTTTGATTAAAATTATAATTAACAAGTAATCCACTCTCGTTGCCTATCATTTCGCAGTTTTTATAATTTGTTATTTGTGTTTGAGTTCGTGCATAATTCCATATTCTAAAATTATCTAATTTTCCATTAAAATATTTTCCTCCATAAAAACCAAAATAAGCCGTGTTTGTTGCGGTTGAATTTGCCATAAGAGATGCGGCTGTTGTTGCAAGCGTTGTTGTTAATGCCCCGTTAGTGTACAATTTTAATGTTCCACCATCGTAAGTGATTGCTATATGAAACCAATTAGACGCCACATAACTAGCAAATGGCGATTCTAAAACCGCCGAAGTTAAACTCGCTCTATAGTATAATTTACCAGGTGTTGCTGTTGCTGTTGCTCCTGTTGCGGTTACTGAATAGCCAAATGTTAATGTTGTTTTATTAGTTCCTTGGTCTTTAGAATAAATTGGTTGATTACTAACCGCGCCGTTAAAATATACGTACGTTTCTATAGTGTAATTTTGTAGGTTATTCACTTTTGCCGGTGTGTTTGGAAACATTGCTAAATCATTAATGCCATCAAAACACAGGGCATTGTTTTGTGCAAATAGTGAATTGTAAAATACAAAGCTTACAATAATCGAAAATAGTTTTTTCATGGTTTTATATATTATTTTAATTTTTCTTTAATTAATTCCCAATTATCAAAATACTCATCTTCATTTATTTCTTTTTTTAAAACAGTATATCTGAATTTTTTACCCACTGGTTTAAATTCGTTTGTTGGCACAATCAAAAATTTATGTAGCTCCAACCAAAGACAAACTACATAATCACTATTTTCTTTTTCTAGTTTCGATAAATTAAATTGTACTCTAATTGTATTCTTTGTTATTGTTTCAAGTTTTTCTCTTGTTTTAACCTCAATTCTAATTTTATCAATAGCTTTTCTGTTTTTGTTGTTTTTTACTTTTAGCAATAAAATATCCGTCCCTTTTTCACTATAATTTTTACACACAATCCAATTACTCTCTTTCAACTTTAGCTTAGTGTATAAGTAAAATAGTACAACACTCTCTCCAGCCACACTTATGGTTTGAATAATGTTTTGAGGAATCCGAACCTTTTCTTTATTCATACTAACAAACTTACATTGCTTTTCAATTCACTAAAAATTCATTAATGTTCATTAATTGCATATTAAGTTTTTGATAGTATTTTCGCTCTGTGGCTCGCAAACCAAATATGGTTAACAAAACGGATGTTGTTCGCTTAAAACAGGTTGTTGAAACAACAGCTGGTTTTAATGTACTCAACCCTATCGATTGCGAGCGCTTATCTGATATGGTTTTCAGAAGAACCAAGCATTATATCAGTCCCGCTACCCTTAAACGTTTTATGGGTTTTTATAAAAGTGGTTTTAATTCTAGTTATCAAACCTTAGATATCCTTTCTATTTTTTGTGGTTATGATGGCTGGAGTGGTTTTATTAAACCTGATAAAAACAAAACGGGCATTAGTCAAAATGAGCTTGATTTTTTTATGTCTTTTTTCAAAGAAAAAGATTATACCAATCTTGCCGACCATGATGAAACCATGCAACTGCTTTCGCGACGCATTGCTGAACGTTTGCGAGAAGACCCGAAAGCCTTTGAAAAAATTATTCCGGATTTAGCTAAAAGTGAACTGGCACAGATTTTTTATTTTGAACACTTTCCTGATTATGACAACCTCGTTGCATATCAATACAAGGGATATATCGAATACTTAAAACACAAGACAAGCCCGGAGGCGCAAATATTTGGGAATTCCTTACTATTTTTTAGATCTTTTCTATTAATGGATACCGCTTTAATGAAACAATATTACGAAGCCCTCATGCAAATTGAAATTCCTGAAAACATACACCCTATGCCTCTTGGCAGATATTATCAATGTTTGTTGTTGTACGCTCATTTTGTGGAAGATAAATCGTTAGTGAAAATTATAAAACACATTTATTCCATAGAAAAGCGCTTACCCCGAATTGGTTTACATTTCAAGAACTTTCCAGGCTTTCATTATTTTGTAGCTGACGCTTTAGTATTATGTGGTTATTACAACGATGTTTTGAAATTGATTGATTTTGCAACCAAAAACTATAGAATTTACAAAGAATTTGTTTGGAAGGGTTATTATAGACAATTTCAATTAATGCAGGCAGAAGCACATTATCATCTAAATAATAAAGAAAAAGCTCTCCATTTGATTTCTAAAATTAATCCTAATACGTTCTATTTTATTTCTCGTAAATATTTCACCGCGAGATACGGTCTTTTAAAAATACAACTTGGTGTTGTCACAAAACAAGAAAAAGAAGAAACAGTTTTTTTAATTAAATCTTGTCAATTCAATTATTTTAATGGTTTATAAAAAAACTGAACCGCTCTTATTTTTCAAACTCTCCCCTCATTATCTGCGTTCAATTAAAATAAATTTTGTGGTTTCAAAAATCAGTTCTATATTTGTAGAGTGATTAGTCAATCATTATTTTGGATAAAAAAGAAGAAATATTAAAAGCTGCCTTAAAACTCTTTGTAGAGTTTGGGTTTCATGCAACTCCTACAAGTAAAATTGCAAAAGAAGCGGGGGTAGCTAATGGCACGTTGTTTCATTATTACAAAACCAAAGAAGAACTTATTTTAGCACTATACAGCGATACCAAGAAACGATTGACAGAATATATGTATTCTAACATCAGTAAAGCTGATTCTCTGGAATTAGTGTTTAAATCGATCTACACAAACACCATAGAGTGGTCGCTTGAAAATAAGCCGGAGTTTTACTTCATTCAGCAATTTTCAACCTCACCATTTTATTCATTAATCTCACCCGAAGAAATTAGAAAGCAAGCTGAACCACACTTGGATTTTTTACAAGAGGGGATTAAGGCAGCTGTTTTAAAACCATTACCGGTTGATTTGCTTTACACACTTATTAACAGTCACATTGCAGGTATTAATCAATACCTATCGTCTGGAGAGTTTTCAACAAACAAGCAAAAGCAAATCATCAATGAGTCGTTTCAATTATTATGGGACATGATCACCTAAAATAGCAGATTAAAAAATCCAAATCTCTGCGTTATATGAAAAAATTATCGTCTTCATTTACCAATGTAAACTCACAGATAATTTTTTCAAAAGCCTTGACCTTTGAATTTTTAAAACTGCTATATATTTGTTATCAACAATAGACTGATTAGTCAATCAATAAATAAAATAAAAAATCAATAAAATTAAAATCATGGAAAAAAAAGTAGTGTTAATAACTGGGGCCTCTTCAGGCATAGGAAAAGAAACAGCAAAACTATTAGTTGCAAACGGAAATATTGTTTATGCGGCAGCTCGCAGATTAGACAAAATGAGTGATATAAAAGAACAAGGAATAAAACTTTTAGAAATGGATGTAACCAATGATGAATCAATGGTTAAGGGAATTCAAAAAATTATGGAGAGTGAAAAACGAATTGATGTATTAGTGAACAATGCTGGCTATGGTTCTTTTGGTGCTCTGGAAGATGTTCCAATTTCAGAAGCAAAATACCAGTTTGACGTTAACATCTTTGGACTAGCAAGATTGACTCAATTAGTACTTCCTTATATGCGAAAACAACAGTCAGGTAAAATCGTGAACATTTCATCGATGGGAGGAAAATTTGGTGAACCTCACGGAGCCTGGTATCATGCTACCAAATTTGCTGTTGAAGGATTAAGCGATAGTTTAAGAATGGAGTTGAAGCAGTTTAATATTGGTGTGGTTATTATTGAACCGGGAGCCATCAAATCGGAGTGGGGAGGAATAGCAAAAGAAAACCTTTTAAAAGTATCAGGAAATACAGCCTATAAAAACCTAGCCACAAAACACGCAGCATTAATTGATGAAACATATAGAAGAGTTGGATCAGAACCAATTGTCATAGCTAAAACAATTGCTAAAGCAATTAGCTCCAACAATCCTAAAACAAGATATGCTGTTGGGGGAGGAGCAAAACTATTGTTATTTGTCCGTCGTATTTTATCCGACAAATTGTTTGATAAAATTTTCTTGAGCCAATTGAAATAAGCAGACAACAGAATATGTCTTCTCAAAAAGCCCCTCCTATTTGGAGAGGCTTTTTGGTTTTGAAAACTTGCTACAAAATCTCAAACAGTTTCACGTGGAACTAAAAACCTTTTTGCATTTTTTGGCGCATCACTGACTGATTTAAAAAATGCTAAGTATAATCTTGTGATAATTTGATAAACCAAATAAACATATTAAAATGCCGATTATTATATTTTCTGTATTTACCTTCTGATTTATGTTAGAGAGAATATTTCCTGGATGGAAATTTCCAGAATTAGCAACTTGGACCATAAGAGTAATTGCCATAAACTTTGTTCAATTAGCAATAGCAACTCTGGCAGGATATACCTGGGAAAATAATTATCGACAACAAGCATATTCCATTTGTCAAATCATGTTCATCTGTTTGGGTTGAAATGATTCCCTACTTTATCGCCACCTTTGTGTTTTATTGGTGGTATCGTTGATGTTGCAGAATAGATTAGTTATGGACACGTTGTCATTAAATACATCATAGTCCACAACGAATAGAGGTAATTATATCCTTCTATAAACATACATTAGAAATGATAGTTAATTCTTTCTTAGAGCGTTTAATAGTTTATAATTTGTTAGATTTAAACATGGAAGCAGGGGTAATCTATTCTTTGTACACAGCCTTTGGAGAATTCTTTTACCATACAAATGTAAAAATACCACAGTGGTTTGGGTATATTTTCCAGAGACCAGAAATGCATCGTATACATCACGAATACGAAAAGCACTCCAATAACTATGAAGATATTGTTTGGTGGGATATGTTATTTGGCACATACGAAAACCCAAAAATAGTTTAACAGCACCTGTGGATTTGACACCGAAAAAGGGCTTAGGTTAAAAGACATACTACAATTTAAAGATGTGCACAAAGAATAAGTTTCACGTGAAACAAATACAAGCTATTTGTTTCGAGGGCCTCAACACACAGAATAAATAAAAAAGCCCCGATAGAGATTTCTAGCGGGGCTTACTGTTTCATGTGAAACTTATTTGTGTTTAAATATATAAATTGTACTAGAGTAGGAGCTAGAGTCCTTAGCTTTTAAATTAGATATTAAGCCAATCCAAAACGCTTTAAAAAGATTAACTGAACCCGTCTTACATTTCTCACTAAGCATAGAAACATAGAAGCTATCAAATTTCATTGGTTTGGTTTCTACTAATTTAAAACCATTGTTCTCAAATAATGAGCTCATAGATTTTAAATCGAAATGGTGTAAGTGTCGAGGAACGTCATAGGCTGCCCAAAATTCTTTATAGTGTTGTGCGTCATAAGAAACATGATTAGGAACCGCAATAATTAAAACACCTTCTTTTTTAAGCTTAGCTTTAAAGAAGGCTAATGTCTCTGGCATATCCGTTACATGTTCTAACACGTGCCATAAAGTAATCGCTTCTACTTGTCTTTCTTTAATAAATGTGCTTAGACTTTCCTTATTAGAATACACGCTTAAATCATGATCACTTGCAATCTTTCTGGCGCTATCATCCGGCTCCATTCCAATAGTATTCCACCCGGCATCTTTGCAAGCATTTAAAAACATTCCGGTACCACAACCATAATCTAAAATAGTTCCACGTGAAACATAAGATAACACTAATTGAATCTTCTTCTTAAGTGTATAGTTTCTTACAATATGGTACAACTGATTAACTAAGCCTTTCTTTGTGTTGCTATGAGAAACATATTCTTCAGCTTTATAATAATCTCCAATTACTAAATCAGTAGGGCGGGGATTTGTAAATTTAAATCCACACATCTTACAAGACACAATGTTAAAATTATCCTTGCTTACGGTATGATCTTTACAAACTAAAAAAGGCTCAAACTGATTTGAGCCACATACTAAACATTTTTCTATAGTTAACATATTCTATTCTTTGTTCTTTATAGTTCTCGACTTCGCTCGAACTGACATAATTCTATCCACTTGTTCCACGTGGAACTTTTATATTTATCTTCCTAAATGGACTAACAACACAGAAATATCTGCCGGGTTAATTCCAGAAATACGACTAGCCTGACCAATAGTTGTTGGTCGTAATTTTGTCCATTTATCTCTCGCTTCTAAAGACAAACTAGGAACCGATTTAAAATCGAAATCCGGTTTAATTTTATAGTTATCAAGCTTAGCTACTTTTTCAGCGTTCTCTTTTTCTCTCTCAATATAACCTTCATACTTCATAAGTATTTCTGCCTGCATAATGGTATCTGAATCTAAATTAGAAACTTCGTTCTTCAAATCCGTACAGTGTTTTGCTAAATCATTGATAGAAACATCCGGACGAGATAAGACATTAAAATATCTAATTTTTTGTGTTAATGGAGCAGAGTTAATGCTTTCTAAATAACCATTTGCTTCTTCTGGTTCTGCACTCGTATTTTTAAAAAACTTGATAAGATTTTCGTAGTTCTTAATCTTATCTGAAACTCTTCTCATTCTTTCATCATTGGCTAAACCAATAGAATGGGACAGAGGAGTTAATCGAACATCGGCATTATCTTGACGTAATAATAAACGGTACTCAGAACGAGACGTAAACATACGGTAAGGTTCATCAGTGCCTTTAGTAACGAGGTCATCTATTAATACTCCAATATACGCTTCGTGTCGTTTTAAGATTAATGGATCTTTTTCGTTGATTTTTAGGTGTGCATTGATCCCGGCCATTTGACCTTGACAAGCAGCTTCTTCATAACCTGTAGTACCATTAATTTGTCCTGCAAAGTATAGCCCTTCAACCAACTTAGTTTCTAAAGTTAATTGCAATTGTGTAGGTGGAAAATAATCGTACTCAATAGCATAACCCGGACGGAACATTTTAGCGTTCTCAAAACCAGGAATTAATTTTAATGCTTTTTGCTGAACATCAACAGGAAGAGAAGTTGAAAATCCATTTACATAAATTTCTACGGTATCCCAACCTTCTGGTTCAACAAATAATTGATGTCTATCACGTTCTGAAAAACGTGTAATTTTATCTTCAATACTAGGGCAATATCTTGGGCCTAAACCTTGAATACGTCCAGAGTACATTGGTGACTTTTCAAACCCTGTTCTTAAAATATCATGTACATCTTGGTTGGTGTATGTAATGTGACAAGGAACTTGTTTTTTTACTGGACGTCCATCGTTTGAAATAAAAGGTGATGTATTATCTAAATAAGAGAATTTGTCAATCGCCACATCCCCTTCTTGCTCTTCCATTTTAGAATAATCCAAAGAACGCCCATCTATACGTGGGGGCGTTCCTGTTTTCATTCGTCCACTTTCAAAACCAAGACTAACTAATTGTTCGGTAATACCATAAGAAGCCGATTCTCCACTTCTACCTCCACCTATTTGTTTTTCACCTAAGTGAATTAATCCATTTAAAAAGGTTCCATTAGTTAAAACTACAGCTTTGGCTTTAAATTCTAAACCCATACCTGTCACAACACCTTCAACGCGTTTTCCGTCTTTAGAAATAATTAATTCGCGACACATGTCTTGCCAGAAATCAACGTTAGGAGTTTGTTCCAACATTTCTCTCCAGGTAGCTGCAAATAACATTCTATCGTTTTGGGTACGCGGACTCCACATTGCGGGTCCTTTTGATCGATTTAGCATTCTGAATTGAATAGCAGATCTATCAGAAACAATTCCGCTATAACCTCCTAAAGCATCAATCTCACGAACTATTTGACCTTTTGCAATACCGCCCATAGCCGGATTACAGCTCATTTGGGCAATGGTTTGCATGTTCATGGTAAGCAATAAAACTTTAGAACCCATATTAGCAGCAGCAGCAGCAGCCTCGCAACCTGCGTGACCGGCACCAACTACTATAATATCATATTGAGATTGCATTTTGCGAAATTACTATTTTTAATTTAATGAAATTTGTTTATCCAAAGGGTAAATTGCTATAAGTGTTCTTCCTAAATTATAACTTAATCTTGAAAATCTATCATATTCAGGATCTGTATTTTTATTCATTAATTGCATCGTTTCCGCAACAATTAAAGCTCCCAAAACGCCACCTAATGCTCCACCTAACATTACAGGAACAGATTGTGAATCATCTCTTAATTTAACAGTATAAAAAAAAGCTGCGTTTTCTTTATTTATAGTTTTAGTTAATATTTCTAGTGCATCTTTTCTTTTTACTAATCTCAAACTAATGTCTTTTTTATTAGTTGATGCTGAAATAGATAAATATTTTTTTCTAGAAAAAACGACACAAGAATCGCCAACACAAACATTTCTGTAAATAGTATCTTTTATAT
The DNA here is from genome assembly GCA_035439445.1 of Bacteroidia bacterium. GTDB lineage: Bacteria > Bacteroidota > Bacteroidia > B-17B0 > Aurantibacillaceae > UBA4416. Next base: position 11,610 of record DAORKG010000022.1, read on the forward strand.
TGTTAAACAAAATAAGTTTACCTAAGATTCTGTTTTTCTCTATTAATTCAATTTGTTTTTCCGGAGCAAAATAAACATCAAAAAACATAATTAATGTTGTATCAACTAAAGAAAAAGACTTTAATTTATAGCTATTTGCATTAAGTTCTTTCGTTTTTATCTCCAGTAAATTATGGGCCTTTGAAACAAATACATCTTGATTACTGGATGTAATTTTTAAAGTGGCCATATGCATTAATCTAGATGTATCTATTACATCTTCAACATAAAATAATTTACCAATAGCATAATTGTGAGAGGCTTTGGATTGAAAAACAACTTCGCTTCTTTGAGAAAAAAAACAATTATTTATAAAAAGCAGTAAAAAAAGAACAGAGTAGCGAATCATTAAATCATATTTAATTTTGCTAATAATTCATCGCGGTATGAACCGCCAATTTGAATTACTTTTTTGTTTTCTTCTAATACAACTGTTTGATTTTCAATTGTTTGTATTTTATCAATACGAGCAATGAAAGAGCGGTGTACGCGGATAAAATCTCCGTTATCCAGTTTTTTCTCAATGTCTTTCATTGTAGAATGTATCGTATAACGCGTGTATTGTGTGTTTAAAACAACGTAATCTTTTAAAGCCTCTACATAGTAGATATCCTTTAAATTAACCTTTACAAGGCGGCTGTTTGATTTTACGAATAAAATATCTTTAGCTGCCTCATCTTTATTCTCTACTAAAGAATATAAGAAATCGCGCTCTTTTTGTACTTCAGTATCTTTTTTATGCTTGTATAAAGCCATTTCAATAGTTGAATGTAAATCAATCTCTTTGAATGGTTTTAAAATATAGCCATAAGGCTCTGTAATTTTTGCTTTAGCTAAGGTGCTTTCGTCAGCATAAGCCGTAAGGAAAATAACAGGAATATTATATTCTTTCTTTAATGTTTCCGCAACATCAATACCGGTCATACTGCCTTTAATCATAATATCCATCAATACGATGTTTGGCTCTAAATCAACAATATTTTTAATTGCATCAGCACCATTGTTACTAATACCCAATACATTATATCCTAGTTTTTTTAAACTGTTTTGAATGTCTTTAGCTACAATACTTTCGTCTTCTACAATGTAAACATTAACGTTATTATTCTCCATGTTTTAATTATTAAATTCTATACTAAAAATAGTTCCTTTGTTTCTACTTAATTTTATGGTTCCGTTTATTTGTTCTACAAGTGTATCTACAAGCTGAAGACCCAGTGTTTGTGTGTTTTTTATATCAACACTGTCTGGTATTCCAACACCATTATCACCAACCTCGATATTTACTTTATTATTTACAACTCTCAAATTTACAAAGATTATTCCATCCCTATTATCTGGAAACGCATATTTTAATGAATTTGATATAATTTCGTTGATAATTAAGCCACAAGGGATAGATGTATCAAGGTTTAACATCAAATTATCTAATGTCAAAATTAATTTAATTTTTTTAGTATTTATTGAATAGGTGTGTACTAAATTCTTAGATAAAGTGGTTACATACTCAGAGAAGTTAACAGATTCGAAGTTTTTGCTTTGATATAAGCTTTCGTGAATAAATGCCATCGATTTAATACGGTTTTGGCACTCTTTTAAAAGATTTAAAGCATAATTATCTCTAACATAAGATGATTGCAGATTAAGAATACTAGAAATAACCTGCATATTGTTTTTTACACGGTGATGCACTTCTTTCAATAACACTTCTTTTTCTTTCAAAGATTGTGTTATTTTTTCTTCATTTATTTTGTTTTCTGTAATATCAAAGCCTATACCAGACACTTCTATTACATTATTATTAATATCTTTAATTGGATATAGCAATATTTGTCGGATGATTTTAGCCCCATTTTTTTGTGTTCTCTCAGAAATAAACTCAACAGGTTTTCCTTTAAATGCTAATTCGTATTTATCATCCCAAATTGAATGATATTCTGTTGTTTTATTGCTTCTCATGCTTTTACCAATTTCAGGGTAATAGCCATAGAAGTCGAACACAGAATTAGCATAGTTTTTATTGAACGATGTGAGTTTTAAGTCTTTGTTTATGGTCCACATTAATTGATCGCCACTTTCAAAAATAGCTTTCAGTTTTGCTGATTGTTCAATAATTTTATTTTCATTTTCAATTCTCTCAGTAATATTTTGAGCTATCACCGAAACTTCAACAACTTCATTGTTTAATAATATTGGATACAAATAAACTTCTCTGTAAACATCTTTTCCGCCAACATTGCTTTTGTGAACAAACACATTTGGCGTGCCTTTTAATACCTGTTTATATTTTTCAATCCAAAAACTTTTTTTCTCTTTATTTTGAATTGTATCTATAATGTAAACTGTTTTATTTTCTTCCAATTGTTTCTTGGTTGTTTTATTACCAATTAGATTGAAGAAGTTTTTGTTATAAGAAGTTAATTCAAATTTTTTATTGACAGTCCAAATTAAATGATCGCCACTTTCAAAAATAGCCTTAAGTTTTGCTGACTGATTGATTATTTTCTGTTCAAAGATTTTGTTTTCTGTAATGTCGTGAGCTAAGCAAGCTATTTCAACAATTTCGTTTTTCTCATTTCTTACCGGGTTTAGGTAAATCTCATTAATGATTAATTTTCCGGAGTGATTAATTTGATGTTTTTCTAACTTAATAGGGGTTCCTTGAAATACTTTTTTATAGTTACTATACCAATATAATTTATAGGCATTTTGTTTCGATTTTGGTAATAATGTATGTAATTGAATATTTAATTCAGGCTTTGTTCCATTATTTAACTCAAACTGCTTACTGAAATTAGTGTTAAAAGACGTTGTTTTAAAATCCTTATCAATTGTCCAAACTAAATGTGAAGAACTTTCAAAAATAGACTTTAGTTTAGCGGCTTGAGTAATTGATTGGTTTTGTAAATACCTTAATTCGGTAACATCATTAGATATACAAGATAATTCTTCAACGACACCATTTTTAAAAATAGGGTGTATAAATATTTGACGGTACAATTTATTTCCGTTTTTATCTAGCTGCTCTGTAGTAAATTCAATACTGCTAGACGATTTAAATACCTCGTCGTATTTTGTGATCCACCAATCGTGATATTTTTTACCAACTTTTGTTTTTTGTGGTTTGTAAATTTTATTGTCTAATGTTGGTTCAACACCATAAACATTAAACATGGCTTTTTTAAAGTTTTTATTAAAAGACGTGAATGAGTAATTTCTATTAACTGTCCAAATTAACTGTTTACCACTCTCAAAAATAGCTTCCAATTTAGCAGACTGATCAATGATTTTTTGTTCTGCTAATCTTCTTTCTGTGGTATCTTGACCAATTATTGCTACTTCTGTAATTATACCGTTAGCACCACGTATAGGATGTAAAAATATTTCCCTGTAATAAGTCTTTCCGTTGGAACTAGTATTTTTAATTTCGAAAAACTCTACTTTGTTATCTTTTTTAGTATTGAAAAAATCTTTGTATTTATCTATCCAAAACTTTAATCTAAGATTATCTTTTTTATTTCTGCTTACTTTACCAATATAATCTCCAACCTTCAAATCATAACAAAACTTTAATCTAAGATTATCTTTTTTATTTCTGCTTACTTTACCAATATAATCTCCAACCTTCAAATCATAATTAAATATAGTTTTGATATATTTAAAATAATTAGGATTAAATGAAGTAATTTTTAAATCTCTATTAACAGTCCAAATTAAGTGAGAGGTATTATTAAAAATAGCTTCATATTTGGTGGTTTGAGTTACTAATTCATTTTGAATCTTTTGACGGTAATCTATTTCTTGTTTAAGTTTTTTATTTGATTCTTCAGCTAACTCAGCTCTTATTTTTTCTTTAGATAACTTTTTCTCAGCAGATATATTAGAAATAATTGTTTGAACTACTTTTTTACCATTATAAATAAATGGAACCGTTTTTAATTCAACTTCTATAATATTTCCTTTAGCAGTTTGTACAGTGTATGTTAAATCAGTTAACTCTTCTCCCTTAATTGCTCTTTGCATTCTGTCAATGGATCTTTGACGCTGTTCAGGAACAATAAAATCGATTAGATATTTACCTATTAAAGATTTTGGATTTTTAATTTCTAATATATTAGCAGCTGTTTTATTAGCATACAAACAAAAACCTTCATGAATAAAAATACCGATGGGTGATGAATCTAAAAGGTTTTTATAGTTATTCCACTTTTGTTCTAATTCTTGCTCATAACTTTTTTCTAAAGTAATATCTCTAATAATACCTATAATGCTATTTATTTTTTTATTGACATATTTAGGTTTGGCAGTAACTTCCAGTAATAAATTTTTTCCATTTTTATGTTTAAACCTAAATATTTCTCTGCTATTTTTAGTATTGTTAGAAACTTTCAAATACTGCGTTAAGGTTGCAACATGCTTTTCTCGATCATCCTCATGTATTTGATCTAAAAAAATATTTGGATTTTTATAAATTTCTTTAGGTTTACGACCCAACACATTATATACCGATTCACTGATGTAGTTAATATGAGGTTCAGGAAAAAAAGCAAATTCATAAATAATATCTTTTACACTGATACTGATACTATTTAAAATTTCTTTTGTTTTTTCTAACTCTTTATATCTTTCTATTCGTTCACTTATTTCTAAAAAAGTAGATTGAATCACTTTTTTGTTTTCGAAATAAACACAATTAGATTTTGCTTCAACAAATATTTGTTCTTGTTTTAAATTATAACACTCTAACTCAATTGCAGGAAATACTTTTCCTTTTAAAATTAAATTATTGTTATTGATTAATTTTTTGTGAACTTTTTTATTGATAAAATCAAATACAGATAATTTATTAAGTTCTTTTAATTGAGCTCTTGTTATTTTAAATAAATCAATTGCCTTTTTATTGACATAATAAATTTGTTTATTATCAAATAATATAACTGCTACCGGCAGTAATTCAAGGGTTTGAATATCTATATTACTTTTAGGCAATTTAATTATAATCTATTTTTCAGATTTTGCTTTATCTTTTTCCAGAATCGTTTTATCTGGTTTTTTATTATAAATACTCGAGTAATCTCTTAAACTTTCTTCATAAGTAGGTTCAATTTTTACACCCTGAAACTTCACTTCAATATCATTTTCATAAAAAATAGTTAAATAATTAAATCCCGCTTCATCATAAAATTTCCAATCGTCTTGTTTAACTCCTCCTGTATATTTTCCCTGCATCATTTTACGTCCATTTTCATAATACCAAGTATGAACACCATCAGCATCGCCATTTAAAAATTTACCTTCAAAACGTAATTTTTCTTTAGGCATGTAATAACTTTTCCATAAACTATCAGGCTTATCATTTACATATTTTCCAATTTCTTTATACTCAGGGGTTTCATAAACCCATAAACCTTCCTGCATATCTTCAATAAATTCTCCTTTGGTAATAATTTTACCTTCTTCGGTATATTCGGTCATTATACCATCTCGTAAATTATCCAGATAAAGTTCTTCGCGCATTAAAGCACCATTTTCATAATACCATTTCCATTCTCCTTGTGCTCTGCCTTTTTTATCATATTTACCTTTTTGTTCAATTTGTTTATTAGGATAATAAAATACCCATTCTCCAATGCGTTTATCGTTTGAATATAAACCTTTAGCTCTAAATTCACCCGAATTATGATACTCTGTCCATATGCCTATTTTATTTCTTAAGCTATCAACAGCCCCATACGAAATTTTTATTCCTTCTTCGTAAATAATAGCCGAATCAGGAACAGCTCTGTTTCTACAAATATATTTTTTAATCATCACATCACTGGTATCATCTCTGGCTACAGGTAACGAATCACAAACGTATTTTTGACGGTAATGATAATGTGTACCAACAGGCATACCATTAATGTATCCACCTTCATATTTCATGGTACCATCTTCGTAATAATCCTTGTAAACGTCTAATTTTGCTAATTCCGGTGCATTTTTAACTTGCTTACCATTATTAAATTTTTCTGTATTTGCTAAATTTCCTTTTTTATCGTAGGTTTTAACATAACCATCAATAACATCATCTTTAAACTTTTTTTCTTCTTTTAATTTTCCGTCTTCATAAAATTCTTTCCAAACACCTTGCTTTAAACCTTTTTCATCTTTACGATTCAAACGTTCAACAGAAGCTAAAATACCTCCCTGATATTTCATAATTGAAATAATTACTGAATCCTCAGAATATTCGTAAGCAATACCATCGGGTTTTCCTTTTTGATAAGGCGTCATTAATTTTGTTTTACCCGATGGATAATAAACAAAAGAATTTCCTTGCTTAATGTCATTTACAAAAGCTTCTTTACTAGATACACGTTGATTTGTATCATAGTTAAACGTATAACCATTTTTTTTACCATCCAGGTAATTAACTGATTTAGTTATTTTACCTTTTTCGGAATAAAATTTCCAAACGCTATCTAATTGAAAGTTTTTACGATTTCCTTCTATTTTTACCTGACCATTTTTATAATAATTTTTCCAGTAACCATCTGCCTTACCATCACGCATTGTTCCTTCAGAAGATTTAGCACCATTATCATAATAAAAAATATTATAACCATTTGGATTGGTTACCTGGGCAAATAAAGTTTGTTTAGTAACAAAAAGTAAAAAGAAAAAGAGAAAATATTTTTTTATGAAACTCACTGATACCTGTGTATTAATCTTCTAATTTAAAATTTATAATTCATAAATTAAAATTTAGTTTACAACCCAAATTTAGCTGATAGCTCCAGCATTTTATTGATAGGTTTTCTTGATTTTTCAATCAAATCATCTGTCATTAATAATTCAGGTTGTTCATATTTTAAAGCTATATATATCTTCTCTAAAGTATTTAATTTCATGTGTGGACAATCATTACAAGCACAACTATTGTTTGGTGGAGCAGGAATAAAGGTTTTGGTTGGACTAGCCTTTTGCATTTGATGAATAATTCCTGTTTCAGTTAATACAATAAATTCTTGAGCTTCTGATTTTTTACTATAATTTAAAATAGCTGTTGTACTTCCAATAAAATCAGCATATTCTAAAATAGCAGCTTCACACTCAGGATGGGCTAAAATCAATGCTTTAGGATGCTGAGCTTTTAATTTGATTAACTTTTCTAAACTAAAAATTTCATGTACCATACAGCTACCATTCCATAATACCATATTACGTCCGGTAACTTTATTGATATAAGCACCTAAATTTTTATCAGGTGCAAATATGATTTTCTGATCTTTAGGAAACGACTCTACAATTTGAACAGCGTTTGTAGACGTTACAATCACATCTGAAAGTGCTTTAATATCTGCCGTACAATTAATATAAGTTAAAACAATATGATCAGGGTGAGCGGCTTTAAATGCTGCAAATTCATTTGGCGGACAAGAATCTGCCAAAGAACAACCAGCTTTTAAATCAGGAATTAATACTTTCGTTTTTGGATTCAAAATTTTTGCCGTTTCTGCCATAAAATGCACGCCGGCAAATAAAATGATATCAGCCTGTGTTTTTTCGGCTTGTTGAGCAAGGCCTAAACTGTCACCAATATAGTCTGCAATATCCTGAATATCAGCATCTTGATAGTAGTGAGCAAGGATGATAGCATTCTTCTCTTTCTTAAGATGCGAAATCTCTTTGAACAAATCAAGAGCCGGATCAATTTTTTTTTCGAGGAAACCTTTTTCTAAATTCATATAATATTATAATAAAAGAAATTTAAAATTAAATTATGGTTATAGTATATAGGGTGTTAATACTGTGTAAAAATAAGCTTTTGTTTACTTGTTTTTACGGTAATTTACAGTCTATTAACAAATATTAAACGATATAGTTATGTATAATAGATTGGTTTATAGATGTATACTTAGTAATAAACAAACTTGTTAATATCATTAGGAGTTAATAATTACATCATAAAATGACTGATTTTTTATGTGTATAAAACGGTAAAAAGCACTAAATATTTTTTGAAAGTAAATTTTGTAAGATGAAAAATTACGCTAAGTAAATTAGCTATTAACAAACCGATAAATAATTACTGAAACTTATTAACGATAAATTTAATTATACACAGTAATTTTGTTAATTAGCAGCATATATAAAACACTCATTTTCAGTGCTTGTAGTTATGAGTGTTAATTAACGTTGATTACAAACTATTAACAAAACTTTGAGATGACAAAAATTGCTATAGGAAGCGACCACGCCGGATTTGAATTAAAACAAGTATTAATTGCGTATTTAAAAGCAAAAAATGTAGAAGTTATAGATAAAGGCTGTTATAGTTTGGAGAGAGCTGATTATCCTGACCATGGACACGCAGTAGCAATGTCAGTATTAAATAAAGAAGTGGATTTTGGTATTTTAATGTGTGGAAGCGGTAACGGCATTAACATGAGTGCCAATAAACACAATGGTATTAGGGCCGCATTATGCTGGAATTCTGAAATTTCGGCGCTGGCGCGCCAGCATAATGATGCTAATATATTAACATTGCCGGCAAGATATATAAGTATAGAAGAAGCAAAAAAGTGTGTGGATGCTTTTTTAACTGAACAATTTGAAGGAGGCAGACACGCCGATAGAATTAAAAAAATAGATTGTTAAGTAATTATTAATTAATCAAAGCCCCACAAATAATCTGTTTGTGGGGCTTTTTTGTTACTTAACAATTTCATAACATATAAGACATGTAAACCTAATGTTGGAGAAATTACTTTGCTGACGTTAATATTAAGTTTACATGAAAAGAATAATAATTTTACTTTCACTCAGTGTTTTATTTACATCTAATTTCTACTCACAGGAAATAACCGAAAATAAAAAAGACTCATCAGAAGTTGTTTCTAAAATAGTAGAAGCTGCTGAATCTCCATTAGATACTTTAACTAGAGCTGTTGCTGCTTTAATGGATGATAATTTAAAAAACAAAAGATTAAAAATTACGGGATACGTTCAGCCACAATATCAATATATTGATTCGGCAGGAGCACAATCTTTTTCAGGAGGAGATTTTAGTAATGGTTCTAATAATTACTACAGTAGATTTACAATGAGACGTGGTCGATTTAAATTTACCTATACATACAATAATGTAGTTTTGATGGTTAACATAGATGCAAGAGAGACCGGATTAGCTATGCGCGAAACCTATGCAAAAATTTCAGACCCTAAATGGAATATGTTTTCTTTAACAGCAGGATTATTACAGACTCAATTTGGTTTTGAGTTAAATCAATCTTCTGGTGAGCGTGAAACTCCTGAAAGAGCTAGGTTTAATCAAATTTTGTTTCCTGTTGAGAGGGATTTAGGAGCCTTTGGCTCTATTGTAATTCCTAAATCGATGCCACTTTTATACGGATTAAAAGCAGATGTAGGTATGATGAATGGTGTAGGAGGTGTAAATCCAGAGTTTGATAACTTTAAAGATTTTACAGGTCGTTTACAATACACAAAACCTACAAGAAGCGAAAGGGCAATATTTTCAGTGGGTGCATCTTATTATAATGGAGGATATAAAATAGGAAAACCAAAAGATTACGTTTATACTACATTAGCTAATGGCGACAAAGGATTTGATTTTTCTGCAGATACAGCAAATTATAATCGTAAAGCAAAACGCGAATATTTTGGAGTAGACGCTCAAGCGTCAATAGATTGGGTTATTGGTATTACAACCTTAAGAGCAGAATATATTCAAGGAGAACAACCAGGTACTAGTGCTTCAAATCAAAGAGCAAATAACAGCCCTAGTGGTGCACCAACTGCGGCAATTTATCATCGTAATTTTAATGGAGCATATTTTTATTGGGTTCAAGATATTGGACATAGTAAGTTTCAAGTAGTTTTAAAATATGACTGGTGGGATCCAAATGTAAAAATTGCAGGAAAAGACATTGGAAAGACAGGAACAGGAACAAACGCCGGAGACATTCGTTTTGATACCTATGGTTTTGGATTAAACTATCATATTAATGCTTACGCCAAAATTATGGCATATTATGATATAGTAAAAAATGAAGTAACAGAAGTAAGCAATTATAAAAAAGACGTACCGGATAATGTGTTTACATTAAGATTTCAAGTAAAATTCTAAAAACAATAATTATTAAATAAGATAAAACATGAAAACAAAAATAATAGTACTGGCACTTGCAATTTGTTTAGGAAAAATTCAAGCACAAAAATTAAAAGGTAGTGATACCGTTTTACCTCTTGCACAAAAAGAGGCCGAAAGCTACATGAAGACTAATAAAGGCACAAAAATCACAGTAATTGGTGGTGGAAGCGGAGTTGGTTTAGCAGCGTTGATAGATGGAACTACTGATATCGCGATGTCATCTCGTAAAATGAAAATGACAGAAAAAATAAAATTATCTGATGCTGGTAAAAATCCAAAAGAAACTATTATTGCTAATGATGCTTTAGCTGTTGTTGTTAACCCAGCAAACAAGGTTACACAATTAACAAAAGATCAATTAGAAGGAATATTTACAGGTAAAATAAAAAACTGGAAAGAAGTTGGCGGTGATGATTTGGCAATTGTGGTTTATTCTCGTGAATCTAGTTCAGGAACATATGAGTTTTTTAAAGAGCATGTAATGAGTAATAAAAACTATGCACCTTCTGTATTAAGTATGCCTGCTACCGGTTCTATCATCCAATCAATTAGCCAAACAAAAGGGGCAATTGGCTATGTTGGATATGCTTATGTTGAAAAAGATGTGAAAGCATTAAAAGTGTCTTTCGATAAAGGCAAAACATTTGTAGCGCCATCTCTAGCAACCGCTAAAGACAAAACATATCCTATTGTTAGACCATTATATTATTACTATTTAAGCACATCCGAAAAAGCCGTAAAACCATTTGTTGATTTTTGTTTATCTGCAGAAGGACAAAAAATAGTTGAACAAGTAGGATATATTCCTCTAACAAAAAAATAAATACTCATTGAAAACATTTTTTAAAAACTTTTCAGAAAAGTTTATAGAAGGAATTTTATTAATCAGCAGTACTGTTACAAGTTTTACAGTGCTGCTGATTGTTGTTTTTTTATTTAAAGAAGGCATCAGTTTATTCAATGAAACTGCCATTGAAGGAGGACACGTAATAGCAGTTAATAAAAAAAACAATGTATCAAAACTTTCGGCTGAAGATGTAAAAAACATCTTCGATCAAAAAATTACTAATTGGAAACAGTTAAATGGTTCAAATGATTCGATTATTTTATTTAGAATCGAAGATATTTCATTGTATTACACCGATGAACAAATTGGGGAAAACTTTGAACATCTTCCGGATTGTATAAGTAGAGTAACCGATAGCATTCCTGGAATCTTGTCTTTTTTTCCTGAAAAGTATTTAACTAAAGAATTTAAAGGAAAGAAAGTAGAATTCGATAAAATTAAGTTTAAAGAATTTTTTGGAGGAGAAGAGTGGTTTCCAACAGCACAACCAGCTGCACAATTGGGGGTTATGCCTTTATTATTAGGAACATTATGGGTAAGTTTTGGTGCTATTTTATTAGCACTGCCATTAGGTTTAGCTAGTGCTATCTATTTAAGCGAAGTAGCTTCGCCTCGTATCAGAAATATCTTTAAGCCATTAATAGAATTATTAGCAGGCATTCCTTCAGTAGTTTATGGTTTTTTTGGATTAGTAATTATTGTGCCATTAATTCAAAAACTATTCGATTTACCAGTTGGAGAAACAGGATTAGCCGGTAGTATTATTTTAGGCATTATGGCTTTACCTACCATTATTACTATTTCGGAAGACGCGATGAGAAATACGCCACGCGCCATGAAAGAAGCTAGCTTAGCGCTTGGAGCAAGCAAGTGGCAAACTATTTATAAAATAGTCATTCCATATTCAATCTCCGGAATTACAGCAGCAGCTATTTTAGGCATTGGTAGAGCTATTGGAGAAACCATGGCGGTGTTAATGGTTACAGGTAATGCGGCAGTTATTCCTCATAGTATTTTAGAGCCAATGAGAACGATACCTGCTACTATTGCTGCAGAACTAGGTGAGGCGCCAGCAGGCGGATTACATTATAAAGCATTATTTGCCTTAGGATGTATTTTATTCATCATCACATTGTTTATCAATCTAGCAGTAGAATTTATTTCCGGTAATAAGAAACATAAGAAGCATTAATGGAAAAAGTAAACGAAGATAAATTAGCATTAAAGAAAAAAAGAAGTCAATCAATAGCCTTTTTTGTTTTAGCATTGATAGGTTATTCTATCATCGCCATTTTAATTGCAATATTAGGATTTATTGTGGTAAAAGGCTTTTCAGCCATTAGTTGGAATTTTATTACTCAGATGCCGGAAGAAGGAATGACTAAAGGAGGTATTTTTCCCGCAATCATAGGAACATTATACCTTGTACTAGGAAGTATTTTATTTGCATTTCCTGTTGGTGTTTTGGCTGCAATTTACATGAACGAGTATGTTAAGGATGGCATCATTAAAAAAATAATCAAACAAATGACCAATAATTTATCTGGTGTACCATCTATTGTGTTTGGTTTATTTGGGATGTCGTTATTTGTAAATAAGTTAGGTTTTGGAGATTCAATACTAGCAGGTTCATTAACACTTGGTTTATTAGTATTACCTGTAATTATTAGAACCACCGAAGAAGCATTAAAGTCGGTTGATGATACGTTTCGTCAGGCAAGTCTTGGTCTTGGAGCAAGCAAATGGCAAACAACAAAAAATGTTGTATTGCCTATTGCGTTCCCCAACATCATTACAGGATTAATTTTATCAGTAGGAAGGGTTTCGGGAGAAACGGCACCCATCTTATTTACGGTTGCCGCATACTTTCTTCCAAAATTACCAAGCAGCATATTCGATCAGGCCATGGCTCTTCCTTATCATTTATATGTAATTTCAACAAGTGGAACAAATATCGAAGAGTCGCGTCCGATTGCTTATGGAACAGCCCTCGTATTAGTTTTAATAGTATTAGTTACCAATTTAATTGCCAATGCATTACGTAAGTATTTTGGTAAAAAAGTAAAAATGAATTAAGATGTATAAATTAGAATCTAAAGACGTTAATTTGTTTTATGGCGCTACACAAGCACTAAAAGGCATTAACTTACAAATTGAAGAAAACACAGTTACTGCATTAATTGGGCCTTCCGGCTGCGGTAAATCAACCTATTTAAGATTATTCAACAGAATGAATGACTTAATAGATAATATTAAGATAGAAGGAGAAGTTTTAATAGATGGTAAAAACATTTATGAAAAAGGCACTAATGTAGATAGTTTAAGAAAACAAACAGGAATGGTTTTCCAAAAGCCTAATCCTTTTCCGAAAACCATTTTTGATAATGTTGCCTATGGATTAAGAGTAAATGGGATAACCGATAAAACATTTATTGAAGAGCGTGTAGAAACAACGATCAAACAAGTTGCATTGTGGGACGAGGTAAAAGATAAATTAAAAAAATCGGCATTTGAGTTATCGGGCGGGCAACAACAACGCTTATGTATTGCAAGAGCTTTGGCAAATGAGCCTTCTGTGATTTTAATGGACGAACCAACATCTGCACTTGATCCTATTTCTACGTCTAAAGTTGAAGAGTTGATTTATGATTTAAAATCAAAATATACGATTGTAATTGTAACGCACAATATGCAACAGGCAGCCCGTATCAGCGATCATACAGCATTCTTTTACTTGGGAGAATTAGTTGAATACAGTCCAACAAAAGAACTATTTACTAATCCAAAAGTTGAAAGAACACAAAACTACATTACAGGTCGTTTTGGCTAGAATTAAAACATGTAAATTGATAATTAAAGAAACCTAAATTTTAACACCTAATTTATACATGACTCATTTAGAACACGAAATGCAGCAATTAAAAGCTGAAATTTTAGATATGTCGAAGCTTGTTTCGCAACAAATGAAAGACTCAATGCTTTCATTGGCGAAAATGGATAAACAATTAGCCATTGAAACTCTTGCTACAGAAAAGCAAGTAAATGCTATGGAACTTAAAATAGACAGGTCGTGTGAAAGTATTTTTGCTTTATATAATCCGGTGGCTCAAGACTTGAGATTAGTTTTAGCTCAATTGAGAATAAATTATAATCTTGAGAAATTAGGTGATATCGCAGCAAGTGTAGCAAAGTTCGTTAAAAAGAGTTTCTTATTTGATTATTCTTCTTTAATAGAACATACTCATGCATTACAAATGTTTGAAGAAGCGAATGATTTATTGGTTGATGTGATGACCTCTTTTGAAAAAGAAGACGCTGAATTAGCTAAAAATATTTTGAAAAGAGATAAAGCCTTAAATCAACAAAACGATCAGGCTAGAGCGTATATCATAGAGCAAATTAAAAAAGATCCTGAACACGTTGAAGAATATTTAAAAATGCTTTCAATAGTCAGAAAACTGGAAAGGGCAGGAGATCAAAGTAAGGCTATCGCCAAAGAAATTATCTTTTTTGTAGAGGCTAAAATTGTAAAACACTCAAAATAAAATTAAATAACTGAAAATCAGAATATTATATTAAAACCAAATAGAACCTAAAATATTACATAACAATTCCTTAACATTAAATATACATTGATTTAATGTTATCGGACGTTCTTTGGCCGTTCGTTAATATTAAATTTACATGAAAAATAAAATTACTTTACTTTTAGTTGTTGTGTTGTATGCTTTTAGTTTAAACGCTCAAGAAACTAAGGAAATTTCTAACGATAGTATTCAAAAGACGTTGACCGATTTAAAAAAGACGGTGGATGTTTTAAAGAAAATAAAATTTAATGGATGGGTTCAGGCTCAATACCAATATGCCGATACAGTTGGTGCCGCAAATTTTGATGGCGGAGATTTTCCTGCAAATGTGGATAATCGTTTTATGATTAGACGTGGTCGTATTAAAGCAACATTTGACGGCAAACAAACACAATATGTTGTTCAGTTAAATATGACTGAACGTTTTGTAAACATTGCAGATATCTATGTAAAATATTCTGAACCATTTACAAAATGGTTATCATTACAAGTAGGTGTTATGAATCGCCCGTTTGGATATGATATACAGTTATCGTCGGTAGTAAGAGAAAGTCCTGAAAGAGCTCGTTACACTCAAATATTAACTCCAAACGAGCGTGATATGGGAGCAGAATTAATAGTAGAAGCACCAAAAAATTCAAAATTATTTGGTTTAAATTTTACCGGAGGATTTTTTAACGGAACAGGATTAACAATCCCAGCAGTTAACATTTCAGACATTGATTCAAGAAAAGATTTTATTGGAAGATTATCATATTATAAAGGAATAAAAGAGGATAAAATAAAATTTGGTGTAGGCGCATCTCATTATAATGGTTATGAAAGAGTTGCTAATAATTTTTTATATAATGGTTTTAAAACAGATACTTTAGGCAATCTTCAATATAAATTAAGTGATACAACAACAGTTAATTACAAAGGAAGCTACGCTAAACGCTTGTATTATGGCTTAGAAGCATTATTTTCAGTAAAATCTATAATTGGAACCACAACACTAAGAGGAGAATATGTTTTTGGCCAGCAACCCGGAAGCGCAACCAGCACAAAAAGTCCACAAGCAGCAACAACCGGAGCAACTTATATAAGAAACTTTACAGGAGCATATGTTTTCTTTATTCAAAGAATCATGAATTCTAAACACGAATTATTTGTAAAATACGAATGGTATGATCCAAATTCTAAAGTTGGCGCTAGTGATATAGGAAAAACAGGAAGCTTGTTAGGAGCAGCTGATGTTAAATTTACAGCAATAGGTGTAGGATATAATTTCTATATCACTGAAAACTTTAAGTTTTTGGCTTATTATAATATGGTTTCTAATGAAATATCTAAAAATTTGTCTGGATATACCAGAGATTTAAAAGACAATATTTTAACTTTGAGAGTTCAAGCCCGTTTTTAGTATTTACTTAATATTAACTTAACATCTCAAAATAAATAACGCCTTAACTTTACAAAAAACAAAACATGACAACTTCTTTAATTATCTTCTTAGTTATATGCTTAGTATTAGCATGTACATTCGAATTCGTGAATGGTTTTCACGACACCGCTAACGCTGTAGCAACTGTAATTTATACAAACTCTATGAAGCCAACTGTAGCAGTTGTTTATAGTGGTATATTAAACTTTATTGGTGTATTAACTGGAGGTATTGCCGTAGCTATGGGAATTGTAAACTTATTACCAATGGAGGTTTTAGTTGATAGTAATGTATATCATGGTATTGCCATGATATTAGCCTTATTGTTATCTGCTATCATTTGGAATGTAGGTACTTGGTATTTTGGTTTACCCGCTTCAAGTTCTCATACATTAATAGGCTCTATTATTGGTATTGGTTTAGCGTTTTATTTTTTACCAGACAATGTAGGGGGTAGTGCTGTAAACTGGGATAAAGCAAAAGATACAGGAATGGCTCTTTTAATTTCTCCTTTAGCAGGTTTCACTGTTGCAATTATTATGATGTTTATTTTTAAGCGTTTAGTTAAAAATGAAATCATTTATAAAGAGCCAATTCCAGGCAAAACGCCTCCAATTTGGATTCGTATGTTGTTATGGACAACTTGCGGATTAGTAAGTTTTTTCCACGGACAAAATGATGGACAAAAAGGAGTGGGTTTAGTAATGATGATTTTAATTGCCATTTTACCGGCAAGCTTCTCGTTAGACTCTGATATTAACTTACAAAGCACAAATGCAAATGTGATGGTAATTAATAAAATTATTTCTAATACAGATACAACGCAGTTTGGTAAAGAGGAGTTTAAAAACTATAATTCAATTAAAAAACATGCAGCGCATTTTTCAGAATCAGTTGTTGGAAAAGATTACTCAGAAGCAATAGCATTAACTGAGCGTTTCGAATTAAGAAAAGACATTGTTAAAATTACAAAGAGCGCTGAAAAATTAATGAAAAGCGCAAATGTTGCTATTTCAAAAAACGATGTTGAATCTTTAAAAACAGAAATTAAATCAGCTAAAAAATTAGTAGAGTACGCTCCATCTTGGGTAATTATTATGATATCTGTGTCGTTAGGTTTAGGAACGATGATAGGCTGGAAACGTATTGTGAAAACAATTGGAGAAAAAATTGGAAAACAACATATGAGTTATGCTCAAGGTGCTTCTGCAGAAATTGTTGCATCTATGGGTATTGGCGTGGCTTCTGCTTATGGTGTTCCGGTTAGTACAACTCACATGTTAAGTTCAGGTATTATGGGTAGTATGGTTGCCAAGAAAGGCTTAAAAAACTTACAACGTAAAACAATCACAAATATCTTCTTAGCATGGGTACTTACATTGCCTGTAACTATGATTTTATCAGGCGCATTGTTCTTGTTGTTTAGAGCGATATTGTAATAAAATGTAATTGTTTGTTTAAGCCGCTAGATTTTCTCTAGCGGTTTTTTTTATATAAACAAACTTATTTCTTTGTCTTTTACAGTATGTTTTTTAGGATATGTATCAAATAAAAACTCTAATGTTTGATTGACATTATTAGCATCAACCCGTAAATTATTGTTTTTTTCATAGTACCATTGCTCCACGATGTCTGCAAAAGTATCATCAACATCATGTAGCACTTTTATTCCCATTTGTTTAATAGCAGCAGCGTTGCACTCTTGTTCATAATGATTTTTGATAGGAATACTGATAAGTTTTTTCCCTAAGTATAAAGCCTCGGCAGGGGTTTCAAATCCCCCGCCGGTTATTAAACCATGGCAGCTTAATAAGTTTTTATTAAATAACTCCTGATTAATGGGATAATACGTAACATTTTTAACTGTTCGAATAGATTCTACACCATCTAAAAACCAGTGAAATTTAATATAAGGAAGCCTATTAAAAGCCTCTTGTAAACAATGTTTTTGAAATGATGGTAAATATACCGTTACATGATTTAAATCTGTGGGAGTTGCATTTACAAATACTTCTTTAATAACGGGCGGTAAAATAAACGTATCGTATTTTTGGAAATGAAATCCAATATGATTCGTTGCATGAGCATAATGTTTTAATATGGTTTCACCCATAATACTTTTTTTATCGGGTCTTGGTGTTTCGTTTGACTGAAAGCTGGCTTGATGTCCAAGTTGTACTGAGGGAAGTTTTTTTAGTTTACAAGCCAAGGAGGTAACAAAATCAAAATCATTTATTATGACATCATATTTTTCTAAAGGCAGTGATTTTGCATCTTTAAACATCATGTATGGTTTAATGTTCTTAACCACTTCCATGTAATTTAATCCACCACACTTGCTATAATGTAAACTACATCCCTTACTGCGAAACTTTATCGGTAATTTAAAATCCAGGTTGGCATTGTTTCCACTAATAAAAAAATCAACCTCTCCAAAATTTTTTAAATAAGGATAAATCTGTTGAGCCCTACTAATATGACCATTTCCTGTAGCCTGTACCGCATAAAATATTTTTGCTTTGCCCATATTATGATGCTAAAATTTTTGATACAACATCTTCTTCTTTAAAAGTATCTTTTGGATAAATAAGATCCAGATAGTTTTTGTCGTAATGAAAGATATTCCACTTGCCATTATCGTACTCTAAAGCAGTTAAGTTTTCAATCCAATCACCACTATTCAAATACATCACACTGCCTTTATCTGTTTTAACTTCTTTTATTTGTGGCATATGAATATGACCACAAATCACATAATCATAATTTTTTTCAATTGCCAATTCAGCAGCGGTGGTTTCAAAGTCGTTGACAAAAGCAACTGCTTTTTTCACACTATCTTTTACCTTTTTAGAGAAACTCATTTTTTCTTTACCAAATAATTTTAAAACCCAATTTATAAAACGATTAATTAGGATTAATAAATCATAGCCCTTTCCGCCCAGCTTTGCAAGGAATTTAGCATATCCTTTGGTACTTGAGTCAAACACATCACCATGAAAAATCCATGCTTTCTTTCCATCTAGATTTAAGACTAGTTTATCTACTACTTCAAAACTTCCTAATTGAATATCGGTGTATTTTCTTAACAGCTCGTCATGGTTTCCGGTTATATAATATATATTCGTTCCATGGCTAGCCATTTTCATTATTTGTCTTAGCACATCCATATGCCCTGATGGAAAATAGCTTTTGCTGAAATTCCAGATGTCAATGATGTCTCCGTTGAGAACAAGAGTTTGAGGATTTACAGTTTTTAAATAATGGAGAAGTTCTTTGGCATGGCAACCATATGTGCCAAGGTGAATATCACTTATAACCAATACGTCTAAATTTCTTTTGCTATACATTATTAGTTTTTTCAAATGTATAGTGGCAACATTATTTTAATGTTGTTGAGATATTAAGAAAGCAAAAACAAATTGTTTCCTTTAAGTTAGAGATTTAGAACTCGCTAATGTATGAAAGCAATTCTTTGTTTTCACTAATCCAGATTACTAAACTGTTATTACGTGGTGGTAATTCTAATTTTTGACAAATACGAGAGCGGTAATTTTCTATTGTTTTTTCAGATAAAAACAATAGTTCAGAAATTTCTTTAGAGGTTTTATTTTGACTAACCAGTTTTAAAGTTTTTAATTCAGCTTGGCTTAAATTTTTTAAACCTTCCACCAACTGCTGTTTCTTTTTATCTTCAATAGTAAGTTCTGTATGATGAGGCAACATGGCAGTGCCAATATATTTATCACCAACCAAAACAGTGTTAATACAATCAACTAACTCGTCACCAGCTGTATCTTTTAAAATATAACCTAATGCCCCAGAAAGCATGGCGTTTTTAATCATTTCCTTTTCACGATACATTGTTAGAATAATAACTTTAGTATCAGAGTGTTCTTTTAATACGCGTTTACAAACATCTAATCCATTTGCCTCAGGCATATTAATATCTAAAATGGCAACCTCCGGTTTTTGTTTTAAAATTCCGTCAATCGCTTCTGCACCGTTATGGCACTCTGTAATTTTAACACTTGGAAATGCTGTTTGTAATAGATCAATCAAACCCTTTCTGAAGATAGGATGATCATCAGCGATTAAAAGAGTCTTTATTTGTATTTGGTTAGCCATTAAATTTCAGCGTTAATTTAAAGCTTTTATTTGATTTATCTTCAAAACTAACCGAACCGTTAATAATTTTTGCTCTTTCTTGAATGGATAATAAGCCCAAACCGTTTTTTTGTTTTGTAGTTAAACCAATTCCATTATCCTGATAAACCAAGATAAACTCTCCTTCATCCTCAGAAATAGAAATTTTTAAAGCGGAGGCTTTTGCATGTTTAATGGTATTATTTGTACACTCCTGAAGAATACGATAGATGTGTGTTTTAGTACCAATAGGAAGGGTATCAACTTTATCAGACACATCAAAGCTGCACTCTAATTGTGATGAGGTTTGAACGTTTTCCATTAGTCGAGCAATAGAACGAACCAAACCTATTTTCTCTAAGTAGGATGGATATAAATTTCTTGATATTTCTCTGGTTTGTTCAATTACTCGTGACAATTCTGTTTCTAAAATTTTATCTTCTTGATTGCATTTTGAATGAGAAATTTTTGATTTAATCATTGATAAAGATTGACCAATATCGTCGTGTAAATCCATCGAAATTCTCAAACGATCCTCTTCAATGTTTTCAATTAACTGCCTACTAAATTGTGCTTGTTTTTCTCTCAGTTTCACAGAGTATCTATAAGACACCAAACTGATAACTAATATTAAAACAATCAATGCAATGCCTATGGACAACCATTTAAAAAAACGTTCGTCTTGATGCTCTTTTTCTAGTAATAAATATTTTGATTTTTCTTTTTCTAATTCTATTTCTTTTTTCTGAACATTATACTTTAGTTGTAACTCTTGTATAATTTTTCCATTTACATTTTTTTCGATACTGTCTTTTACTTGTCTGTAGGACAAAAAGTGATTTAATGCAGCCTTATAATTGTTTTCTTCTTTTTCCAGTCTGTATAAAAGAAAGTAATATGAGGCTTTATCTTCCAAGCTTCCGGTTTTTTCAGCAAGTTGTAATGCCAGATTTAAAACATCTCTGGCTTCTTTATTTTTCTTTAAAACAATTAATATTTCTGTTTTTCCTAAATATGCTTTTGTTAACTCAACTTGTAAGGAGTGATTTTTTAAAACATTGATTGCAGAATCTGCATAAGAAAGAGCAAGCTCGTTTTTACCATAATTATTAAAAGCAGAAGCCAAGTTAATGAAGGCTGCAGAAAGTTCTCGAGGATGATTATTTACCCTTGCATAACCAATAACTTCTTTAAATACTTTTAATGCTTCATCAATTTTATTTTTTGCAACATAAATTAAGCAAATATTAATTTGAATATGGCTTGCCAAGTTTTGATCATTTTCTTTTTTCGCTAATTCTAATCCTTTTTCAAAATCAATTAATGCATCATCTACTTGATCTGTGTATAGTTTTATTAAACCTAAATTATTTCTAAATACAGCCGGATAATGAAGCACACTTCGTGATTCCGATAGATTTAATCCTTCTAAATATAGTTTTGCTGCTTCCTGTAATTGATTGTTACTTTCTTTAATGATACCTAAGAGATTTAAAATTTCACAAGTATTATCGTAATCTTTTTGTTTTTTAGTTTCTTCCAGTAAATTTTTAAAATTGCTTTCTGCTTCAGGATTAAGCCCAGCCTCTTGATCCATGAACATTAGTCTGATTTGTGCCAGAGTTTCAATGTGCTTGTTATTGGATTTAGCGGCTTCTTCTACAGATTGAGAAAAATATTGTTTGGCACGTTCTGTATTTCGGGTATAGTAGAAATAATTTCCATAGTATAAATACACTTCGGCTATTGCGCCTTTGTTTTTTTCATTCTGAGTCGCTTTCAAAATGGTTTCTTTTCCAACATTAAACAAATTGATGGAATCATAATACGAGGCTTCTTTTACGTTTTTTAAGAGTTCTTTTATCTCATTAGTATACTGTGCTTTATTTGTAAAAAAACATAGAGTAAAAAACAAAAGGATATAGTGTGCTTTTTTAATCATAATAATAAACCAAATATAAATATATTTATAACATATAATTTTATTGGAGTGCTGGCACCCTTTATTAAAAAGACACTATATCATACTTTTATTTATTATTAAATAGTATAATAGATATAAGCATGGTACTTTTTTTCAAAAAAATTATTCGTAAAACCACTATTTTATTCGCTTTATTATTAAGTGGATTAAATAGCGTTAATTCTCAAACAACAAACACGTATAGTGTTGCAGGATCCACAACATGGACAGTTCCTGCTTGTGTTACAAGCATTACAGTTCAAGTTTGGGGAGCTGGTGGAGGTGGAGGTGGCGCTATTGCTATTGTTAGAAATTCTGGAGCGAGTACAGAAGCTTGCTCTGGAGCTGGTGGAGGTGGAGGTGGCGGTTACACTTCAATGGTTATTGCTGTAACGCCAGGACAAGTATATAATATAGCTGTTGGTGCGGGTGGCACAGCGGGTACTTCGGGTGCGGGTACTTGGTCTGGAATAACCACTTTACCTACTAGTGGAGGAGCTGGAGGAACAAGTTCTTTTACAGGCAATGGAACAAATTTAAATGCTACTGGAGGTAATGGTGGAGTTTACGCAGCTGGATATAATACAAACACCTCTTCTATTGATTTAAATACTGTTGGAGCTGGGGGCTCGGGAGGAGTTGGTTCAGGAGGTAGTGTAAATTTTAATGGAGGTGCTGGAGGAAGTGGTTATATTCCAGGAAGTTTTAGTAATGATTTTAGTGGGCCAGGTGGTGGAGCTGCTGGTCCTGGAGGTAATGGGGCATCAAATCCTCCTCCTTATACAGCAGTTGTGGATCCTCCAGGAGGAATAGGTCAGGCACCAGGAGGAAATGGAGGAAATGGAAGATATAACAATCAGCCAGGAACGCAGCAAAAAAATGGACTTAATGGAAATACATATGGTGGAGGTGCTGGCGGCGGATTAGCTCATAAAGACCCTTTTGATATGGCACGTGCTACTGGAGGTACTGGAGCTGTAGGAGCTGTAATTGTTCGTTATAGTGCTCCTGTTTCACCAGGAATTACATCTGTTTCTGCTCCAACAATAACATGTTCTTCTCCTACTGTTCAATCTGCTATTACTTATACAAATGGAGCAACTACTTTTACGTGGTCAGGGCCATCTATTGTTTCAGGTTCGAATACTGGTACAGTATCAGTTGATGCTCCTGGAGTTTATTCTTATACAGCAACTGTTGGTGGATGTAGTAGCACGGGCACGGTTCAGGTGCAGTCGAATACAGCATATCCTAGTGTTATAGCTACAGCTCCAGCAACTTTAAATTGTACAAATACAACAGTTCAGGCAATTGCTACTACTACAACTACGCCAGTTACATATAATTGGACGGGACCAAACATTACAGGGGGAGCTAATACTGCTACAGCAACAGTTGGTGCACCAGGAACATATAACTATTCGGTTACTGCTGCTGGCGGATGTGTTACCTCAGGAACATTAGCGATTGTTCAAAACACAAGTGTTGTTACAGCTTCAACGTCTGCCACAAGCTCTTTAAATTGTTCAACAACATCTGCTCAAATTATTGCAACATCAACAGCGAGCCCCGTAAGTTATAATTGGAGTGGCACAGGGATAACAGGAGGAGCAGGAACAGCAACCATTACTGTAAACCAAGGAGGAACATTTAACTACACTGTTACAAACACAAGTAATGGTTGTAAAACAACAGGTTCTCAAGCGGTTACTCAAAATACAGCTCTCCCTAGCCCAACAGTTGCATCAGGAGGATCTATAACTTGTTCAACAACAACAGTAGCATTAACAGGAGGCCCTGCAGCATTAACTTATACATGGTCTGGTCCTGGTTTTAGTGGAGGAACGAATTCTCAAAATGCAGTGGCAACAGCTGCTGGAAATTATACCTTAGCTGTAACAGGAACAAATGGCTGTACTAATACAACAGTAACAACGGTTGGTACAAATACCGCATTACCAAGTGTTACTGCGACTTCACCAAACTCTATTACCTGTACAACATCAACGGTTGCCTTAAATGGTGGTCCAGCTTCATTAACTTATACATGGTCTGGTCCTGGTTTCAGCGGAGGAACTAATTCTCAAAATGCAGTTGCCAATGCATCAGGAAGCTATACGTTAGCAGTAACAGGAGCAAATGGCTGTACAAATACAGCAGTAACTACTGTTGGAATAAACACCACTGCCCCTGCAGCGACAGCAAGTTTAGCGACGGTGATAACGTGTACGAGCACGTCAGCAACCTTGCAAGGAGGGCCATTGTCAGGAGTAACATATAGTTGGAGTGGCGTAGGATTAACAGGAGCAACCAATCAAGCTACAGCAACGATAACAGCACCCGGTTCATATACATTAATGACAACCAGCACAGTAAATGGATGTACCAATACAGCTGTAGTGACCCCAACCGCCAATTTAACGGCACCACAAGTAAGTGTAGTTCCGGATTTAACTATTAACTGTGTAAGTCCAACAGCATTATTAGAAGGAAGTTCTACAACACCTGGAGCGACTTATGCTTGGACAGGACCTACAACAGGAACGCCGGCAGGATCAACACCAACCAATTCAACAAGTGTTGTATCTGCACCCGGTAACTATACATTAACAGTTACTAACCCAGCAAACGCTTGTACTAGTTCAGCAGTATTAGCAGTAACATCAAATGTTACAGTTCCAGGAATTGTAGTATCAGGAACGCAAACGATAACATGTGCAGCACCAACAACAACAGTAGCAGGAGGATCAGGTGTATCGGGGATTACTTATTCATGGAGTCCTGCAGGAACAACACCAACAAGTTCAGTAACAACAGTTAGTGCACCAGGAAATTATACATTAACAATTACAAACCCGGTAAACAGTTGTACAAACTCAGCAGTAGTAGCAGTTGTATCAAACACCACGCCCCCAACTGCAGGAGCAAGTAACACAAGCACATTAACATGTACTACAACTACCGCACAATTAACAGGGACAGGTGGCGGAACGTATGTTTGGTCAGGATTGGGGATTACATCAGGTAGCACGACAGCTAATCCAACAGTGAATCAAGCAGGGACGTATACAGTAACAGTAACGAACACGAGTAATGGATGTACAGCGGCAGCCACAACAGCAGTAACTCAGAACACCACAGCACCAAATGCAACAGCAACAGGAGGGACACTGACTTGTGCAAATACCTCTACGACCTTAGTGGGCGGACCGTTATCAGGAGTAACCTATACTTGGACAGGTGCAGGATTAACAGGCGCAACAAACTTAGCTAACGCTACAGCTACTGCCACAGGTAACTATACACTAACAACTACTAGTACAGCGAACGGATGTACAAATACAGCCGTAGCAACAGTAACCAATAACTTAACAACACCAACAGCTAATGCAGGCAGCACACAAACACTAGTATGTGGAGTAGCATCCGTAACCTTAACAGGAACAGGAACGCCGATAGGATCAACAGCAACATGGTTGGGGGGAGTAACATCACCAAATAGTTTTACAACAGCCGTAGGGGCACCGGGAACTTATACATTAGTAGTAACGCACCCAACATCAGGATGTACAAGCACATCCACAGTAGCGGTGAGTTCATCAACCGATGTACCACAAGCAACTGTTAATGCTATTACTAACTCTATTACATGTACCAACTCAGTAGTAGCAATCGGAGTAACCTTATCCAATACAGACCCTGTAAGTTATACGTGGACAGGAGCAGGCATATCAGGCACAAACAATACCGCAACAACAACAGCAACATTAGCAGGAACATATAGTGTAACGATTACAAACACTGTATCGAACTGTCAGTCTGTTTTTAATGTAGTAGTACCAACCAATACAAATACACCAACAACTGCAGCGAGTAGCTCTAATACCATTACATGTTCAACAACAAGCATTACTGTATCAGCTACACCAACCGGAACAAATTACGGCTATGCGTGGTCAGGACCGGGAACGATTACAAATGGAACTACTGCTAACCCGGGCATTGACCAAGGAGGAGTATATACCGTAACCGTAACCGATAATATTAACGGATGTACAGCATCAGCAACAGTAGCCGTACAAAGTAATACAACAGTACCGACTTTAACCTTAACACCTAGTACCTTAACAACAACCTGTGCCAATCCAACAGCAACCTTGAGTGCGAGCAGTAGTTCGGATCCAAACTCTACTTATGTGTGGACAGCGCCAGCAACAGGAAGTTTAAACAATACCAATACAAATAATCCGGTAGCAAATGGAAGCGGCGTATTTACGGTACAGGTAACTAATACGGTGAGTGGATGTGTATCAGCAGTTGAAACAGTTACCATAACAGCCGACGCTAACGTACCCACTTTAACTGCCACCGCCACAAATACATTACTCTGTTCTAGCCAGACGGCGACTTTATCGATAACTGGAGCTGACAGTTACACATGGAGCACGACGGAGACGGCGAGCACGATAACAGTAAGCCCAACAGGGACGACGACATACACAGCGACTGGTACAAACACAACGACAGGATGTTCAAACATCACTAACATTACGGTGAGTGTAACGCCAACACCGACGATAGGCATCACGGCGAGCACAACGACGATATGCGCGGGTAACACGACCACACTAACACTAACAGGAGCGACTAATTATACAGTAACAAGCCCAGTACAAACGACAACAGGAACCTTAACACTAAGTCCAACAGTACAGACGACGTATACGATCACAGGCGAAGCACAGGGCTGTGCAAGTACGACGGAGACGATCACGATCGATGTTAATCAATTGCCGACAATTGCCACAACAAACACGGTAACCTGTGCGGGCAGTCCTGTGACATTGACAGCGACAGGAGCAGACACGTATGACTGGCAACCAACCGGAGCAACAACGAACACAACAACAGTATCACCAAGCACAAACACAACATATACAGTAACAGGAACCAATACCTTAACAGGCTGTACATCGACCTTAACAACAGTAGATGTAACAGTGAACCAGTTACCGACAGTAACCGCCAGTTCAAATCCAAACACAACCTGTACAAGCGGCACAGTAAACTTAACAGCAAATACCACAGCCACAAGTTATACATGGACTACGGGTAATGGAGTAGATAACACAAACCAGAATAATCAAACAGTAACGTTCCCGGCATCAAACTTAACAACAGGGACGTATACATATACCGTACAAGTAACAGATGCAAATGGATGTGTATCACCACAAGCAACCACAACAGTCAACATTATCGACGTACCAAACGCGAACTTTGACTTAAGTGATTTAAACATCTGCCAAAATGAAAATGGCACATTAACAATTAATACCCCACAAACAGGCGTAACTTATGATTGGAACATTAATGGGCAAACCATTACCAATACAAATCCATTAACAGTACCAAACGCCATCACTAATACATCAGGCACCTATACAGTAAATGTCATAGCAGGCATAGGAACCTGTACAAACACCGCATCGAACACCCTCACAGTCAACGCCCTACCAACAGTAGCACTAGTTAACCCACAAGTAAGCGCCTGTGAGAACACTTCAGCACAGTTAGATGTAGCAGGACCAAACGCGAACTACACTTATAACTGGAGTAATGGCACAAACAACGGAACAGGAGCAAACTTAACAGTGAACCCATTAACACAGGCAACACAAGGAGAATATACAGTAACAGTAACAGATGCAAACGATTGTACAAACAGAACGACCGGTAAGATAGATATTAAGTTATGTGAGACGTATGTACCGGAGTTTTTCTCACCGAATGGCGATGGAAAGAATGATGGTTTTGTGATAAAGAACATAGAGAACTACCCGAACAATCAATTAAAGATTTTTAATAGATGGGGTAACTTAGTGTATCAAAAGGATGGTTATCAGAATGAGTTTGAGGGTTATGCAAATACGGGAGATCAGGTAGGAAAGAGTAAGTTACCTGCAGGAACGTATTATGTAATCTTAGTATACGGAGATGAGAAGACAGAAACTTACAACGGATACTTATTATTGCAGTATTAAAAAATTGTTCTTGCGGATGACGCAGATAACACAGAATTAAAATAAGAAAAATATAACTATAAAAACCTCTGCGTAAATCGGCGAGATCTGCGGGAGAAAAAATAAAACAAAGGACATGAATAAAAAATTAACCATCGGTATCATCTTGTTATGGTTGTTGGCATTAGCCACAACAATCAAGGCTCAGCAAGAGACACAACACAGTATGTACTTTTTTAATCCCGTGTTATTAAACCCTGCTTATGCAGGTAGCCAGGAGGCGATACAAGTAACAGGTACAGCCCGTGATCAGTGGACTGGATTAAAAGGAGCACCAAAGACACAAGTATTGTCGATACACTCTCCGTTAAAGACAGAGGCTATAGGTGTAGGTTTAACATTACTAAATGACCAGTTAGGTATTACAAAAAACACGGGAGTGTATGCCGACTTAGCCTATAGTGTGAAGGTGAACAAGAAGAACAACCGATTAGCATTAGGAGTAAAAGTTGGGATGGATTTTTTCAGACAGGATTTTTCTAACCTGAGAGTAAATGATAACACAGACGAACTATACTTAGATGGTTTTCAGTATAAGAAGAACCTGTTTAACGTAGGAGCAGGATTATACTATTATGGCAAGAGACATTACATAGGAGTGTCTACACCAAGATTGGTAAAGAACAAAATCAACTTAGCATCAGACCAACAAGCCCTGCAAGAGAACCACTACTATGCGTTTGGAGGCATCGTCGTAAAATTAAATCCGGCCATTAATATGCGTCCATCGTTTATTGTGAAATATGTAAACAATGCCCCATTATCCATTGAAGGAAATTTATCATTTTTGTTTTATGACAAGCTATGGTTAGGAGCGATGTACCGTCATAAAGCAGCCACAGGTTTAAACATAATGTATAACATTAATCAGAACTTAAGAATAGGATATGCTTACGATTATCAATTAACCTCTTTACAAAAGTTTAGTCAAGGTTCCCATGAGATTATGTTGAGTTATGACTTAAGAAGTAAAGCCAAAGGATTTAAATCACCACGTTACTTCTAAACTAATAACAACAAACATTAAACACCGAACAACAGAACAAGAAAAATAAAATCCGCGACATCTGCGAGATCTGCGGGACACAAAAAGATACGATTATATGAAGCAACTATTATTACTACTCACACTAGCTGTATTTACTACAACGATACAAGGACAATCATTGTTCCAGAAGAAAGCAGACCAACTGTATAATGAACTATCGTATATAGCAGCAGCGGACTATTATAAAAGTCTGGTAAAAACAGACACCCCAACCGAAGCTAATATGAGAAGATTAGCAGAGTGTTACTTTAAGATCTATGACTTTGTAAAAGCAGAAGAAGCGTATAAGAACTTAAACACAAAGTTTGCTTCAAACATCACCGAGAACGATCTAATCAATTACTTACAATGCTTAAAGTATAACCAGAAGTACGATGAGGCAAAAACAGTTTTAACACAAATCGAACAAAAGCGTAAAGACAATTTAATATCCAAGAACCACGCGAAAAAACAAAACTACGTTAAAGAACTAAAAGAAGACTCTGCAGCGTATAAGGTAACCAATGTAGAAGCTTTAAATACAGAAAACTCAGAGTTCTCACCGGTATTTTTCAATCAAAACAAAGCGGTGCTATTTGCTTCAAACAGACGTAACACTTCTGCCAGAAACAAAACCTTTGCATGGGATGACAGTTACTTTATTGATGTATATACCTCAGAGAAGAAAGACTCATTAAAATTTACGTCGACGATGCCGATGGCAAAAACAGTAACCAGTCTTTACCATGATGGTCCTGCAAGTTTATCAGCTGATGAGAAAACCATTTACTTAACCAAGAGTAATATCATTACCAAAAAAGTAAAAGGTGTTTTAGTTAATGTAGTGAACTTAAAACTTTACATACAAACTAAAGACAAGGATGGAAAACTATCAGAGCCGGCGAGCTTCCCATATAACTCAGATGATTACTCTTTAGGACACGCTACGGTAACTAAAGATGGTAAACGTATGTATTTTGTATCAGACATGCCGGGAGGCTTAGGGCAAACCGATTTATACTTATCAGAGAATGTAAACGGACAATGGCAAAAACCTGAGAACTTAGGACAAGCCATTAACACCGAAGGACGAGAAATGTTCCCCTATGTGCATGAAGATGGAACCTTGTTCTTCTCAACCGATGGAAGAGCAGGCTTAGGAGGATTAGACCTATACTTTACAGTACCGGCAATGGACGCTTATTTTGAGCCACAGAGCTTAGGTTACCCAATTAACTCTAACTTCGATGACTTTGGCTTTGCATTGAACGAAGACTTAAAAACAGGCTACTTCTCATCCAACAGAGCAGGAGGAAAAGGCAAGGATGATATTTATTTTTTCCGTTCAAAAGAACCATTAATGGGAGTAACCTTAAGTGGTATAGTGTTCGATGAGAGCAATAAAGAATTATTACCAAACGCTTGGGTGTATTTATTAGATCAAAACAAATTAGTGATTGACTCCACCAAAGTAAATGCAAAAGCACAGTACATGTTCCCAATCAATGATCCAAGTAAAGAGTATTTTGTAGGAGCAAAAGAGCGTTCAAAATATTACGACCGATTAATCCCAGTAGGAAAATTAGTAGTAGGGGATAATAAAAAAGATATTGGCTTGTTCCCTAAATACAAGTTAATCGATCAAATCACGGATGCTAAAACAAAGGCACCGATAGAAGGCGTTAAAACCACCTTTATAGACAAAGCGACTAATCAACCAAAAACATATACCACAGATGCCACAGGAACGTTTACAGATATTATCCGTGGTAAAAAGCCTGGAGACAAATTACAGTTCTCTATCAAGTATGAAAAAGAAGGTTACATCACTGTAGAAAAACAATATGACATTACATTAGACATCAACACGGTGATCGACTTAAAAGAGACGATGCAGAAGTTAGAGATTGGAGCAGACATTGCAAAAGTAATCCAAATCAATCCGATATACTTTGACTTAGCTAAGTGGAACATCCGTCCTGATGCTGCAAAAGAACTAGACAAAATCGTGAAAGTAATGCAGGAGAATCCAACGATGACCATTGAATTAGGTTCACACACCGACTGTCGTTCAAGTAAAGCATACAACTTATCGTTATCCGACAAGCGTGCTAAGTCATCTGCAGCCTATATCGTATCAAAGGGCATCGCTAAAAACAGAATCGTTGGTAAGGGTTATGGCGAAAGCAAACTCATCAACGGTTGTGAGTGTGAAGGCAAAGTTCAATCCACTTGCTCTGAAGAAGAACACCAAGCCAATCGTAGAACCGAGTTCTTGATTACTAAGTTTTAAGCATACTGTCATGCTGAACTGTCACTTCGAGCGAAGTCGAGAAGTAGGGCCTGTGAGATGCTGAAACAAGTTCAGGGTGACTATATAAAAAAACCGCCCTGCTAATTGGGGCGGTTTTTTGTTTAGTGAAAAATAGTTAAGCTTCTTTTTGCTTTAAGGTTGTGTTAGCTGCTGATTATTTTCACGTTCTTAGCGCAAACTCCTTTATTATTGTGGCCTTCCTCGAATGAAACTAATTGACCTTCTTTTATTTTTTTAAGTTCATTGGGAGATTTTAATTCTGGAAAATCCGTAAAGTGTGCGAAGTACCTTTCATTTTCAGATTCAATAAATACAAAAGAATCAGTTGCAGTCTTAATAATATTGCCAACTTTAGAACCAATCCCAAATTCTTGTTCAATAATATAGTTTAACGAATCGTCTTCAAATCTTTCTGCGAATTTCAAAACAACTTTTCTGTTTAAATATATAAGATTAATTTGTTTACTATTTGATAAAATTAAATTTTTAACATAAGAATGATTGTTTTCAATTTCGGTTGAGGGTAAAAGATTCATAAATGTACACAATGCGTCACAAAAATTCTTTAGCATTTTTATATCAACGATATTTTCTTTTACACAAGTTTCAAAAGAATCAAATGATTTTTTAAAGTGGCTGATACCACTATTAATATCGCTTTCTATTTTAAGGTAGCTTTGTCCACTATTTGCATAAAGTGAGATTAGTTCCGTATAAGCC
Organism: Bacteroidia bacterium; assembly: GCA_035439445.1. GTDB lineage: Bacteria > Bacteroidota > Bacteroidia > B-17B0 > Aurantibacillaceae > UBA4416. Next base: position 43,912 of record DAORKG010000022.1, read on the forward strand.
ATTCTCAAATTCAGTGCGTCTAATTTTGTATTTGAAATAAGGTTTTTAATAATTTGAATTGCCTTATTGAATTCTTTCATTACATTATAACATCTAGCAAAAAGAAAAGAAGAAAATGGATGATCTGGCTTCAATTTAAAAACTTTTTCTGCACACACTAGTGCTTTTTCAGTGTCTTCTAGATAAAAAAGTAAGAATTGAGAGTAATAATATAGAAGTCTTGGGTTGTTAGGTGCAATTTCAAGCCCTTGAAGGTAATCCTCTTCAGCGCTAAGAGTATCACCGTTCGTGGCTTTTAGAAAAGCACTTACTCTGTATACTTCGTAATAATTTGGGTCAACATTTTTAGCTTCATTCACTTTTTGAAATGCTTTTTCGTAGTTACTAGACTTTGAAAAAGCTAATGCTTCAGATAAGAGTTTTGCAGCAATTCTTTGATTAGGAGTTTCACATGCCAATGCATTAATCGAAAACTCATTGTAACTATTTATTTTCTTAATACCGTGAATACCTGATGTAAGTTCTTTAGATTTTCTGGTAATTTTCTTTACATATTCAGGATCAACAGGATGTTTATGCGATAAAAAATCTTTAGCGAAATCGGGAATATAGTAATATACCTCTTCGAGATTTGAAGCGGCTACTATCTCTCTGCTTATTAAAGTAGTTTTGAATAATTCTATAAGATATTTTTTTGCATCTAATGTTTCGTAGTCAGACAAATATAAAATCTCAGCACTACTTAATTTTCTTCTTGATGCTCTTATAGAATTTAGTACCGAGATTGCACCTATACTAAGTTTTTCATACACATTAGTTAAGCAGAAATTAAGTAAATCGTCCTTATTGTTAAGAACTTCTTGCGGTGAAATGCCCATTTCGACAGTACTAACAAACCATTTTAGTGCTAATGGGTTGTAATATAGTTTTGATGCAATGTCAGCCAAGGTTGCTTGCGGCAACTTCATGAGAATATCACTATTTCTTATTCTTGCAATTTCTCTAATAAGTTTTGCGCATTCATTCTCAGTTAAGCCACTTAGCGTCCTTGGATATTCTAATTCACCTAATCCGATTCGAGAAGTAATTACAATATTGCATTTTGTTTGTGCAACACGTATAAAATTCCGAACTGCTTCGCTTTGGATTGTTTCTAGATTATCGATTATAATTAATGTTTTGAATAGGTCTAAATACTCGAGAATAGAATCTAACTTGTTAATTTCAATTGTCTTATCCAAATTTTCTGAAATGACTGAAATTAAACCTGTATAATCAGTAATTGCAGTGTATATTTCTTCAATGCCTTTAGAGGTTAACATAGTCGTTTTTGCTGAAGTCCAAATGATAAGTTCGAAAGGGCATTTATCACCCATGTCCACTAAATCATATGCAACTTTAACAGCAAGTGCCGTTTTTCCTATTCCTCCGTCTCCAAGTATGCTAACTACTTTATTTGAAAAAATGAGTTTTTTTATTTCTTCAACATCCTTACTTCTTCCAATAAACCCAGTGTCGTCAAAGTCAGGTAAGGGTAAATTATGAATGACTTTGCTTGGTTGATCGTAAACATTAGTAGTTGGCAATCTTAATGTAAGAAGATATGAAGGGTCTTTTTCAATTAATTCTCTTGTTTCAATTGCGTACTTCCATTCAATAGGGGAGTTATTTTTTAATTTTTGAATAAAATCGTAAACAGTCGAGAAGTCACCACCCAATAAGGGCCTTGTGTGCATTACACGATTTCGAATCGGCGTTAAATCACTTAAGTCATTAAATATCTCATTTAAGTAGTCGGAAGATTGTTTAGGCAAAAAAACATTATTCTTTTTAAGGATTACGAATGAGTCATTAAAGTCTATGTAGTCAATGATGTCGTCAATATTGCTTTTATAATCGACTCCTGGATTTTCCTTATTGAAACGGTCAACGACCTTGATTGTAAGCTCTTTGTCTTGAAAGAACTGAATGTCATCCTGAAAAGGAGTAATGTATTTTTTTATTAAGTTTTTAAGGTCGGTTTCAATACCATAAATGAATGCCGCGAGTGTAATTCTTGTTTCAGTTATTCTTGCCATAATTGTTGTCTTAATAATTTGCAGCTAACTAGCTTATATGATTCATTTTCTCCTTATTATTTGGTAAAATATACCAAATATGATTGGTTTTTGTAAAATTGGTTATTCGAATTCTATCTTCTCTTCTTATACCTCTTAGGATTTCTAATCTCTACTTCTTTTTTTGCAGGTTCACCCGATACAAATTCAAAGTCTAATTGTTTTTTTACTAAGTCGGCACGTTTTACTTTTATCACTACTTTATCACCTAACGTATAAATGCGTCCTGTGCGGCGGCCAACAATGCGGTAATTATCTTCATCAAACACATATTGGTCATCTTTCATATCGCGCATACTCACACGGCCCTCGCATTTGTTTTCAATAATCTCTACAAAAATTCCCCATTCGGTTACGCCACTAATCACCCCTTCAAACTCTTGTCCAATCTTGTCTTCTAAAAACTCTACTTGTTTGTATTTAATAGAAGCGCGTTCTGCATCGGATGCTAATTTCTCCATTTCAGAAGAATGTTTACACAATAACTCTAATTCATCCGCTTTTAAGTAATGCGTATGGTTTAGTTTAGCTTCTAACAGTCGGTGAACTAACACATCCGGATAACGACGGATGGGAGACGTAAAGTGTGTGTAGTATTCAAAACCCAAACCATAGTGTCCAGCATTTTTAGTAGTATACACCGCCTTAGGCATGGATCGAACAGCCAGCAATTCAATCATGCTTTGTTCTTTTTTGTTCTTCACATCCTGCAATAATTTATTAATACTTTGTGCGGTTTTCATTTTATTACCAACTGCTACCGAGTAACCAAAGCGTTCTACAAAACTATTTAACTCAATTAATTTTTCGTCTTTAGGCACATCGTGTATACGATACACAACCGCATCTGCATTCTTATCGTTTTTATCTCCCTTTTTCGAACGGTTGTTTTGTTTATCGTCTTTTGGTTTCTTGCCTAAAAACTCAGCTACCTTACGGTTAGCTAACAACATAAAGTCCTCAATCAGTTTATGCGCATCTTTTTGTGTTTTAAAATACACGCCCGTTGGTGCGCCATGTTCATCTAATTGAAACTTTACTTCGGCTTTATCAAAAAAGATAGAACCTTTAGATGTTCTCTCTGCACGTAAAATTTTTGCTAATCTATCTAAGGTAAAAATTTCGTCTTTGTATGGGCCAACACCTGTTTCTATAATCGTTTGCACTTCTTCATAAGCAAAACGGTGGTCGCTATAAATAACCGTTTTACCAAACCATTGATTTTGTATTTGTGCGTGCTCATCTAATTCGAACACCGCACTAAAACAATATTTTTCTTCATGCGGACGAAGAGAACACGCAAAGTTACTTAACACTTCGGGTAACATTGGCACACAACGATCTACTAAATACACAGATGTAGCACGGCTCACTGCCTCGTCATCTAAAATCGTATGTGGTTTTAAATAGTGTGTAACATCGGCAATGTGCACACCCACCTCCCAATTGCCGTTTTCTAATTTTTGTAAAGAAAGCGCGTCATCAAAATCTTTGGCATCAACAGGGTCGATGGTAAAGGTGGTGATGTTTCTAAAGTCTCTGCGTTTCGCAATTTCCTCAGGAGTAATTTCAGTAGCTAATTTTTTGGCTGCTGCCTCTACTTCTGGTGTAAACACCATTGGTAAACCAAACTCAGCCATAATCGCATGAATTTCGGTTTCGTGTTCACCTGAATTACCAAGTACTTCAACCACTTTACCATTAGGGTTTTCCGAACCGCGTTTCCACTCCGTTAATTCAACCACTACTTTTTGTCCGTTTTTAGCACCATTAATGTGTTCTAAAGGCACAAAAAAATCAACATGTATTTTGGTGTAGTCAGGAACTACAAAAGCAAACTTGGGATTGATTTGTATGCTTCCTACAAACTTTGTTTTGCGTCGCTGAATCACTTCCATCACTTCGCCTTCAGGTTTGCCTTTGCCGCGTTGTGGATACACAAATACTTTTACCAAATCGCCCTGCATGGCATCCTTCGTTTTTTTGAAAGGAATAAACACATCGGGTTCTTCGGCAGATATAATCACAAAGGCAGTGCCTTGTGTAGTAAAATCAATTGTTCCTGTTTGGTAAGTTTTAGAGTCTTTAGCCTGGTATTTTCCAATTTCTTTTTCAATCACAAAACCCTGGTGCTTTAATGCTTCCAATGTTTCTAATAAAGCGAAACGGTCGCTCTCATTATCAATTTCCATGGCAGCGCCAAGCTGTTTATAATTAAATGCCTTGTCGCTGTTATGTTTTAAAAACGCTAATACTTCTTCAAATAAAAAGCGTTTTGCTTGTTTCTTTTTTCCTTTTGCCATAAATCATTATCAAGCACATATCAATGCGCTTATTGTAAAGATAATTAATAAAAGACGGATTAAATACGAAATAAGGTTAAAACTAGAACGGAGTTTTTAACAGAAGATAAAGAAGTTTAAATAATGATTGTCTTAATTTTTCGTTCGCTACAATAGCAGATTATTAAGAACCTGATAATTCAGACGGAGAAATTTCATAAATAGATTTGAAACGCGAGGAAAACTTACTACTGTTTTCATAACCAAGCATAGAAGCAATCTCACGTACTGTATATGTATTCCTATTAATTAGCTCGTATGCCAACTTCATTTGATGCTCACTATAATATTGATAAATACTTTTATTGTGATAAGATTTAAAGTCCATTTTTAATTTAGATGGCGATATACCCACCTTTAATGCAACTTTTTCAATTCCGGGAAAAGAACTCATTAAATTATCCATTAAGAAAGCTTCGGCTCGCTGAATATTTTTACGGTCTTTATCATTTAATCCAAAGTGGTTTTCTGAAATAATTTCTGTATTTAACTTATTAATAAATTTTGTGAGGACAAAATACGTTTGATCTTTTAGTTCCTTAATATGTAGATCATTCTTGTTCTCCTTGGCTAAATTTACTATGTGTTCAAATATGTTATCATAAATTGGATCCTCCTCGTCCAGGATTAAATAACTGTTTGACGAATCAAAAAAATCTTTAAGACTATCTGCCTTGTATTTCGGATTTTTTATAATTTGCTTTTCAAGCCATTTTGTGGTAAAAAAAATAGTAATGTTGTTTTCAATTGAGTCTTTAAAATGATATTCACTTATGGCTTCTCCAGCCTTAAACATCGACCATGTCCTATTCTTAAGCGCTAATCCATTAACCAGTGATTTGTTTACTATTGTTTTGTCTTTAATATGAATATTAATGAAGTGATATTCTAAAGGAAGATCTTTATCATATAAATTCTTCATCATCACATTTTTCTTAAACCTTAGATTTGATAAAATTACCCATAACTCTTCCTCAGGGTTAAAATAAAACATTGTACTTTTTATAAACACCGTTTCCGATATTTGGCATTTGCCCTCACGATCATGTTTACAAAAGGGCATACTATCAAAGCTTGCAATGATGGTTTGCGGTGATTGAAACAAATTAGCCAGATGATAACTGCCGTTTTTATAAGTTACCTTGTAACGTTCAAATTTGCTAAACCATTTTTTTAAATTTTGTAAAATACTTCTTTCCATTTTAATCATCACTAAAATACCATTTTACATTACAACCAAGTCGTATTTTAAAAAAGTTTGTCTTTTTGGAGGGTACTCGAATTATGTTATATTTTATTTTCGGTGCGAGCTATTTAAGTACTGAAACCTTTTAAGCATATACTAAGTTTACAGTTTAACCCGTTTCTGGTAGTGTGTTTGTTAATTAACTGTGTTTAGTAGCAATAAGTGGTTATAAAACAATAAAACCAAACATAATATGATTAAACAATTATTAAACATTGCGCTACTAGTTGCAACAGTAACCACATTAAACGCACAAAACTACTCAGGCGGAAGCGGAACACTTTCCGACCCATACCAGATTGCCAACAAGGCCGATTTAAAATACCTGAGTGATAACGACACAGAGTGGAGCAAGAATTTTATTCAAACGGTTGACATCAGTTTTGATTCACTTGATTTTGCTAGCTCTGGTAGTTTTTATTATGCAGGAAAAGGCTTTAGTCCCATTGGAAATCCAACAACTCAATTTACCGGCAGTTACAACGGTAACTATCATGTGATACAAAACTTATATATTAATAGATATTTTCAAACTTTTGTGGGTTTGTTTGGTTTTGTTTCAAGCGGCGCAACAGTAAGCAATCTTGGATGTAGCAATTTAAACATAACGGGCGCTAATAACACAGGTGGTTTAGCGGCAGAAAATGATGGCATCATCAATAATTGCTATAGTAGTGGTGTTGTAAACGGAGATTTTACAGCAGGTGGTTTAGTAGGCGAAAATGATGGAACCATTAATCAAAGTTATAGTAATATCACACTAAACGGTAGCCAATACCTTGGCGGTTTAGTAGGTACAAATAATACTAATATAAATAATTGTTATAGTACAGGGGGTGTTAGTGGTAATAATAATATAGGTGGCTTAGTAGGTAGTAACAATGGAGATATCGGCTATTGCTATAGCAACTGTGGAGTAACTGGTACTGGTGCTAATTTAGGCGGATTAATAGGTAGTGAAGATGGTAATACATCGATGGGTTGCTTTTATAATACAAATATTTACCCTACCGATAATGGTATTGGAACTATTGGCCAGGATGATGCACAAATGCAAGCACAAGCAAATTTTACCAGTGCCGGTTGGGATTTTGTTGGAGAAACAACAAACGGTACTAACGATATTTGGACGACGGGAGCATGTAATGGAGGTATTGCCAGTTACCCTACTTTTAAATGGCAAGTATTTCCATTTGGAGGTGATGGTACGATGGCTAACCCGTTTATAATTGCAACTAAAAATGATTTAAAAACCCTCAGCGAAAATTATTGTTTTTGGGATAAACACTTTATACAAACTGCCGATATTTCATTTGTTGATGCCGATTTTGAAACAGGGGGAGATTTTGTAAATGGCAATATACCTATTGGAGATGGAGACACCTATTTTAGCGGAAGTTATAATGGAAAAGGACACACCATTGATAATTTATACATGGGAATAATTGGTAATAACCTTAGAGGTTTGTTTGGAGAGGTGAGCACTACATTTTCTATAGATAGTTTAACCTTAAGCAATGTAAATATAATAGGTAAAAATCATGTAGGTAGCTTAGTAGCCAGGCTTGACCAGGGCACAATAAATGATTGTGCCGTAACAGGTACCGTCATTGGCTGTAATAAATTTGGAGGCTTAGTTGGAGAAAATAGTGGAACTCTTAATAATTGCCATTTCAATGGTTTTGTAAAATCCAATCCTTTTTATGTTAATTGTTATATGGGAGGTGGTATAGCTGGCTTAAATCATGGTACTATAAATGACTGCTATTCGTTAGGTGGAGCTATTAAAAGTAAAATGGATTCAGCTACGGCTGTAGATATTGGTGTAGCAGACCAATACATGGAGAGTTTAGGTGGAGGAATAGGAGAAAACTGGGGATTTACACGTAACTCATATTCTCAAAGTTTTGTTAAGGGCCAAGCATGGACAGGAGGTTTTGTTGCCTACAATGAAGGTACAATTTATAAATGCTATGCAACAGGAAATGTAACAGGCGCAAATTTTACCGGAGGTTTTATAGGTCAAAACTATGATAATTCATACATCGATTCTTGTTATGCAACTGGGAATGTAACTGGTGGTGATGGCAACACACAATACATGGGAGGCTTTATTGGTTCAAACAAAGGTTATATAAGTCTGTGTTTTTCTAATGGTAATGTTAATCCAGATACATGTTACACTATTGGTGGTTTTGCTGGCGGTAATGAAAATTTGGGCGATATAGAAAATTGTTATACTTCTTCTCAAATTGGTGGTAGTAATACATACCAAATTGGTGGTTTTATAGGCTTTAATGATAGTAACTATAATATAGAAAATTGCTATGCTGTGGGATATATCGACACAACAGGCATACCAAATTACGGAGGTTTAACATCAGATGTTATTGGCGTATTAAATTGTTTTTGGGATACAATTAGTACAGGTATTGCTTTAAATAATGTAAACACAGGCTTACCAACTACTCAAATGCAAATGCAAAATACATTTACGGCTGCTGGTTGGGATTTTGCAGGTGAGACAACCAATGGCTCAAATGATTATTGGACTATGGGAAATTGCGCAAACAATCATGGCTACCCTGTATTTACATGGCAAACCTTAAATCCGGTTCCTTCAGTAACAGCTTCATCTACTAACGTATTATGTAACTCAGGCAGTACAGGTAGCGCTACAGTTTCGGTAAGTAATAGCGTGGTTACACCAACTTATAGCTGGTTGCCAAGTGGTGGCAGTTTGGCTACAGCATCAAACTTAACGGCCGGTTCCTATACCTGTTCAATAAATGCAGGAGCATGTGCTTTTACACAAACAGTAAGCATCACAGAGCCAGCAGCTTTAGATATTTCTACAAATACTAATAACTTAACCATTACCGCCAATGCAACGGGAGTGAGTTACCAGTGGATAGACTGTGGCAATGGAAATGCACAAATAGCTGGAGAAACCAATCAATCATTTACAGCTACTTCCAACGGGAATTATGCTGTAGTAATTACTTCAGGGGCTTGCTCTGATACATCAGCATGTGTAGTTATTACTTCTACAGGAATACAAAATATAACTAATACCGGTAATGTAAGAATCTATCCCAACCCAACATCCGGTATGTTTACTGTTGCAGGTTTTGAAACAGGAACAAGATTGGAAGTAGTCAATGTAATTGGAGAGGTAGTTTACAAAAGCGTGACGACTGATACAAAAACAAAAATTGATTTATCAAATCAAAATAATGGTGTATACTTTATAAAAACATCTAATGGTTTATCACACAAAATCGTTAAACAAGATTAAAATAACATAAGGCTCTGTTGCGGCTTGCAACGGAGCCTTTTTTATTTAAACTTAGAAACAAATTTATGAAATAATCATGATGCCGACAGCACAATTGCGAAGCACTCAACGAAACAAATAAAAAACAACAAAACGATTGATTTAAAAATTAATGAAGATAATCATGGCTATACCATATGGCAATTAAAAAATAATATAAACTATATATGAAAAAACAATTATTAAACGTAGCATTACTCCTTGCAACAGCAGGTGTTGTAAATGCACAAGCAAGTTTTGCACCTGCAGTTAATTATGGAGGGGGTATCACGTCTTGGGGCGTATTTTCAGCAGATTTTAACGGTGATGGAAATATGGATTTAGTTACAGCTAATGTGTATGCTAACAATCTTTCCGTAAGATTAGGTAATGGTACCGGAACATTTGCTACAGCTGTCAATTATGCAGTAGGAACAAATCCTAGTTCAATATTTTCAGCTGATTTTAACGGTGATGGTAAAATGGATTTGGCCGCAACTAATTCGGGCGATAACACCGTTTCTATATTACTAGGCAGTAGCACTGGTACTTTTGCAGCAGCCGTTAATTATTTTGTTGGAGCAGGCCCTATGTCGGTATTTTCGGCCGATTATAACGGAGACAGTAAGATGGATTTGGTTACCGCAAGTCAAAGTGGAAACAACGTTTCTGTTTTATTAGGCAACGGAGACGGCACTTTTGCCGCGCATGTTGATTATGCAGTAGGAACAAATCCTAGTTCAATATTTTCAGCTGATTTTAACGGTGATGGTAAAAAAGATTTGGCTACTGCCAATTTTGGTAGTAATAATGTGTCTGTTCTTTTAGGCAGTGGTACTGGTACTTTTGCGGCGGCTGTTAATTATGCAGTTGGAACTAACGCTCAATCAGTATTTTCTACTGATTTTAACGGTGATGGTAAAAAGGATTTGGCTGTTACTAATCTAGGTAGTAATAATGTTTCTATACTAATAGGTAATGGCACTGGTACTTTTGGAGCTGCTGTAAGCTACGCAGTTGGAACAAACCCTATTTCTGTATTTTCAGCCGACTTTAATGGAGATGGTAAACCGGATTTGGCTACAGCTAATCAATCTGTTAATAATGTTTCTGTTTTATTAAATAGTGGAACTGGTACCTTTGCAGCCGCTGTTAATTATCCAGTTGCAAATACTCCAATGAGTATATTTTCAGCCGATTTTAACAATGATGGTAGAGCGGACTTGGTTACTGCTAATGATTCATACAGCTCTTCCGTTTTATTAAATAATACGCCGGCAGCTTCACTAAACTTTGATGGTACAGATGACTATGTGCAATTACCAGATGCAAGCATAAACAATTTAAATGCAGCAACTATTGAAACATGGGTGTATTTAAACAACAATAGTACCACCCAAACTATTTGCTCCAAACAGCATAATTTTGTGGGATCATACGCTATTTTAACGGTAGGCATGGCAGGTGCGGGTAAGGTACAATTTAATGCAAGTAATTCGGCTCCTACATTTGTTAGTAATGCTACCTTAAATACAGGTCAGTGGTACCATTTAGCTATGGTGTTTAGTTCAACACAAGCTCAGCTTTATGTAAATGGCGTATTAGATAATACGATGGCTGGTAACTTTAGCATACCAAATGACTTATCAGCAAGTTCTGCCGGTGGTAGCGCTATTGGGGCTTGGTTAGGAGATGGAGGTGGAAAATACCTAAATGGTATTGTAGATGAGTTTAGAATTTGGAACCGTGCTTTATGCAAAGGAGAAATTTTGAATAATAAAAACAAGGAACTTTCTTCAACACAAACAGGATTAGTAGCCTACTTTAAATTTAATCAGGGTGGCGCAGCAGCAAACAACAGTTCTGTTACAACCTTAACCGATATATCCGGTAATGCTAACAATGGGACATTAAGCAACTTTGCGTTAAGTGGTACAACTTCCAATTGGGTTGCTCCAGGTGCTGTTACGTCAGGTTCTATGGCGCTTACATACACTCCGGTATCAGTAAGTGTTTCATCTCAAACTAATGTATTGTGTAATGGTGGTAGTAATGGTTCTGCAGCTATTACCACTACAGGTGGTACAAGTCCTTATACGTATTTAGCGTCAACAGGTGCAACCGTTTCAACATTATCTAATTTAACAGCAGGCGCTTATACTTATACCGTAACGGATGTCAATACTTGTAAAGCAATACAAACTTTAACTATTACTCAGCCTAGTGCTCTTGTAACAAATACAGCTGTTTCAAGTGTTTTATGTAATGGCGGAAATACAGGTTCGGCAACAGTAACTACTACAGGCGGTACAAGTCCTTATACGTATTTAGTATCAACAGGTGCAACCACTTCAACGCTATCTAATTTAACAGCAGGTGCTTATACTTACACTGTAACGGATAATAATGGTTGTATAAAAACACAGGCATTTACTATTACAGAACCATCCGCGTTAGCTGCAGGAACAATCATTAATCCTATTTTATGTAATGGTGCCAATGATGGTAAGTTAACGGCTGTAGGAATTCAGGGAACAGCGCCTTATACCTATTCCTGGAGTACTGGCGCCACTACATCAACTATTGTAAATGTTTCGCCGGGTGTTTATACAGCAACGGTAACCGATGCCAATGGCTGTGTGGCAGTTGCAACTAAAACAGTAACTGAACCATCGCCTGTTACGATTACAATTACCGCTAGTAGTTCCAACATCTGTGCAGGTTCGTCAAGTACGTTAACTGCCAGTGCTTCTGGAGGGATGGGCGGCACTTATACTTACACATGGGTTGCGGGCCCAACATCAAGTGTAAGTGTTGTTAGCCCTACAACTAGTACTATTTATACAATAAGTGTAGAAGATGGCAATAGTTGTGTTAAGAGTTCTACCATTAACATTGTTGCAAATGTTTGTGCTCAAGCGGAGGCTTTAAATTTTGATGGGTCAAATGATTATGTTTCACTTCCTACAAATCCTGTTAGTGGAGATTTTACAATTGAGTATTGGGTAAAAACAACACAAACAGGCGGCGGCCCTCAATGGTACGGCGGCATTGGTATGGTGGATGCTGAGTATCCAGGTGTAACAAATGACTTTGGAACAGCCTTAGTTGGAAATAAATTTGCGTTCGGTATCGGTAATCCAGATGTTACGATCGTTTCTAGCACTAATATTAATGATGGCACTTGGCACCATGTAGCTGGTACTTGGGTTATGAGTACAGGAGCCATGTCGCTTTATGTTGATGGGGTTTTAGAAAGCACAGGAGTTGGGAGTACAAATCCGCGGAATGTGCCAACACGTGTTACTATTGGCAGTATGCAAACATTATTTACATATTTTAATGGTGAGATAGATGAGGTTCGTATTTGGAACAGCGCCAGAACACAATGCGAGATCAACACTTACAAAAATTGCGAAGTCCCTTCAAATGCAACAAACTTAGTAGCTAACTATCATTTCAATCAAGGGAATGCCGGATTAAATAATGCTGGTTTAAGCAGTTTAACGGATGCTACGTCAAATTCGTTTGCTGGAACTTTAACAAACTTTGCGTTGAATGGCACAACATCCAACTGGGTTGCACCTGGCGGAGTTGTAAGTGGCTATACAGCAACAGCTCCTGCTCCTACAGTAACAGTAAACAGCGGAGCTATTTGCGCCGGACAATCTTTCACTATGATGCCAATGGGAGCAGATACTTATACCTACTCAGGTGGTAGTGATGTTGTGATGCCTACGTCAGATGCTAGTTATACAGTAACAGGAACAGATGCAAATGGTTGTTCAAATACAGCCGTAAGTACAGTAACAGTAAATCCTTTGCCATCAGTAACGGCAAATTCTGGTAACGTAACAACATGTGGCGATGTTTCAGCAGATTTCGGAATTGTTGCTACTGGTAACAATAATACTTATGAGTGGCATTTTGATCAGGTTGGTGGTTCTGATCATGGAGTAATTAATGGAACATATACCGAAATTAATTTTAATACTGATACTATGACCATACAACAAGTATTGACTGGACAATATGCTGGTTATTATGTGTATTGTTATGTGACTAATGAATTCGGATGTGTTACAAGAACAGCAAATGATACAATTGTGGCAAATCTAACACCAACTATTACCGTTAACTCAGGAGCTATTTGCGCAGGCCAATCATTTACAATGGTGCCAAGTGGTGCAAACACATATACTTATTCTGGTGGAAGTTCCGTTGTGATGCCAACAGCAGATGCTAGTTATACAGTAACTGGTACTGATGCAAATGGTTGTGAAAACACTGCTTTAAGTACAGTAACAGTAAATGCATTACCTAACTTAATGGCCATGACAACTAATACGATATTATGTGTTGGTGAAACAGCAACATTATCAGTAATGGGAGCAAGCACATATACATGGAGTACCACTGAAACAACTACTGATATTGCTGTTTCACCAACAGTTCAAACAACATATACAGTTGAAGGAACAGATGCAAATGGCTGTTCAAACACAACAACAATTTCACAAGATGTAAGTTTATGTACTGGAGTTGCAACATTATCAAATGATGCATCAATTAATGTATATCCAAATCCAAACAATGGATTATTTACAATTGAAGTCACAACAGCATCTAAAGTAACGGTTACAAATGCTTTAGGACAAGTTGTAATTGCTGAAACATTTGATGTAGGAAAACACTCTATAAACATCAATAATGAATCTACTGGAGTTTATTTTGTGAAAGTAATGACAAACAATAAACAACAAATCATTAAAGTAATTAAAGAGTAATACTTTATTACTAAAATAAAAAACCCGAACAATATTGAAATGCCCCCAAAAAGTTAGACACTATTTGGGGGTATTTTTATGGAAAGAAA
>DAORKG010000023.1:0-56867 GCA_035439445.1 Bacteroidia bacterium
TTTTAACATAAAAATGCCCCCAATAAGTATCTAACTTTTTGGGGGCAGTGCAATTTGTGAAGCCTTTTTTATTTATGGATTAGTTCTTATTTCCCAGCAGGGCTTTTAAAGAACTCAATTTGTTTCTTGTTGTTAGGATCCAAATCTTTAATAATCGTAAAGTATTCTTTTGCTTTAGCATTATCCTTAACGGTTAAATAATAGTATCCTAAATATTCACACGCTTCTATAACATTTGTTTTTGAGGCAGCTCTTTCTTCTGGTTTAAGCAATGTCAAAGCTTTTTCATAATGCGGTTTAGCCAACCATTTTTCATTCTTTAAATCTTGTTGCACATTTGCTTTACCTCTCCAAAAATAAGCAGTAGCAAATGTTGGGATTGATTGAGTTACCTTAGAGAAACATGAGTCCGATTTTACGAAATCTTTTGGCCCAAAATAGTAAGCACGACCTAACTCAAAATAATCTTGTCCTGATAAATTTTTAGGATCACCTGCCATTTTCTTTTCATACGTTTCAATTGCTTTGTTGTACTTTTTTGATTTCATATAAGCCTTAGCAACTTCATTTGTAATATCTCCAGCTAATTTAGGATCAACTTGAGCAGCTTTCTCCATCTCAATAATGCCCAAACTATCTTTTCCTAATTTAGACAACAAGATTCCTTTGTATTTATAATCAGTACCTAAGTATTTAAAATTAGAAATTGTAGAAGATTTCTCGAAGAATTTACTAATTGCGTTTAAACCTTTTCTGTATGCAGAAGTATCAGCTTTGCCTGGTAATTCAGCATAACAATAACCTAAGTATCTATCTAAATACATACTTGTATTACCATTTTTTTGTAAGCCTTCTACTTCAGCAATTGCTTCTGTATATTGTTTGTTATTTACTAAGAAACCAGCATAACGCTCACGAGCTTCATCAGAATTATTTAACTCTAAGTATTTTTTATAACTCTCAACAGCATTAGCTTTTTGACCTGCTAAATGGTATAACTCAGCTTTTTCTCTGTAAGCCGGAGCAAATGTAGCATCAATACCTTCTGCTTTTTTATACAAATCTAATGCTAATTGATAGTTACGTCCACGTTGGTATAATTTACCGGCACGTAAAATACCTTTTGGTGATTTAGGGTTTAACTCAGTAAACTTATCATATTCTTTAATAGCTGGTCCACCTTCTGTTGGGTTTTTTTCTAACAATGCATCTCCCATTAATAGGTGGTTTTCTGCATTTTTAGGTTCTAATTTGATAGCAGCGTTTAATAAGGTAATTGCTTCGTCTAAACTTTTGTTATCTGCATTAATATAAGCCTCAGCTGTTTTGCGCATCACTTCCGTATTTTTGTTCGCACCCAAAGTAGCCGCTTTAAAAAATTGAGTTTTAGCATCAGCTGTTTTACCTTTATACCATAATACTTTTCCCAAACCTACATAGTTTAACGGATAGGTTGCGTTTAATTCAGCACCTTTTTGATAGTAGATGTTTGCAGAATCTAAATCTCCTTTTTTGAAGAAGTTTTCTCCATAATAAAAGTAGTTATCTCCTTTGCTTGCCTCTTTAGCAATTAATGCTCTAAAATCAGCCGCAGCCGCAGCATAACGCTCGTTATCTGTTTTTGTGATAGCGTCTTGTAAAGTTTGAGCAAATGAAGAGTTTGATAAAACTATTCCGGCACTCAATAAAATTAAATTAGTTTTCATAATTGTTATTTGTAAGTATAAAAATACAGTATTTAAAAGTCAATTTGTCTGCCAAGCTTTGAGCCATAAGACAATCAGGCTCAAATTTAACATTATTTTAGTGTTTTTGAACTCATTTTGATATTAAGAAATTACTTTAAATGAGTCATATCAATTTCAATAACACGTTCCTCTTGTCGGTTTGGAGCCAATCCTTGTTTTAAAAACATTAATTGTCCTTTTTCACCCGCAATAAAAGTTTCAATACCTTTTCCTAAACTAAATTCTGCAGAGCGACGAATAATACAAACGGTTCTGCATAATGGATAGTTTTTGGTTGCAATATTAGATTGGTCGGGCATATAAGCGATTTCTTTATTCTTTTTTGAAACAGCTAATATTTTTACAGACTTTAAAAACTCTTTAGTTGTATTATCGTCTTTATCGCTTAACCAGGCAAAATCACACACACCAATAGATAATGAGTTAGATGATATTGCTCTAATTAACTCTGGGGTATTGTTTAAAGCCTTGCAGTTTTTACCGAAACCTTGATTTGGTATTAATGAATCTTTTAACTGACGAGTACTACCGGAGTTTGGATTATCAAAAACCACATTAATATGTTGTCCTGTTACATAAGAACTATCGTTTCCTTTTAGTAAATCAATCAACTCTGGAATTGAAATCGTTGAGTCGGCAAATTCTTTACTAACTATAAAAGCAATTGCATCTCCTGCTACTGTTGAGGTTTGAGGAATGATGTTTTTTGCTTTGAACTGTTGCATTTCTTTTTCAGTTAGCGGACGTGAAATGGCAATCACTTTTGAGCTATCATTATATAACGCTTCTACGCATTCTCTTTCGTTAGATGAGCGTAAAACGATATCGGCATTTTTATAAATGGATTTAAAAGTAAAAATTTGATTGTTGATATGAAGTGTTAAGCCTTCATCAAAAAACAAAATAGCTTTACCTGAAGTAGGTGTGTCTTTGGTACGATTATCCTCAGTAAGGCTACATGAGTAGAAAAAAAGAGTCAATAAAATTAAAGCAAAACTAGATTTCATGTGTTACAATTCCTTTGTAAATATACAGAATTAAATACTTCCATTATTATTACTTGGTAAATGGCTGTTTATGTTTAATATCTGGTAATGATGATTTATTAACTGGCAATATTTGTATAGAAATAGCGTTGTGAACCAATATAGTTGGCGCAGATTTATTAATATATTTGTTGAAAACAGAAAATTATGAATTGGGAAACACTCTTATGTGTAGGTGATAGTATAACGATAGGATCTCGTTCATACTTGGGATATCCAGAATACTGTGGAAATAAACTATCTATCGAAACTAATAAAATATGGAACGTTTATAACCACGCTGTAGCTGGTTATACAACAATCGACTTGGCGAGGAGCATAGACCAAAATTTATCTAATATAAAAGCTTGTAAACCAGAAATTGCAACTATTCTCATTGGCACTAACGACTTAAAGAGAAACACTTCTTTAGATACTTTTAAAATAGTTTATGAGCAAGTTATAACTAAAGTGAGGCTCATCGTTGGAAACAACAATATTGTACTTATTGAAATACCGAAACTCATGGAAGGAGTGATGTTACCATATAGATTAGAAATGAATTTATTGGTAGATCAGTATAACAACATAATAAATAGTATAGCAAAACAAAGAAATTTATTGGTTTGCAAATTGGACACACAAACTGAATATTTTTATGATGGCGTTCATTTAAATGAGGAGGGAAGCAAAATTATTGGAGATCAAATAGCCGAATACATTTTAAAATTAAGAAGGAATTAATGGCTAAAAAAATATTAATAGTTTTTGGCACTCGCCCTGAAATCATAAAACTGGCACCATTAATTCACTTAATTAAAAATTCAGAATTAAGATCACAATGTTTAGTTGTCTCTACTTCTCAGCACGATGAATTGTTAGACCAGCAATTAGATTTTTGGGAAATAAAACCGGATTACTTTCTTACTTCTTGTCCTTTTAAAAAAAACCTCACAAGACTTTTATCTCATACTATAAATGGCATTCAAGATGTTCTTGACCAAGAAAAAGATGTTGAGTATATTATCGTTCAGGGAGACACAAATACAGCGCTAGCCTGCGCTAATTTGGCATTTTTAAATCAATTAAAATTAATACATATTGAGGCCGGACTAAGATCCCATGACTTAAAGAATCCATTTCCTGAAGAGTTTAATAGAATTGTTGCAACTAAAGCCGCCTATTTTCACTTTGCTCCTACAGAACTTTCTAAGAAGAATTTAATTGCAGAGGGGATAGAAGAAACTAAAATTCAGGTAGTTGGCAATACTGTTATCGATGCTTTGAATAATACAATTCATAAAACAAATTCGGTTAAAGCTGAGAGAAAATCAGTTTTAATTACTTTACACAGGAGAGAAAACATAGAATCTAATTATATAGAATTAATAGATGTTATTGAGTGTTTGGCAAAGAAATATCCTGAACTACATTTTTTATGGATTGCGCATCCAAATTCTATTTCGAATATTTCAACTAAAGTTTCTCAAAATCAAAATATTGAAGTCTGTTCACATTTACCTTATGATAAATTTATTAGTTTATACAATGAATCAAAAATTGTGATTACAGATTCGGGAGGTGTTACAGAAGAGGTAATACAATTAGGTATTCCGGTTATAGTATTTAGAGTTAGCTCTGAAAGAACTGAGCCTATTGAGCTTGATTATCCTATGATAATATCTATAAATAAAGAAGAGATATTAAGTCACTTTGATTTATTTATTTCAATAAAACCCAATAGAATGTTTTCATATGGAAATGGTAAAACCTCAGAGATAATTTTAAAATGGTTAATTGATGAAATAAAATGAGCATAAACACATACGATATAATTATTATTGGCGGGGGCCCTGCCGGAACAGGAATATTCTTAAAAGCATTAAAGGATGGTAAGTTAAGTGACTTTCTTAATAAAAAGATAGCTCTTATAGAGAAATCTGAACGATTGATAAAAGGAAACATTACAAACTATCATGTAAACAGTGATACATTTTCAAGCGTATTTTTAGAGTGTTTAGAAGGAGATACACCAAAACAGATAGATGTTATAAGTTTGAATTCTGAAATTGAAGATATACAGAAATATAAGGACAAGTCTATACCGCTTAACTTATTAAACAACTATTACAACAAATTAGGCGATCTATTAAAAAACCATTTGAATAAATTTAATAATTGTCATCTCTACATGAATAATGCTGCAAATAGAATTGTTAAATCAAATGAGGGGTATAAAGTTTTTTTAGAAAATAATAAAGAACCTATTGTTGCAAAAAAAATAGTTATTACTTCAGGCGCAAATCCCAAGAATATAGATTTAAATAAATTTCATATAGCCAAAGACATATGCCTGGCTAACTTCTCCGATAAAATAATTCATTCAGATAGTATTTTAAAAAACGGAGTTCCAAATCATTTAGAACAAAGGCTTCAAGAGGAACCAAAAATAATTATTTTAGGAGGTAGCCATAGTGCTTTTTCTGTCGCTCATTATTTTCTACATCACCAAAAAAATTACAATTTCAAAGCGCAAGGAATTTCTATATGGTGTAACGAGAAACCGAAAATCTATTTTCCAACCAAGCAAGACGCATTGGCAAGTGGCTATGATGATTTTACCGATCAAGATTTTTGCCCAATAACAAATAAGTTGTACCGTTTAGCAGGCTTGAGAATGGACGGAAGAGAATTGTATATGAATATGCTTGGTCTAAACAATACAACTAAAGAAAACAGAGTTTGTTTAAATTTATTTTCTGAAAACGACACTGCATTGGTAAAAGAATTAGAAACTTCAACATTAATAGTTACAGCTCTGGGTTATACTTTTAATATGATTCCTTTATTTGATGATTCTGGTAATCAGCTCCGTTTTATTGGTGAAGAAACAGGACATTGGGTAAATAATAATTGTGAAATTTTAGACATTGAAAAGAATGTTGTTCCGGGAATATTTGCGTCAGGACTAGCCTCAGGATTTATACCCACAGGAGATCTTGGTGGTGAACCAACCTTTGAAGGACAAACTAACGGAATATGGTATTATCAAAACGCTTTGGCAGATTTGATTCTTAAAAACTTATTAGCTTAATAATCGAATTGATTTTTTAAGAGCCTCAATAAACACATCAACCTCTTCAAATGTATTATAGAAAGCAAATGAAGCTCTGATCGTTCCAGGAATATTATAAAATTGCCACAATGGCTGTGTACAGTGATGTCCGCTACGAATAGCCACACCGTATTTATCTAATAAGGTTCCAATATCAAAAGGATGAATAGAACCAACATTAAAAGAGATAACAGAAGTTTTGTGTTTAGCGTTGCCATAAATCACTAAGCCTTCAATTTCTTTTAATTGTTTGGTGGCATACTGCAATAAACCGTCTTCATGCTTTTGTATGTTTTCAAAACCAATTTCAGTGATATATTTTATAGCTGCCGCTAAACCAACACCACCCTCAATATGAGGTGTGCCCGCTTCGAACTTTAAAGGAGAATCCGCAAATTCTGTTTTTTGTAAAGTAACTGTTTTAATGGTTCCACCACCTGTTTGGTATGGACCAAATTTTTGTAACCATTCTTCTTTAGCATATAAAACACCAACGCCAGTTGGGCCAAATAATTTGTGACCACTGAATAAATAAAAGTCACAATCTAAATCTTGTACATCTGGCTTTAAATGAGGAACCGCTTGAGCCCCATCAATTAATATAGCGGCATTTGATAACGAACGAATAGTTGCAATTATATCCTTCACAGGATTGATGGTTCCAAGTGTATTAGAAATATGAGTAAAGGCAATTAGTTTTGTTTTAGGGGTAATTAATTTAGGAAGTTCTTCTAAGATTAATTCTCCTGCTTGATTAATTGGAATATATTTTAAAACAGCTTTTTTCTCAATGCACAATTGTTGCCATGGAACAATATTACTATGGTGTTCCATTTGAGTGATGATAATTTCATCACCTTCAGTAATTGCTAAATTGCCAAAACAATGTGCTACTATATTGATAGACTCTGTTGTTCCCTTTGTAAAAATAATTTCACTCGCTTGTTTTGCGTTAAGGTGTAATTGTATAGTTTTACGAGCTTCTTCGTAAGCTATTGTAATTTCTCTGCTCAACGTATGAACACCGCGATGAATGTTTGAATTTTGAAAAGCATAATAATGTGAAATCGCATCAATAACCGATTGTGGTTTTTGTGCTGTAGCACCATTATCAAAATACACTAAGGGTTTTCCGTTTACTGTTCTTGAAAGAATAGGAAAATCTTTGCGTATTTCGTTTACATTAAACATAATTAAAGTGCTTTTTCGAACAAATGTAAAACTCTTTCTTGTAAGGAAGGGATTTCTATTTTGTCAATTAATTCTTGAGCGAAAGCTTGCAATAATAATTTACGAGCGCTTTCTTCTCCAATACCACGCGCTTTTAAATAAAACAAAGCTTCTGTATCTATTTTACCAGTTGATGTTCCGTGTGAACACTTTACATCATCCGCATAAATTTCTAATTGAGGCTTGGTGTTAATCGTTGCATCATCGCTCATCAAAATATTTTTACTGCTTTGATAAGCGTTTGTTTTTTGAGCGTCTTTACGAACAAATATCTTTCCGTTAAACGTGCCTACAGATTTATCTTTGGCTATGCCTTTATATAACTCATTACTTTCGCAATGTGGCATTTGATGATCAATCAATGTATGATTATCAATTTGCTGAGTGCCACTTGAAATAAACAAACCATTTAAATGTGCTTCGCAATTAGAATCAGCCAACACCACATTGTGATTGTTGCGCACTAATTCTCCACTCAATGTCATAGTTGTGTTTGAGTAGTTTGAATACTTGTTAATTTTAACTTGGTTTGTATTAACTGAATAAGAAAAAGCTCCTTCGTTTTGAAATGTATGACACGTTAATTTTGCATTCTCTCCAACAAATTTTTCACTTACAAAATTTGAAAATACTTTTGCAGAACCAATGTTATAAAAACTTTCGATTAATGTTGTTTGTGCATTTGCTTGAATATTAATAAAGCTGCGAGTATTAGTTAGAATGTTTGTTTTGCCGCTATTTACATAAATGATATGTAACGGCATGGGGATAATGTTATTTTTATCCACTTGCAAAAACAAACCATTTGAAGCAAAAGCTGTGTTTAAAGCAATTAAAGCATCCGTTTCTGATTTTGCTTGAGAACATAACAACCCTTTTTCAGAAGAAGATAATTCGTTTAATGACTTTACTGTTAAGCCTTTTACGATCATTTTCTCACTTAAATCTTCATTATAAACGCCATTAACTACTACTAAATTAATCGCCTCATCTATTTTAAGAGGAGCAATATCAGCATTCGTCAATTCATTAAATGCTTGTTCAACTGCTTTAAATTCTTTGCGAAGGACCGATTCAATATTACAGTATTTATAGTCTTCATGCTTGTTATTAGGAATGCCTTTGTCCTCTAAATATCTGATTGCAGAAATTATTTCTGCGTCAGGCATAAATGCAACCTTTGAAGACTTACTTTGAAGTTGGTCTAACAATGTTTGGGTAACTGCACTTTTATTATCTGCTACTAACGACATATTAATCTGCTATTTCAAATTCTTTTTTAATTTCATCGTATCCTTTAGCTTCCATTTCAAGAGCTAATTCTTTGCCACCGCTTTTTACAATGCGACCTTTGTAAAGGATATGAACAAAATCAGGAACGATATAATCTAATAAACGTTGGTAGTGAGTAATCACAATCGTTGCATTATCTTTTGATTTTAATTTGTTTACGCCTGTTGCTACAATTCGTAAAGCATCAATATCCAAACCACTATCCGTTTCATCTAAGATGGCTAATTTAGGTTGTAACATCGCCATTTGAAAAATCTCATTACGTTTTTTCTCCCCACCACTAAAGCCTTCGTTCACGCTACGATTTGCTAATTTAGCATCAAGTTCTACCAACTTTTGTTTTTCTTTAACTAAGGCTAAGAAATCTTTCGCAGACATTTCTTCTTGTCCATGATATGCTCTGATTTCATTAACTGCAGTTCTTAAGAAATTAATATTACTTACTCCAGGAATTTCTACAGGATATTGAAATGCTAAAAACAGCCCTTCACGAGCTCTATCTTCTGCAGATAAATCCAATAAATTTTTTCCATTGAAAATTACCTCACCTTCTGTTACTTCATAATCTTCGCGACCAGCTAAAACACTTGATAATGTTGATTTTCCAGAACCGTTTGGTCCCATAATGGCGTGAACTTCACCGGCTTTAACTTCTAAATTAATGCCTCTTAATATTTGTTTATCGCCAATTGACGCGTGTAAATTTTTAATACTTATCATAATATTTATCCTACTGATCCTTCTAAACTAATTGCTAATAATTTTTGTGCTTCAACAGCAAACTCCATTGGTAATTTATTTAATACTTCTTTGCAGTATCCATTTACAATTAAACCAATTGCCTTTTCGGTATCAATACCACGTTGCTTACAATAAAATAATTGGTCTTCACCAATTTTACTGGTCGTTGCCTCGTGTTCTACAACACCTGATTTATCTTTAATTTCAATGTATGGAAAAGTATGTGCTCCACATTTATCTCCCATTAACAAACTATCACATTGTGAAAAGTTACGAGCGTTGCTTGCACCTTTTTTAATTTGCACTAAGCCTCTGTAACTGTTATTGCTAAAGCCTGCCGAAATACCTTTTGATATAATGGTTGAACGCGTGTTCTTTCCGATATGAATCATTTTAGTTCCGGTGTCAGCTTGCTGATAGTTATTAGTTACTGCAACAGAATAAAATTCACCAACTGAGTTGTTTCCTTTTAATATAACAGAAGGATATTTCCAAGTCACAGCAGAACCTGTTTCTACTTGTGTCCAACTAATTTTAGAATTATCTTCTAAACATAAGCCACGCTTTGTTACAAAGTTAAAGATGCCGCCCTTGCCATCTTTATCTCCAGGATACCAGTTTTGTACGGTGCTATATTTAACTTCAGCATTTTTGTGAGTAATTATTTCTACAACAGCAGCATGTAGTTGATTCTCGTCTCGTTGAGGAGCAGTACATCCTTCTAGATATGATACATAAGAATCTTCGTCTGCCACAATTAGTGTACGCTCAAACTGACCGGTACCACTAGCGTTGATTCGGAAGTAGGTTGATAATTCCATTGGTGAGCGAACGCCTTTTGGAATATAACAAAATGAACCATCTGTAAATACCGCTGAGTTTAATGCTGCATAAAAATTATCGGTTGGCGGAACCGCCATTCCCATATATTTTTTTACTAGTTCAGGATGATCTTGAACAGCTTCACTGAAAGAGCAAAATATAATTCCTTTTTCTGCTAAGGTTTCTTTAAATGTTGTTTTTACAGAAACACTATCAAACACAACATCTACAGCTACATTATTTTGTACACCACTTAGACGTTTTTGTTCTTCTAAGGATATACCTAGTTTTTCAAATGTTTTTAATAACTCTGGGTCTACTTCATCTAAGCTTGCTAATTCCTTTTTAGGTTTAGGAGCCGAGTAATAAATAATATCCTGAAAATTTGGTTTAGTATATGATACGTGTGCCCACTCAGGCTCAACCATGTTTAACCAATTACGATATGCTTTTAATCGGAACTCTAAAAGCCAATCCGGTTCATTTTTTTTTGCTGAAATAAAACGAATGATGTCTTCGCTTAAACCTTTAGGAGCTTCATCCGCATCAATGTTCGTAGTAAAACCCCACTTATATTCGTTTTGTATATGTTCTTCTAAAATTTCGTTTGCCATTGTATAATGTTTGATGTTATATGGTTAATGTTTTAAAAACAATCAAACATTAGACAGAAAAACTCTCGCCACAACCACAAGTACGTGAAGCGTTAGGGTTTTTAAAGGTGAATCCTTTTCCGTTTAATCCGCCGCTATAATCTAACTCTGTTCCAACTAGGTATAAAAAACTTTTACGATCAACCACAACTTTAATTCCGTTGTCTTCAAATAATTGATCACCTTCTTTTAAAACATTGTCAAAAGTAAGATTGTACATTAAACCCGAACAACCTCCGCCATCAACACCCACTCTAATGAATGTATCAGCCGGTTTGTTTTCTTCTTTTATTAAACTAATGGCATGTTCTTTTGCCGCGTTGCTTACTGTTATCATTTTTGTAAGTACTTAATTATTAGTAACTTAATCCTTATCCTTAATTAGATTAATTCTAAAAGGAATACAAAAATACCACTTTTATGGTATGTAAACAAATATTTTGGGTAATAGTTTGCGTCTTTAAAAAAGAAAACCGCTGAAAAATCAGCGGTTTTAATTGTGTTTATCTTAATCCTTTACTCTACTAAATCTTAAAGCCTTTAAAATAAAGTTTGGAAGTGCTTTTTTAGGGTCTCTTTTTCGTAAATCAAGGTACCATCCAATTTTTTTAACCACCGGTAGTTTTTTGGTTTCCACAAATTCTATTAAGGTTCCATCTGCGTCTTCGATATAAGTAAAATGTCCGGCAGCTTCTCCCATTTCAAAACCGGCGCCTCCATCAACCGTAAATGGTTGGCCTGCTTTTTCGCAAGCTTCCTGAAGGGCTTTCATGTTTTTGATATCAAAACATAAATGAATAAAACCACAATCTCCCCACAAACGATTTTCAAAAATTTTTCGAGGTGTATAATCAAATGCTTGAACTAATTCTATTTCATTGTCTCCTAATAAAGGACCAAAACTTCCTTCACGTGGTTTGCTGTTTCTCAATATAACTCTTCTGAATTTCTTTTGTGAACCTTCAACACCTTTCCAATCAGCAAAGGTGTCTGTTGTATCGCTCACCACTTTATCAAAACCTAAAACTGTTTTATATAGTCCAATAGATTTATCAATATCTTTTACTCCAATCACAGCGCCTAAAACACCGCCAGTTGTGAAATCTTTTTGTTGATACCAAGATGTTTTTTCTTCAATAATTTCAAAAACATTGCACCATAAATCGTGAATGTAAAAATGTTTTCTTCCATCAGGAGCGGTTGTAATATCAGTTAATAGTTTAGCTCCAAAATTTTTTAAATGCGAATATGATGCCTGTATGTTGTATGACTTAATCTTGCCGGCATAAATACCGATATCTCCTAATTGAATTTGAAACTCTGCATTTTGAGCTTGCCTGCTTGTGTATTGCCAAATTTCAAATCCACCACCACCATTCATGCTGATAGCTAAAATTGCATGACGTGCATGGGGTTTACCGGCAGTGTATGGTAACATTAATTCGGCCATCGCAGCCTCTTCAAATATTTTAATGTCGGTACCAAATGCTTTACGATACCATTTAAATGTTTCTTGAACGTTTGTATTACCAACACCCAATTGTTGTATTCCGGAAATAATATAGCTCATATGTATTTTAAAAATGTAAAATTAAAGTTTTTATTTTAACTGTTCTTGTATTTCATAACAACGTATTTTTCAGGAACAACTAACTCTGAAGTACAATAGTGTAATTTTTCCTGCATTGCTTCCGGATATTCTTCCACAACAACAAAACCAAATGGTTCAAAATATTCAGGGATTATACAAACCAAATACAATGGCTGTTTAGCTTGCTTTATTAATGATTGTACTAATTGTTTGCCAATTCCCTTCAATCTCTCTGGCTCAGTAACTCCTAGCGAACATAATTCATAACAATTTTCTCGATTACGAATTCTTCCAAAACCAACCAATTCATCATTGCTTAGTGCTATTAGAAAATCTTCTTTTATTAATTGTCGATTATCTAATTCAAAATCTTGAATATATTTTTTAATAAATTCAAAATAGAAATCATTGGGTTTATTTATAGAAACAGTTATAATAAATTGTTTTGTTTAAGGTAATGCAAAAATAGTCAAACCAAACGATTATAAAGATTAAACAAAACTATTTTCGTGACTTTTATTTGTTTAATAAAGTTATGTAGCCAACAATAAAATTGTATTTTTATATATCTAAATAATTTATAATGAAATAGTCATGTTGCATCCAGCAAACACAAATTAAGATAATATGACTATACCATATGACATTTAAAAATCAAGATTATCTATATATGAAACAAGAATATGATGTTGTAATTGCAGGCGGTGGATTAGCAGGTTTAACATTGTCAATACAACTTAAACAGGCAAATCCAGACATTTCTATATTAATATTAGAAAGCAGAGATAAAGCTGCTGCTATAGCAGCTCATAAAGTTGGAGAGTCGACTGTTGAATTGGCAACACATTATTTTAGAGAGGTTTTGGGCTTAAAAAATTACTTAGAAGAGTTTGAGTTACCCAAACATGGTTTGCGTTTCTTTTTTACAGATAATAAAAAAACAGAATTATCTAATAGAGTAGAGTTGGGACCACGTTTAAAACTACCCGTTCCCAGCCACCAATTAGATAGAGGGACGTTTGAGAACTATTTGGAGAAATATACTAAAGAATTAGGGACAGATTTTTTACTTGCAGCAAGAGCTAAAGATGTTGTTTTTGGAGAGAATGGAGAATTACATGAAGTAGTATATGCTCACGAACGCGAAGATAAAAAAATAAAAACTAAATGGCTAGTGGATGCTACGAGTCGTATTAGTTTATTAAAGAAAAAATTAGGTTTCCAGAAAGACGCACCACATAATGTAAATGCGGCATGGTTTAGAGTAAAGGGCGTTGTTGATATTGATGAGTGGAGTGAAAATAAAGAATGGAAAACATTTTTAGCACCAAAACTAAGATACTTAAGTACGGTACATTTTATTGATAAAGGTTATTGGTTGTGGGTTATTCCGTTGGGATCAAAAAACACGAGTATCGGTATTGTTGCTGATGACGATATTCATCCGTTTGATACCATTAATACTTACGAAAAAGCAGTTGCTTGGATTAATAAATACGAACCACAAGCAGCTAAATATGTTTGTCATAAAAAAGAAGATATTTTAGATTTTAGAATTTTAAAACATTTTGCACATGCAAGTAATCGTGTTTATTCATCAGATAGATGGGCAGTAACCGGAGAGGCTGGTTTGTTTCTAGATCCTTTCTATTCACCTGGAAGTGATTTTATTTCGCTTAACAACACGTGGTTGAGTGATTTAATTTTAAGAGACCATAAAGGAGAAGATATAACCGTTAGAGCACAGATTTATGAACAAACACATTTATCATGGTTTGAGAGTTGGTTGCCAATTTATCAAGACAAATACAAATTGATGGGTAATACTCAAATCATGGTGTTTAAAATATTTTGGGATTGGGCTATTTATTGGTCGGTACCATGTTTATTATTTACCAATCATGGTTTTACTGATTTAAAAATATTGAAAGAACTTTTTGTTGCAGAGAACAGTTTAGGAAGAAAGTTTGGCAGACTAAATAAAGCAGTTCAGGATTTATTTATTGACTGGTTACCGCATGAGAAAGCAATTTTCGAAAACCGATATATAGATCCTTTAGATTTAAATTATTTAAAGAGCTTTCAAAGAGGTATAGATGAGATGCATGGCAAAGATGCTATCGTTTCAAAAGTTGCAGAAAACATGATTGTGCTTGAGAAAGTAGCTGCTGAGATGTTCAGATTAATTAGTCATCAAGTAAACAATACACCTGAAGACATAGTTGTTAATCCATATAAAATCAATCTAAAAGTCGTGTATAATGCTTCTGAACACGAAAATGGACTTATGATTGATGATGAGATTAAAGCTGATGTATCTAAAATGTGGTTTTATGATCACGTAATGGCTTAATCTATTTTTCAAATATCCAGATTAGAGTTGGTTTTTTTGTTTTTTTCAAAAGTGTATCTATATGTTTCATTAAGTTATTTGAAACAACCGGACAGCCTAAACTCCAACCCATTGTTAAATGTGAAGGATATATTTCTGTTTCTGAAACATAATCATATGAATGTAAAACTACATTTCGCTTAAACGCATTTGAGTTTGTTTTTTCTAAGCCGTGCATTTTATAATGTATATTAATTCCCCAATTGCTATAAGCTCTTTTACCAATTTTATATTTTCCCAATGAGCTGCAGTTACTTCCTATTTCATTACTATATATAGGTTTTTGTGGGGTACTATTTTTACCAATACCATGACATACTAAACCGGAGTAAAGTATTCTTTTCTCTTTAAAACTATAAACGTAAAATCTGTTTTTGCCCGAATGTTTTGAGAAATCAACTAAAAAGCAAAACTCTGTATTCATCTTGTTATTATTACAGAATTGTTTTGCCTCATTGATTTTATTTAAGTATAAGTCATTTGTTTGACCAACAACTAATTTAAAGCAGAATAATAGTATATATATCCAAAATGTTCTCAAACTTCTCCTTATACGTTAAGATGCTTTTTTGGTTTACATTTTATAATAAAAAAGCCCTTGCATTAGTTGCAAGGGCTTTTAATTTATTTTTTAAATATTAGTGACCACCACCATCATGTTCTCCATCAGCTAATGGAACAGTTTGCGGTATATAATCGTTTTCAGCACCAGGCTTGCTATAGTCGTATGCCCAACGATGAACCACTGGTAAAGCACCTGGCCAGTTACCATGAATATTTGCCATTGGCGTCGTCCATTCTAATGTATTTGAATTCCAAGGGTTTTGAGGAGCTTTTTCACCACGGAAAATACTGTAGAAGAAATTGAAGATGAAAACAAATTGTGCTAAAGCTGCAATAATTGCAAACACAGTAACAATTTCATTGATGTCAACTAAGTTATCAAACATAGGGAACGCAGAGTTTGTGTAATAACGACGAGGAACGCCAGCTAATCCTAAGAAGTGCATTGGGAAGAATACACCATAAGCACAGATAAAAGTTAACCAGAAGTGTAAATATCCTAGTTTTTTGTTCATCATACGTAAGAACATTTTAGGATACCAGTGATAAACACCGGCAAACATACCAAAGATTGCAGATAATCCCATTACAATGTGGAAGTGGGCAATCACAAAATATGTATCATGTACGTTAATATCTAAAGTAGAATCTGCTAAGATAATACCTGTTACACCACCAGTTACGAAAGAAGAAACTAAACCAATAGAGAACAACATTGCTGGTGTGTATTGGATATTACCTTTCCATAAAGTAGTAATATAGTTAAATGCTTTAACCGCTGAAGGGATAGCAATTAATAAAGTTGTGAATACGAATACAGAACCTAAGAAAGGATTCATACCAGTTAAATACATATGGTGACCCCATACGATGAATGATAAGAAACCAATTGCTAACATAGATCCAATCATCGCTCTATAACCAAAGATTGGTTTACGAGAGTTTGTAGAGATAATTTCAGAAGTAATACCTAACGCTGGTAATAATACGATATATACCTCTGGGTGACCTAAGAACCAGAATAAGTGTTCAAATAATACAGGGCTACCACCTACGTTATCTAACGGACGACCACCAATATAGATATCTGATAAGTAGAAACTAGTCCCTAAACTTCTGTCGCAAATTAATAATACAACACAAGAAACTAAAACCGGGAAAGATAATAAACCTAAGATTGCAGTAATTAACATCGCCCACATTGTAAGTGGCATACGAGTCATTTTCATTCCTTTTGTTCTTAAGTTAACAATTGTAACAATATAGTTAATACCACCCAATAAAGAAGACACAACGAACAATGTCATAGAGATTAACCATAATGTCATACCTAATTTCGAACCAGGCATTGCTTCAGGTAATGCAGATAATGGAGGATAAATTGTCCATCCACCAGATGCAGGTCCGTTTTCAATGAATAATGAACCTAACATGATTACACTTGACAAGAAGAAGAACCAGTATGATAACATGTTTAAGAAACCAGATGCCATATCTCGAGCACCAATTTGGTATGGAATCAACAAGTTAGCAAAAGTACCACTTAAACCACCTGTTAGTACAAAGAATACCATGATAGTACCATGAATAGTTACTAATGCTAAGTACATATTTGGATCTAACACACCATCTTTACCCCATTTATCACCTAATATAGCATTGATAAATGCGAATTTTTCTCCAGGCCATGCTAACTGCATACGGAAAATGATAGACATCGTCATAGCTACCACAGCCATCACGATAGCTGTAATTAAAAACTGACGAGAGATCATCTTGTGATCCATACTGAAGATGTATTTACTCACAAAACTTTCTTCATGTTCATCATGATCATGAGCGTGGTCGTGGTGTCCTACGTGTTCTTTTAAATCTGCTGAATGTGCGTTTGCCATTTTTATTGCTTTATTTTAGTACAACAATCTTTTTATTAAATAATTATTTAGAAGCTATTTTCTTTTTGAATCGTGGTTGGGTTAATAGCCAGTCTTTGTAGTCTTTTTCAGTATCTACAACGATAATCATACCCATGTTATAGTGAGATGCTCCACAAATTTTATTACAAACCAATTGGTAATCAAACTCCACAGGCTCTTCTCCTTTTTTAGCACGAGCTTCATTAATACCAGCCATCAACTGAATAACATAAGGGTCTTTACGCATTTCTGCAGTTGTTTTGTTTGGCGTGAATTTGAAAGTTGTTACCATACCTGGTACACAATTCATTTGTGCACGGAAGTGAGGCATGTATGCTGAGTGAATTACATCACGTGAACGCATTTTAAATTCGATTTCTTTTCCTACAGGAATATGGAATTCATTTTTAACAATGATATCGTCGTATCCGGTTGCATCTAAAGTATCTAAACCTACATCGTTTCCACCATCTATTTGACGGTAGTCAGTTGAACCTAATTTTTTATCAAATCCAGCATATCGTGCTGTCCAGTCAAATTGCTTAGCATATAATTCAATGGTTACTTTATTAGGGTCTTCAGAACGAGTAGTGATATCGTTCCAGTATTTTAAACCAAAGATAATGATGAATGCTAAAGTAACTGCAGGAACAATAGTCCATAACATTTCTAAACGGTTATCATGAGCAAAGAAAGTTGCTTTAACGCCTTGTTTTCCTTTGTATTTATAAGCAAAATAAAATAAAAATGCATTTACAACCACAAATACAAATGAAATCAAATACATGTTATAATCCCAAAGTGCGTCTACTTTTAAACCATGTTCTGAAGCAGCTCCCGGTAATGAGTTATCAGCCCAACGATTTATTTGCCAAAAGAAAAAGCCAATAAACACGAAGCCAAATAATAGCATAGCTTTTCCGTTAAATGAATTATCACTATCACTAACAGTCCATTCATGACCCTTTTTAAATTGGCGCGATAATTCAACTACACGCATTAACTGATGCGCAGCAATTATTAAAAGTACAAGTCCGATTAAGATTAACAATTTCATATCTCGATATTTATTTTTTTAGTTGTCTTGTGATTTGATAAATAAAGTTTATCTGTCACCTCAAATAATTTTTTGTTCTTTATTTCTTTTTAATATTAGTATGAGTGATGAGCACTTTCTTCCAAGAATGGGTGATTTTTTACCATCAATGGACGTTTAGAAAGATTTGTTAACACTATATACATGAATAATCCTAAGAAGAATAAGAAATTACCTAATTCCATCCAGCTTAATCCTGTCCAGTGATGACCTACTGTTCCTGGCATTACAACCATAATAATATCTAAGTAGTGACCAATGAAGATAATTACACCAACAAACATTAAGAAGAAATAATTTCTTTTTGAATCGCGGCTCATTAACATAATCATTGGGAATGCAAAGTTTACTAACAATACTGTCCACATTAATGCTTTGTATGATTCCCAACGTGTTTGGAAATATGTAACCTCTTCAGGAATATCTGCATACCAAATTAACATGAATTGAGAGAAGTATAAGTATGTCCATAAGAAAGAAATAGCAAACATCCATTTACCAATATCATGAACTGTACTTTCTGTAACAAATTCTAAGTAACCTAATTTTTTTAACCAAACAACTAAAATAGTTACAGTAATCATAGCGCTTACCCACATACCAGAGAAGATATACCAACCCATCATTGTAGAGAACCAGTGAGTATCAATACTCATAATCCAATCCCATGCTGATGTAGAAGAAGTAACAGCGAATACAACCATAAACCAAGCACTTAATTTTACGTTTTTCCAGTGGAAACCTTTTGCTTCTTCGTGTCCTAATGCATCAGCATCCATTGAGTTTTTACGTAATTTCCAAGTAAACATAACCCAAGCAACCATATATAATATAGTACGAATCCACCAAAAAGCACCAAAGTACCCAATTTTACCTGCAATTACAGCATCATAGTTTTCTGAGCCTTCTGTTGCAATACCATCTGCCATCCAAGGATAAATAGTATGCATATGGATTTGTCCACATATAAATACTAATAACATAAATGATAAACCAACAGGTAAATACCATGTTACAGCTTCAATTACTCTTTTAATAGTTGTTGCCCAACCAGCTTCAGCAGCATATTGCAATCCTAAAAAGAATGCAGCAGCTAACGCAATTGCCATAAAAAAGAATGAGCCAGCAAATATATTTGCCCATGCACGAGTTGCATGATAATGGTGATCATCTGGTTGTTTATCAAACATAAACATACAAATGATAGAAACTAAACCAACAGCCATCAAAATCATTGATGTCATTTTTGCTTTAGCTGGTACTACGAAATTTAATTTATCAGTGTTCATATTAAAAATTCTGTCGTATTTAAAAATTCGTTCTTAATTAATGTTTTTTAGTTGAATCAGCAGGAGCTGCAGTTTTTGTACTATCTGTTGCTACTGTTTTTGGACCTTGTAATTTTTGTACATAATACACTAATTTCCAACGCTCTTCTTGAGTTAATTGACTTGCGTGAGAACCCATTGAGTTTTTACCATATGTTATTGAATGGAAAATTTTTCCTTCTGGTAAGTCTTTTAACGCTGTGTTATATGCAGGAGGAGGACCTGGTAATTTACCACCTACTTTTCCATCACCCTGACCAGTTGCACCATGACAGTGAACACAAAATTTACCATATATTACTTCACCTTCTTTTTCAACTTCAGCTGAATAAGGGATTGGATTTTTTAAATATAACCCAGCAGCTTCGTATCCTTGAGGTGTGTTAGGATATACATAAGGCATATAACCTCTTGCAATTGTTCCCGCAACAGGAAGCATAGCGTTATCTAATGTATCTCCATTAATAACGTGAGTTCCGTAATATTCTACAGATGGCGAACGGTACATGTCTGGCATATATTCAAAACCAGGACTGTTAGCGTCTTTTTTACCACATGATGTAAAACCTGCAACTAACATAACTGCAAAAGTTCCGCAAGCTACTAGTTTAAGATTTTTGTATGATAAGTTCATATCGTTGTGTTTATCTAATTAATATTTTGGTTCAATTGTAATAGTTCCTTTGTAGTTTACTTCTTCTGCACCAGTAGAACGTAAAATCTCATCAGCTTTTTTAGATTGCTCATCGTTTAACTCTAAATAAATCATGAATTTATCATCAGTTGTACGAGGATCAGGGTTTTTAGCTTTTGCACCTGGAACTAACCAACAACGTAATAAATACGTTAATGACATACCGTGAGCTGCACAAAATACAGTAGCTTCAAATGTAATTGGAATAAATGCTGGAATATTTGAATAGTAATTCCAATTTGGTTTACCTCCAATATCGTTAGGCCAATCGCTAACCATCATATACCACATCATTAATGTAGCTAATGATAATCCAGTGATACCATAAATGAATGCGCAGATTGCAATACGTGTACGAGGTACACCAACAATTGGATCTATTCCGTGAACTGGAAATGGAGTAAATACATCTTTAATACGAATACCTGCTGCACGTAATTTTGTACATCCTTCTAATAAAGGTATTTCGTCTGAGTAGATGCCGTGTATAATTTGTTTAGTTGCCATATTATTATTTCTAATATCTTTTTTCTAAATCTAGTTCTTAATTAGTGGTGTTCGTGATTAGCTGCGGCTTTTTTATGCTCTTCTCCTGAAGATTTCAAGATAGATTTTAACTCGGCTTGAGCAATTACTGGGAAAGTACGAGAATACAATAAAAATAATGTAAAGAACATTCCAATTGTGCCTACAAAGATACCCACATCAACAAATGTTGGAGTATATGTATTCCAAGTAGATGGTAAATAAGTACGACATAAAGTTGGAACGATAATTACAAAACGTTCGAACCACATACCAATATTTACAACAATAGATAACACGAATGTAAACACTAAGTTAGTACGTAATTTTTTGAACCAGAATAATTGAGGAGAAATTACATTACAAGTCATCATTGCTGCATAAGACCACCACATTGGACCAGTTGCTCTGTTTAAGAATGCGTATTGTTCCCATTCAACACCAGAGTACCAAGCTACAAATAACTCAGTTAAATAAGCAACACCTACGATAGAACCTGTAACGATGATTACGATGTTCATATATTCGATGTGTTTAATTGTTAAGTAAGCTTCTAATTTGTAAACCTTACGAATAACAATCATTAAAGTTAATACCATTGCAAATCCTGAGAATACCGCACCAGATACGAAGTATGGAGGGAAGATTGTTGTATGCCAACCAGGAACAACTGAAGTAGCGAAGTCAAATGATACGATTGAGTGTACTGAGAATACTAAAGGAGTTGATAAACCTGCTAATACTAAAGATACCTCTTCAAAACGAGACCAGTGGCGAACTGAACCACCCCATCCGAATGATAATATTGAATAAGCTTTTTTCATTCTTGGTTTAACTACTCTGTCACGAATCATCGCGAAATCAGGAATTAAACCAATGTACCAGAATACGATAGATACTGTAGCATAAGTTGATACTGCAAATACGTCCCATAATAATGGAGAGTTAAAGTTAGGCCATAATGAACCAAATTGATTTGGTAAAGGGAATAACATATAATCTAACCAAGGACGACCTGTGTGTAATGTTACGAAGATAGCAGCACACAATACCGCAAAGATTGTCATCGCTTCAGCAGAACGGTTAATTGCCATACGCCATTTTTGACGGAATAACAATAATACTGCTGAGATTAATGTACCAGCGTGACCGATACCAATCCACCAAACGAAATTGGTGATATCCCATGCCCAATCTACACCGTTGTTAGAACCCCAAGCTCCAATACCAACTCCAATGGTGTACGATAAACATCCGATACCCCACATGAAAGCTAATACAGAGATGGTAAATAAAATATACCATAATCTGTTTGCTTTACCTTCAATAGGTGCAATAATATCATCGGTGATATTTCGGTAAGTTTTATTACCTAAAATCAAAGGCTCTCTTATCTGTGATTCTGCGTGCATATTATTTTAAATTCAGAATTTATAATTTAATTTTTTACTATTTATTATGAATGGTGTTCTTCTTTGTGTCCTTCTTCAGCATGTGCCGCAGGTTTTGCAGCCGCATGACCTTCATGATGGTGGATTGCTTCCTCTTGATTTCTAACTTTTAATAAGTAAGAAACTGTTGGTTTAACACCTACTTCTTCTAATAAGAAATAGTTTTTATCATCATTTCTCCATGCTGCAATTTCCGAAGCTTCATCGTTAACGTCACCAAACATGATAGCGTTTGTAGGACAAGCTTGTTGACAAGCTGTTTTAATTGAACCATCAACTAATGGAGTTCCTGCTTTTTTAGCAACTAATTTACCAGCTTGTAAACGTTGTTGACACATTGAACATTTTTCCATTACACCACGAGAACGAACTACTACGTCTGGGTTTAATACCATACGACCTAAGTCTTGTTGTGCAGGGTTGATATCTGTAAATTTATCGTTTTCGATATAGTTGAACCAGTTGAAACGACGAACTTTGAAAGGACAGTTGTTTGCGCAGTAACGTGTACCGATACAACGATTGTAAGTCATCATGTTTAATCCTTCAGAACTATGAGAAGTTGCTAATACAGGACAAACGTTTTCGCATGGTGCGTGGTTACAGTGTTGACACATCATAGGTTGGAAAGTTACCTTCGGATTTAAAGAAGGATTTTCCATATCTAAGTACATTTGCATTGCACCAACATGCTCTTCTTCAGCTTTCGCTTTTGTCATGTCAGATGTATAGTAACGATCGATACGTAACCAATGCATTTCACGAGTTCTGCTAACTTCTTCTTTACCTACAACGTGAACGTTGTTTTCTACTGTACAAGCTACAACACAAGCTGCGCAACCTATACAAGAAGTCATATCAATAGTTAAGCCCCATTTGTGACCTAATCTTTCAAATGAACCATATAAATCAATTTCAGCAACAGGTTTTTTGCCTCCACCGTGCATTGGTAATGCAGCAGCAGGATTCCAAACTTCTTTATCTTTTGATTTATATTCATTTAAAGAAACTTCGCGTAATAAATACTCTTCACGACCCATGATTGTGTGGTGAATTTGAGTAGCCGCAAATTTATGTTCCTCGTTAGTTTTTGCTACAGTTGCAGACAAACTTACATTTTGTAATGTTTCGTTTGAAACAGTGATAAATGGATAAGCATTTACACCAATTCCAAAAGCCACTTTTAATGTTTCCGCTGTACGACCATAACCAACAGCTAAACCAATAGTGCCAGCTGTTTGTCCTGGTTGAGGGTAAACTGGAACTTTTATTGTAACGCCATTAACAGTTAAATCAACAATTGAACCGATAATGTCTTGACGTTTCATTTCATTTAATCCTAATGATGCAACATCAGCAGGATTCATTGTAATATAGTTGTCCCAAGTTACTTTAGAAATTGGATCAGGTAATTCCATTAACCATGGATTATTACTTTGATTACCATTTCCTAAACCAACTTTTTCGTAAACCACTAATTCGAATTGACCACCACCTTTTGCAGAAGTTGCAGAAGCCGCAGCCTTGTTATAGTCTGGTGTTGGTAACGATTCTGCAACAACAGGAGCAGCTGTATGGTGAGCCGCTGGAGCTTCATGATGAGCAACAGGAGCTGCGTGAGCTGTAGTATCAGCAACAACTTCATTGATGATAGCCGCTACACCCGCCATAATTGGGTTGCCAGCAGAATCTTTTGCCATAGGAGCAACAGGTGCATCTTTATAAACAGATACTTTTAATACACCATCGTGTAAAGTATGAGCCCAGAAAGAAGCGAAATCTAAATATTTTCCTTGTTGAGGGAAAATATGATTATTCCAGTATCCTTGTAAGTAAGTTAAATAATCAGCTTTAATGCCTGACCATTTTAATAATGTATCTTGAACCTGACGAGTTCCTTCGTAACGAGGAGCTGCGAAGATTTGATTAATTGTTGGTTGTTGTAATGAGTAGTGACCACGTTTTGGATTTGCATCACCCCAAGACTCTAAGAAGTTATTATCTGGGCAAACGTAATCAGCTAATAAAGCTGTTTCATCTAATGTTTGAGAGAAAGAAACTTTTACAGCGGCCTTCTTATAAGCGGCTTCAAATTTTAAAGATGCTGGAGCTGTATAAACTGGGTTACAGTTATACGTCATTAACGTATTAATTTTTCCTGCATTTAAATCAGCAACTAAATCTAAAAAGTCTTTGTCGTTACCTTGTTTTAAATTGTAGTGCATTTCTACATCTACAGTTTTTCCGTAGTTATCTAACATTTTATTGATACCGTTTACCAATGTTTGGCAACCTTCATCATTAAAACCACAAACTACGATTGATTTTCCTTTATTTTCTACTAACTCTTTTGCAATTTTAGAGATAGCTTTTGCTGCATCTGCATTAGAAACTTTTGAATCAGAAACCTTTGCGTTTCCTGTTGCGCCAGCCACTTCATTAAATAAAGAAGTGATTACTTTACCATATTCAGAAGCTTTAACCATGTAACGCTCATCAGCATTAGCACCAGTTAAAGATAAGTTAGCTTCGAAATGATAGTGTTTACTCATTTCTAAGTTCTCACGGTTAACTTTACGAGTTTTACTGTATTGGTTAGCAAATTCGATTGGGTTTAACCAAGTTCCTAAGAAATCACAAGCAACACCTACAATAGTTTTTGCTTTTGAGAAATCATATGAAGAAACAACAGACTTACCGAATACATTCTTATTAGCGTTGATTAAACCTGAATAAGAAATTGCATCATAAGTTACATGTTTAGTATTTGGATATTTAGCTGTAAATTCAGCAATAACAGCCTTAGTAGAAGGACTGATAATTGTTGAACTTAAGATAACATTTGTTCCAGAGGATAAAGACTTAGCAACGGCATCATCAACATTTTTCCAAGTAGTTGGATTACCTTTAGCTAAAGGACCATTTAAACGAGCACCATCATATAAACTCAATACAGAAGATTGTACACGAGCACTAGTAGCACCGTTACTTACCTTAGATAAATCATTTCCTTCAATTTTGATAGGACGACCTTCACGAGTTTTAACTAACACAGATGCATAATCATGCCCATCATAAAAAGTTGATGCATAAAAATTAGCAACACCCGGAGTTACCTCTTC
Organism: Bacteroidia bacterium; assembly: GCA_035439445.1. Classification (GTDB taxonomy): domain Bacteria; phylum Bacteroidota; class Bacteroidia; order B-17B0; family Aurantibacillaceae; genus UBA4416. The sequence continues at coordinate 25,307 of DAORKG010000023.1, forward strand.
TGGTTTTACTACATAAGGAATAGATTTGTTTACAGGGGTTTCGCAAGCTGCTAAAGCAACGGCTGCAGTAGAGAAGCCCATTACTTTTAAGAAATCTCTACGGCTTGTTCCTTTAGAGTTTGAATCATTACCATTAAGGAATTCTTCCATTGGCAATTGTTCTGCGAACTCGTTGTTTTTGCTTTGTAAAAAGTCTTCGCTGTTGTTTAGTTCAGGTAAACCTTTCCAGTATTTTTTCGACATAGTCATCTGTGATATTTCTTGTAATTACCGGTTTCTAACAATTAATAGTGACATTTAGCACACTCAAGTCCTCCGATTTTATCAACCGTAAACTTAACGTCATATTGCCCTTTATATTTTTCTTTTAAAGCTTTGTGTAATCTGTCATAGTAAGGGTTTCCTTCCATAGCTACTTCAGTTTTTCTGTGACACTCAATACACCATTTCATTGTTAATGGAGATTTTTGCTCAACAGTTGTCATTTTCTTAACGTCACCATGACAAGTAGCACATTCTTGTTTACCAACTACAACATGTTGAGAGTGGTTAAAGTAAACGTGATCAGGTAAAGTATGAACTTTAATCCATTTAATTGGATTTTGAGGATTAGCATAAGTTCCAGTTTTTGGATCGAAACCAGAAGCAGCATAAATTTTAGCAATTTCTTTTTCTCCGTATTGAGGACCTGTTTGAATACCTTTATGACAGTTCATACAAATATTAACTGTAGGGATTCCTGCGTGACGAGATTTCTCTACTGAATTATGACAATATTGACAAGCAATCTCATTATCTCCTGCGTGTAATTTGTGAGAGAATTTAATTGGTTGTTCCGGATGGTAACCTTTTTGTGTTTCCCAATCGTAATATACACCTAAATCATAACAAGCATCCCAACAAGATTTCATTCCGCTAAAACCAATTAAGATAACCATTACACCAACTAAACGACGGTGACCGCTAATCCATTGTTTTACTTCTTGTCCAAATGTTAACTCTTCAGTTTCTGCTTTTCCTTCTTTTCTGTTATAAGAATTTTGTAATGAGTGACGAACGCTTCTTAATGCGCTTAATACAATTGCTAAAATTGCAATAGCACCTAATAACAAATAAAGAGGATCGATTCCGCCTTTTTCTTCTTCAACAACATCACCACCAGCGCCTGGAGTTGGAGCAGCAGCAACTTTTGGAGCAGGAGGAGCTTTAATGTAGTCTACTAATGCTTTTAAATCAGCATCAGATAAAAACTCAAACTCGCTCATTGCATCTACGCCACCATTAGCAGCTACTAACGATTTTGCATAAGCATCACCTGAAGCAATAACTTTGTTATTGTTTTTAATCCAAGCAGTCAACCAGGCATCTTCCGGTTTTGGAACACGGCTAGCAACACCCGCTAAACCAGGACCAGTTAATTTTTGATCAGTTAAGGAGTGGCAAACGGCACAGTTTTGCTTAAATATTTTAGCACCATCTTGAGCTTTAACTCCAAACGAGAAAGCAAAAAACAGAAAAACCGCGCCAAATAAGGATTTTAAAGAGAAATGAGACATATTTTTATGCATAGAATTATATCTAATTTTGTGTATGTTAAGGCTGTTTAATGACACTTTAATGACAAAAATCACCGTGCAAAAATAACAGAATGTTGTATATCTAGGTAGTATTTTTTAGATTTTATTAACACTTAAGGTAATTTATATTAATTCTAAATAAGAGCTATTTTTCCTGTCAATTCTGTGTCTGAAATAGTTTTTAGTCGGGCCACAAAGACTAAATAATGATTTTTATCATCCAATGCTTATTTTTTGTCGATAAAATACATTTTGAAATGTTAAATATCTTCCCAATAGTCGATAATTAATCCATCATTCGGACTTATACCGATTGAGCGCTTTTCTGAACCAAAATTAATAATGAGTGCGTCGTTCAAAAACTGTTCATCTTCTCGGCTTAACTCGAAAGCCTCTACTGTTTGACCAACTGCATCTGTCCACATTGTTGTTGTAGAAGCATCAATAGGAATCATTTTAATCTTGTCTCCAAACTCTTGTTTTAGCTGAGCTTTTTCTTCTTCGTAATTAAAATCATTGATGATATCTATTCCAGTGCTCTCTTCGTTGCAAGTAATAACAATGGAGGAATCGTCTGCAAATACCAATTCTACATTATCAATTAAATCAACTTGCGCATTGGGGTTGAAGCGGTTAACCCAAAAATAAATCATAACTTTTTTAAGTGTTTTCCCCTCAACTGAAGTTAATAGTTTTAATTGATGATCTGTAAAGTGAGACATACGAATAAATTATTACGAATATACGAATCTGTGTTTCCTAAATTAACTACAATGAAAGCCAATTTTTAGCTGCGGTTCCCATAATGGTTGTTTTGGTTGCTTCCGACAAAGGAGCTTCACGAACTAACGTTCCAGGAACTGCTTCTCCTAACGGAAATGGATAATCCGAACCTTGTACAACCTTATCTTCTCCTACCAAATCAATAATGTATTGCAACATTTTATGATCGCACACATGAGAATCGACCCAGAATTTACCTAAGTATTTTTTTGGATTAAATTCATTATCAATGGCTACTAAATCAGGGCGACACTCCCATCCATGTTCAATACGGCTAATGGTTGGCAAGAAAGAACCTCCACCATGAGCAAAGCAAACTTTTAGTTTCGGGAATTTTTCAAACACACCACCAAATATCATCGAGCAAATAGCACGGCTAATTTCTGCAGGCATACCAACCAGCCATGGTAACCAATATTTGGCCATGTGTTCTTGTCCCATCATTTGCCAAGGATGAACTAATATTGCTGCATTTGTTCTTTCGCAAGCCGCCCAAAAATCATGAAACTGTGGCTCTCCTAAATTAATATTATTAACGTTACTTCCTATTTGAACTCCTTTAAAACCAATACTCATGCATCGTTCTAATTCCTGTACAGCTAATTTAGTATCTTGCATCGGAACGGTTGCTAAACCAATAAATTTATCAGGATAACGGTTAACGGTTTGAGCTATATCATCATTTAGAAATTGCGAAATCTCCAAACAATCATTTGGTTTAGCATCATAGCTAAACATAACAGGAATGGTACAAATCACTTGCATATCAGCTTTATGCTCCGCCATCTCTTTAATACGAACTTCAGGATCCCAGCAGTTCTCAACAATTTCTCTGAAGCGTTTATCGCCTTGCATCATCCAAGCTCTTCCTGGAGCATGATGATCTAATTGAATAAAATTTCCGTATCCAAATTTTTTTGTGAAATCAGGAATGTGTTTTGGAGTGATATGAGTGTGAGTGTCGATTGTAAACATGGCAGTAAATTTACTACTTTGAAAACAATCACAAACATAATTTTATCACAACAGGTTATATGAAGTTATTTAGATGGATTTAAGTTTATATTTTTTAGTAAATCTGATAAGCGTCCGCTATGTCGATTGAACTTTCCAAATAACTTAAGAATATAATCTAAGTCATCTGTTTGAATAAAATCAGGTTGCTTATTAATTGCATCATAGTTCTCTTTATTTGTTTCAACACCGTATATGGTTATTCTTACATCATTATCATGAGCCTCCTTTATTTGATCATAGCTGATACTATTATTGTCACACGATATTCCGTAAAAGCCATTTTGGATTACTGTGGCTAAATTTATTTTAAAATCATCTCCCAACAGAAACAATTTAAGTTGACTATTTTGTTGTTTGATAAGGTTAAGAAATCCTGCATCTGAATTTTCTATAAATAGGTTATTCTGAATTCCATATTTTTCAGCTGTTGAAACTATGGCTGAGGTAAATTTTTTATAGTATTCATTATTATCACCTGACCCTTCAGTTAGTTTACAATCAAATGTGAAAGTATACTTATACGGATTACTGAGCGTTTGAAAAAATTCATCAAAAGAGATTACATCAAAATTATTAGATATTGAAGAATTAAACCTACATGAGTTTATCTCCTCCCAATTTAAATCTCTTATAACTCCCCCACATTGGGTAGCAGATGACAAATCATTGTTATGATAAATTACCAAAACACCATCTTTGGTAACCTGAATATCCATCTCTGTTCCATCTGCCCCTCTGCTTAAACATGATTCGAAACTTTGCAATGTATTTGCCGGATAAAAAGACTTTGAGCCCATTCCTGCATGACCAAAACACCCAATTGAATTCCCATTAAGATTAGATAAACTAACTTCTTTTTTACAAGAAGTAAAACAGACTAAAATGATGCTAATAAGTATTAATATGCTCTTCATAAAAGAAAAAGGTCAAAGTATTTTGATTACTCTGACCTTATCTTAAAACGAAAGTTTAATGCAATGAAAAAAAATTTCTCTAAATAATTTTGAGTTGAGGTGAAACAAAATGATGTAGAGGTGAGTGCGATTAAAATAAATTATTCAAGACACTTTCATCAACCAAATTAGCAATAGTCACTTTTAAATTTGGTGTACGTTCCATTTCACGTTTAATAGCAAAATTAGCTTCTTTGTTGCGAGCCCAAGCTCTACGCGCAATTCCGTTATTTACGTCCCAAAACAACATTGATTTTAATCGTCTGTCGCAATCGGCGCTGCCATCTAATACCATTCCAAAGCCACCATTAATTACTTCGCCCCAACCAACGCCGCCACCATTATGTAAGCTAATCCAAGTGGCACCACGGAAACCATCGCCCACAAAATTATGAACTGCCATATCAGCCGTGTATTTAGAACCGTCATAAATATTAGATGTTTCGCGGTATGGAGAATCCGTTCCGCTTACATCATGATGATCACGCCCTAACACAACAGGCGCAGAAATTTCTTTTGCGGCAATTGCTTTATTGATAGCTTCAGCAATTTTAATTCGTCCTTCACTATCAGCATATAAAATGCGGGCTTGCGAACCAACTACTAAATTGTTTTTCATGGCGTCTCTGATCCAAACAATATTATCTTGTAATTGAGGTTTAATTTCTTGAGGAGCTGTTTTATAAATTTCTTCTAAAACTTTTAAAGCAATTTCATCTGTTTTACGTAAGTCATTCTCATCAGCACTTGTGCATACCCAACGGAATGGCCCAAAACCATAATCAAAACACATTGGTCCTAAAATATCTTGTACGTATGAATTGTAACGGAATGTAGCTCCAACATGTCCGCCTTTCATTGGTTTTTCTGTTTTATAAATGTCTGCACCGGCTCTACCTGCTTCTAATAAAAATGCATTACCATAGTCGAAGAAATACATCCCTTGACTTGTTAAAGTATTGATGGCGTTTGCATGACGAACTAACGTTTTTTGAACTTCCTCTTTAAACTGAGTAGGGTTATTGGCCATCATATCATTACTTTGTTCTAGAGATAACCCAGCCGGGTAGTAACCACCAGCCCATGGATTATGAAGTGATGTTTGGTCAGAACCAACATCTACTTTCATGCCTTCTTTCACAATACGTTCCCATAAATCAACTACATTTCCTTGGTATGCAATAGATACAGCCTCTTTTTTAGATTGCGCTTCTTTTACTCGAGGAATCAATACATCTAAATTGTCATATACTTCATCTACCCAACCTTGTGAGTGACGTGTATGAACAGCTTTAGGATTTATTTCTGCTGTAATAGAAACTAAACCGGCTATTTTTGCAGCCTTTGGTTGAGCGCCGCTCATGCCTCCTAAACCACAAGTCACAAATAATTTTCCTAATCTGTCTTCTTCTGATTTAGAAACTTTGCGAGCCGCATTCATTACCGTGATTGTTGTACCATGAACAATACCTTGTGGACCAATATACATAAATGAACCAGCAGTCATTTGTCCGTATTGTGTTACGCCTAGTGCGTTAAACTTTTCCCAATCATCAGGTTTGCTGTAATTAGGAATCATCATACCATTTGTTACAACAACGCGAGGAGCATCTTTATGTGATGGAAATAATCCCATCGGATGCCCGCTATATAACACTAAGGTTTGCTCGTCTGTCATAGTAGCTAAGTACTGCATGGTTAACAAGTACTGAGCCCAGTTTGAAAACACCGCACCATTACCACCATAAGTAATTAATTCGTGTGGGTGTTGTGCAACAGCATAATCTAAATTATTACTTAACATATGCATAATAGCAGCAGCTTGAATACTTTGATGCGGGTAATCTAAAATTGGACGGGCATAAATTTTATAATCCGGACGGAAGCGATACATGTAAATTCGTCCGTATGTTTTTAACTCCTCTGCAAACTCTTTAGCTAATATTGCATGATGTTTTGCATCGAAATAACGAAGCGCATTTTGAATGGCTAATTTTTTTTCTTCAGCATTTAAAATGTCCTTGCGTTTTGGCGCATGATTGATGGTTGGCTCGTAAACTTTTGGTTGAGGTAATTCAGCAGGAATACCTTGCAATATATGTTGTTGAAATTGTTTTAACTCCATGTTTAGAAAGTGTTAATTTTAGACACGCTGAAATTACTAAATTTAACGATTATAAAACATAAAACTATTATAGTGATGTTTGGTATGAAAAATTATTTAAATTCAAGTTTTTTATTTAGAAGTGATTTTAATTAGTTTTTATACAAGCGCAAATATTTTAGCCATAATTAATGTACTTGTATTGTGTGCTTTTTTAATTTTTCGTAAAAATAATAGCACCCCCAATTATGTTTTAGCGCTCATTTTTATTATTCCCGGTTTATATTTTATCGATAATCTATTAATAGTAAATGGTTGGTTAAACAAGATTCCTTACTTCTTTTTCACTGTTCAAATTATTGCAAATCTATTTCCTGTTGCTGTATATTATTATGTTCATTTATTATTGACAGACAAGATTATTTTTCACAAATACTTGAGTGTAGGAAGTTTCTTATTATTGTTTTTTAGCATTACTCTAACTGTATATTTTGCACTACAGGATGAGTCATTTAAGCAAAGCTTTATAACAAAATTATTATCTGATGACTATCCGCTTTTAATGACTTTATACAACATTGCTTTTTATGTATGGCAAATGGTATATTTAATTGTAATAAACAAAGAGATAAAAGCATATAAGATCAAAATCAGTAATGTTTTATCACACACCGAAAAGGTAAAAGTGAGATTTGTGAAACAGTTTATGCAGCTGTTAGCCATTTTAAATTTGGGCTTGGTATTGTTTTACATGTTGTTACCTATGCCTATTGTTGATTATGGTATATTACCGGTAATAGTTACTGTAATCTATTTGTTTATTATTTATTATACCATTAAAAACAATGCGGTATTTAACACACAAAGTTATCAGGAATTAGTTACAGAAAACATACCAATTAATGTAATTGAAACCGAGCCTAAAACAATTGTAAAGAGCAGCGATTCTTCTTTGTATAAAAATGAAAAACATGAGCTAATTGCAAAAAAAATAGAGGCTGTTTTGTATGACTATAAATCATATAGAAATCCTGAGTTTAAGTTGTCAAATTTAGCGGAACAAATCAATGAGCAACCTTATGTTACTTCTTATACTTTAAACCAACACTTTAATAAGAGTTTTTTTGATATAGTGAACGAATTGCGAGTTAGAGACGCAGAAGAAAGATTGAAAACATTTGATCCAAAGAAAGACAAAATAGAGGCAATTGCCTACGAAGTAGGTTTTAACAGTAGAGCAGCATTTTATCGTTCTTTCAAAAAAATTACTGGGAAAAACCCCACAGACTTTGTCTCACTTTCTTAATTGCTTTATTTTCAAAGACATAGAGAAGAGTAGTTTTGTAAATCGATACAAGGTTTTTTTACATTTGCTTATGATTGATTGTAGTTTTGCACAAAAACAAAAATCGAATCATGAAAAAACTTTTATTATTCTTAGTATTTACAACTGTAAAATTAGTTGCTCAAGAGGGGGTACATTATCAATGGCATAGAGATGCTTTCTCAAACACTTATACTGATAATTTGAATGATACAATTTATCATTTAGTAAAAATTGCAAACGTGAGTAATTATAACGCATTTGCAGCTATTGATATAAAACATGAAAACTGGTCTTATTTAACGGCCCCATCTTTTAGTTATAATACTTTAGGAACATCAAAGTTATTTATGAAAAACCCTAACAATGGCTTATTATTTCAAACAGGAACCCAAGCTTTAATTACAACCGACCGTTGGCAAACGGCTAACACATACACACTACCATCGTTAACAAGTATTGAAGGAGTTTCATCTAACGGGTATTATGGATATTCAACTAATACAGGAACTTTTACAACTCATTTTTCTGCAGATGGAATTACTTGGAATACAGTTCATAGCGGAACACTTTTGCCGATGTTTTCCAAAACCCAAAACAAGTTGTACACAATACATAATAACACATTAAAGTCTTCTACTAATGGAGGAGCCAGCTATACATCTGTTAATACAACATATACAGTAGCCGGAAATATTTTAACACCAAATGACGACACATTATTTATAGTATCTAATGTGTTGCACTATTCTTTTGACGGTGGGGCCAACTGGAATACTTATAGTTTACCAACACTATCTTATGCTCAGGCAGTAGCAAAAAATGGAAAAGAATTAATGATAATTGATGCGATGGGAAGCCCTAAAAATGTTTATTATAGTAATAATAGTGGATTAAGCTGGACGACTTATACAACTATCCCATCAACCTATTCAACTGAAAAGTTAAAGGCGAGTTTAACACATTTTATTCTTTATCCTAATTTTAAAAGTGCTAATGGAGCTACTTGGGAAGATTTTTTGCCAATGGCGCCTGCTCCAAAGCCTTATGATGTTGCTGTTACAGGAAATGTTGTTTTAACCGCCATGTCGCAGGGATATTTTGGATATAGTTTAAATAAAGGACATACCTTTAACTATTTATCTTCTACCAAAGTATCTGCCAGTAATGATTTAATGGCTGCTAAAGCCGTAGATGCAAATACATTTTTAGCTGCAGATAGAAAAGGGAATATCTTTATTAGTACAAATCAAGGACAAACTTGGACACAAAAAACAACATCAACGGTAAATAATGTTCCACGAAAATTTTCTGTGTCAAACGACAAAAACACAATTGTATTAAGCGCATTAGGATCGGCATATGTTTCTTTTGATGCGGGTAACTCTTTCGCCTATTTAAATACATCTACGGGTAGCGCCCATTTTCAAACCATTAAACCGGTTACAGGAAAAGTAATAGATGTGTCTCCTCTTTATTCTGCGCCATCATTTACACATACAGGATTTGAGTTTTATGATTTTAACACATCAAACGCAAGAACTTTAATCGGAACAGTATCGGTGAACATTGCTCAAGATATAATTGATGTTCACATGGCAAATGATAATGTTGGATATTTAATGACAAGAGTTGCATCAACGAATGAAACTATTGTTTATAAAACAACAAACGGATGGCTAAACACATCTACTGTTTCTGCTATACCTACGCCATCAACAGGAATAAGAACATATGATGGCCGATATGGCAACATCTACACTTTTGGTACAGACACTGTTATTATTTGCGGCTCAGGTAATCCCGTTAATAATCAAACAAATTTTTATCATATTTCAACAAATGGAGGTTTAACATGGAATATTGTGTATCCTGATTTTTCTATTCCTACGAATGTATTAGGAAACGAGATTTACAAGATGGCGTTTTTTAACTCTAATGAACACATTACATTACTTTCAAATACTATTTCTGGAAGCGGACAAGCAAGTGCTGGTGTTTATTTGAAAATAAATAAAAACAGCAGCACTACAGTGGGAATAAAAGAGTTTTACCAAACAGCTTATGCCAATCAATTATTAGTGTTCCCTAACCCAACCAACAATGATTTATTTTTAAATCTAGCATCTGCTAAGTTTAACAATGCACAGGCTACTATTTTTAATTTATATGGACAAGTTGTAGGAAGTGTAGCATTAAATTCTATGAATGAATCAATAGATGTGTCAGCTTTATCTAATGAAGTTTATATGATACAGATTTATTTAGACGGAAAAACCTATACGACTAAATTTATAAAACAGTAACTATTTCTTATAAAATAATTAAACCCCAAAACTATTTGATAGTTTTGGGGTTTAATGTTTATGGAGAAAATTAATTTATTTTGGTTCAGAAGAGATTTGCGTTTAGATGATAACGCCGCTCTTTATCATGCGCTTAAAAGAGGCTTACCTGTTATGCCTATTTTTATTTTTGATCAAAATATTTTAAATAAACTTGACGACAAAAAAGATGCACGAGTAGAGTTTATTTATCAAGCCATTGTAAAATTAAATGAGCATTTAAAAGAAATAGGTTCTTCTATTAAAGTATTTTATTCTACCCCAGAAAAAACGTTTAAAGAATTAGTAAAAGAATATAACATAGATACCGTTTATACCAATCATGATTATGAACCTTATGCTAACGAAAGAGACAATGCGATAAAGCAACTTTTAGAGCAATATAGTATTGGATTTAAAACATTTAAAGATCAGTGCATCTTTGAAAAAGATGAGGTTGTTAAGGATGATGGGAAACCATATACTGTATTTACACCCTATAGCCGAAAGTGGAAATTGCGCTTAACAGATTTTCATGTAAAGCCATATCCAAACAAAAAGTATTTTGCAAACTTTATTAAAACTAAAGTATTTGAAATCCCAACTTTAAAAGATTTAGGTTTCGAAAAATCAGGATTAGAATTTCCATCAACAACCATAAGTAAAAGCGTTGTTACTAATTATAAGGAGCAGCGTGATTTTCCTGCCATTAAAGGAACAAGTAAGTTAAGTGTACACTTACGTTTTGGCACAGTTAGCATCAGGGCACTCACAAAACAAGCACTGCTGTTAAACGAAACGTGGCTAAATGAATTAATTTGGAGAGATTTTTATATGATGATTTTGTATCATTTTCCTCATGCTGCAAAAAACTCTTTTAAATCGCAATATGATAGAATTGAGTGGAGGAATAATGAAAGTGAGTTTAAAGCATGGTGCGATGGAAAAACAGGATTTCCAATTGTGGATGCAGGCATGCGCGAATTAAATGCTACTGGGTTTATGCACAATAGAGTGCGAATGATTGTGGCAAGTTTTTTAGTGAAAGATTTATTAATTGATTGGCGTTGGGGAGAAGCATATTTCGCAAAGAAATTATTAGATTTTGATTTAAGTGCCAATAATGGGGGTTGGCAGTGGGCTGCAGGTAGTGGTTGTGATGCCGCACCCTATTTTAGAGTGTTTAATCCAATAGAACAAACTAAAAAATTTGACCCAAAATACGAATACATTAAAAAATGGGTTCCTGAATTTAATACTCCTTCATATCCAAAACCAATTGTTGATCATTCTGCTGCAAGAACAAGAGTTTTGGCTGTTTACAAAGAAGCCTTAACAGAAAATCCTCAAATTAAACTGTTTTAATTTCTTTAGAAAAATCAATGGTAACTGTATGCATATCATCTTGATATGCGTACGATATTTTATAACCATAGTATTCTACTATCTTTTTAATAATGGATAAGCCAAGCCCTAGTGATTGATGAGGTTTTTGACTGTAAAATCTGTCAAAGTAAGCTGTGGTTGGAGCTTTTGGAGTAACACCTGTGTTGGCAATTTTTAATTTTTGTTTCTCAATTGAAATAGAGATAGAACCATTATTATGATTGTGCTGAATGGCATTTTTTATCAAATTATCAATTAATATTTCTGCCAGTGATAATTTCATAACAATAGTAATATCTTCTTCATAGTTTTGACTAAGAGTGATGTTTTTATTCTCTATAAAATCTGAAAAATAATTTATTCTTTCCTGTATCAATGCTTTTAGATTTATGTCTACAGCATTATTAAATTGTTTGTTTTCGAGTTTTGATAGCAGAGTTAAACCTTTGTTAATATGAAATAATTTATTGACAGATTTTGCCGCATCACTCAACAAAATAGCTTGCTCTTCTGAGAGATTTTCATCTTGCAAGCAACGTTCAATTTTAGAGTTTATAACAGCTAAGGGTGTTTGCACTTCATGGGTCATATTCTCCATAAACTCTTTAACTGCACCATAATCTGAAATCATTTTTTCCGACATTTTACTGATTTCTTTTCCCAATGTTACAAACTCTGTAGTGCTTGTTTTTGGAGGACTTATCTTTTGGAGTTTTTGTATCGAAAATGATTTCACGTCTTTAATCAAAAGTCTTAATGGAGAGAATAGCCTGTAGTAAACAAACACATTCATGCTCACTAATATGATTAACATACAAAAAGCTGATACGAAAATAATAGCAGACATACTTCCATATAAGCCTTCATCTTCATCTATTGTTTTTGTGATAGATACACGATATGCTTTTTGATTTTGTTCTACATCGAAAACAATTTTCTTCGATGTAAATTTTTCTTCTTCCATTCTGCCTTCGTGTTCATGCTCAAACTCTTCTTCAACCTCCTCAACAAATTCATCTTCAATTACGGGATCTTTATAAATCACTTTTTCAATGGGAGTTATAGATAGTGCATCACCAACATTATGTTTAAAATAATTTATATCAACACCATTTTTTAAATCCTTCATCATAAAATATCTTTCTAAATGAAGGTGCTCAATTGTTTCCTTCTCAATATTATTTTTAAGAAAAAAATACAGCGAGTACTCTCCTGCAAAAAGAATAACAATGGAGGCAATTGTATTAATGATAATATTTTTATAAACTAGTTTCATCCCTGAAGTATTATACGTCAAATTTATACCCTATACCATAAACAGATTTTACATAATCATTTGCACCTGCAGCTACCAATTTTTTTCTTAAATTTTTTACATGCGTATAAATAATCTCGCTTGAAACGTCCATGTTTGAGTGCGAACTCCAAACCGTATAACCAATTGCCTCTTTGGTAATTACTTTACCGGCATTTGCAATAAAATAAAGTAGCAACTCATATTCCTTACTTGTAAGAGATAAAGCAGCGTCATTTACTTTTACGGATAGTTTGTTTGTATCAATTTTAATTTCCTTATACTCGAGAACGTTGTCTCCATGATGAAAATTTCTTCTGATGAGAGCTTTTACTCTCGCGTTCAATTCAGATAAATGAAAAGGTTTTGTTAAAAAATCATCCGCCCCCGCTTCTAATGCCCTGATACGCATATCCAACTCATCAATAGCTGATAATACGATGATACCTGATGATAATTTCTTCTTTTTGATATAACCTATTAAATCAATACCATGTCCGTCGGGTAGTTTTAGATCTACCAAAATAACTGCAAACTCTTTGTAATTAATAGATTCAAGAGCCTTGTTATAAAGATTTACTGTTTGGCATTTGTAATTGAAATCGGATAGATATTTTTTTATTTCCTCTGCCAAATCAACCTCATCTTCTACTATTAATATGTTCATAAAGGACAAATGATATTTATTGTAAAACCAAATGTATTTAAATTTAACACATGAAAAATGTTAATTTTCATACTTACAAGAATTTTACAGAATCTCTTTATTTATAAGGCCTCTAAATAAAAAATCAGCATTTCTTCAGTTTTTTATTTTACTTTTGATTTCATAATTTGAACATATGAAACATTTTTTTCTGTCTGATACAGTAAAATGCTTGGGTATTTTTGTTACGACAAGTATTTTGTTAGCTTCTTGTAAGCACAAAACCAATTTCGAAGAACTAACACCAGTGAGTTATTCTTCTAGTATTGCGCCAATTATTAATTCAAACTGTGCTTATAGTGGATGTCATGGAGATTCAGCTTTCGAAAAATTTAGTTTAGTAACCTATGATGGTTTAATGAGTGGAGGCATTACTGCAGGTTCGCCTGAAAAAAGTAAGCTTTATCAAACACTTAAAACACTTAATGAAGAGGAGATGATGCCTAAAAAGCCATATAGTGAATTATCAGAAAATCAAATTCAAATGATATACGTTTGGATAGGACAAGGAGCAAAAAACAATTAATATTAATTTATGAAAAAAATTATTTTATCAGCATTATCATTAGGCGCAATCTGTTTTTTAAACGCTTGCTACTATGACAATTTTAAGGAACTTAATCCACAACCTGCAGCGTGTGATACTACAAACACCGTGACATATGAAGCAGATGTTAAATCAATTATTAATAACAATTGTATCAGCTGTCATAGTCAGGGTGGAGGAACACAACCTTATTTAGATTCATACCAAAATTTATCATCATATTCTTCAGAACAATTATTAGGAGTATTAGCGCCAAGTGCTGCAAAGCCTATGCCCCCTTCGTCACCTTTGGCACAATCTGACATAGATAAAATTACGCAATGGGTTAAAGGATGTCGTCCTTATGGAGCAATAATTAATACCGCTTGTGATACATCAGCAGCTATGAGTTATTCACTAGATATAGCACCTATTTTAAGCGCTAATTGTACTAATGGTTGTCATGATAATAATGGCTATGGACATTCACTATTAACGGTGCAAGATGTGCAAATCGACACCTTTATTGTAGTAAATAACACGTCTTCATTGGTTTATAGTTTAACAAATCCTATTGCTAGTAAAAAAATGCCATTAGGTCGTCCGGCTCTAACTGCCTGCCAAATTGCAAAAATTAGAAGATGGGTTACTGAAGGAGCTCTTGACAATTAATTTATAGAACAAATTTTTATGAAAAAACATATTTTATCTTTTACACTATTAATAAGCAGTTGTTCTACAATTTTCGCTCAAAGTCCTGATGACTTGTTAAGCATGGTAGATAAACCCAAAAAAGAATATACAACAGCTACTTTTAAAACAACTCGTTTAATCAACTTTCATACTGTTGAAGTATTAAGTCGTAGAAGTTTGGATTTCAGGATCTCTCACCGTTTTGGAGATTTTAATTCAGGCGCATATAACGCTTGGGGTGTTGACGGCGGAGCAAACATTCGTTTAGGATTAGAGTATTGTCATGGTAGCCGTTTAATGTTTGGTATTGGAAGAACATCCGGTAAAAAAATTGCGGATGGATTTTTAAAATATCGTTTATTAAAACAAACTACTAAAGGTGGCGGTATGCCGGTGAGTGTTACTTTATTTACAAGTGTTTATCACACGTTTATGCAAAATGTAATTATTGATGGTTATAATAAGTATCAAACAATTCCTGATAGATTATCCTATTGCCATCAAATTATGGTTGCACGTAAATTTAATTCTCGTTTCTCGCTTCAATTAACAGGAGCAATGGTACACGTGAACTTAGTAGATAAGATTTCGGATAAAAACGATTGTTTTGTAGTTGGTGCAGTAACTCGTTTTAAGTTTGCTAAACGTCAGGCAATTACTCTAGAGTATGGTTATAGATTAAATAAATACAGCAAAGAGAAGTATTACGATAGTTTTGGCATAGGATATGATCTAGAAACTGGAGGACATGTATTTCAAGTGCATTTAACAAACTCATTTGGATTAACAGAAGACCAATATTTTATGTATACAAACACCTCTTGGCAAAATTGGGGAATCCGTTTAGGATTTAATATTTCCCGTGTATTTACATTACAAGGAAAAAATAAAGCAGAATAACAAATAATTAAATATATAAAACATGAAAAAACTTTTTTTAGTAGGATTCGTAGCTGCAAGTTTAAACACATTTTCCCAAGTTTACATTGGTGAGAAAACAACAATTTCTTTTTTTAGTGAAACAAAAATGGAAAACATTGACGCAACAAACACCGTTACAAAACCTGTGTTTAGCGCAAGTAATGGTGCATTTGTAGCTCAGGCTCAACAAACAGCATTTGTATTTAAATCAGCATTTATGCAAGAGCATTATAATGAGAACTATATTGAAAGCGAAAAATTTCCATTTGCTACATTTAAAGGTAAAGTAAAAGAAACAATTGATTATACAAAAAATGGCACTCATAATGTAACTATGGAAGGAACATTAGACATGCACGGAGTTTCTTTACCAAGAACTATTACAGGAACTTTAACAATAAAAGATGGAACCATTATTATGGATTCAAAGTTTGATGTAAAAGTAGCAGATCATAAAATTAAAGTGCCATCATTGTATGTTGAAAAAATCGCAGAGGTAATTAAAGTAACTTTCCACACAGAAATGACTCCTAAAAAATAGTTGAAATTAATTTATGAAAAGAAGCTCACCAATTGGTGGGCTTTTTTTATACAGGAAATATAATACTTACGCAAGCACCTTCCTCATTTTTAAATACCACTTCTGCGTCTATTTGGTCGCACAACGATTCTATTAAGGATAAACCTAATGAGGTTTCTTTTCTTTTAGTGATATCATTAAAACCATTGCCATTATCTTTTAAACAAAGATGAATGCGGTCGTATATTAACTGCATTTTTATGGAGATGGTTGGATTTGAAGGTTTGTGATTGAAAGCATGTTTTAACGAGTTAGTAAGCGCCTCATTGATAATTAAGCCAATGGGAACAGCTTTTGTTAATTCTAATTCAATTTTTTCTAAATCTTCAACCACTTTTATTTGTGCAACATGAACCGGAAAACTTTTAATTAATTCTTGTACTAATTCAGACACGTATTGTTTTAAATTAATTCTAGATAAGTTTTCTTTGCTATACAAGCGTTCATGAACCATAGAAATACTCATTACTCTATTACGAGATTCAACCATCAATTGTTTGGATTCATCGCAGGGTGCTTTTTCGGTTTGAAGATTGAGAAGACCCGTAATAATGGCTAAATTATTTTTTACACGGTGTTGTATTTCGGCTAATAAGGTTTCTTTTTCTTTTAAAGACTGAGCAATAATTTTTTGAGCCTCTTGTTCTTTTTTCAAAAGACCTAAAGACTCATTATTCTGGCGGTTGATTAGTTTTACCACCAAGTACACCATGATAACTGTAATGAAAAAAGTTAAAATACTATTATAAACCAGTAAAATCTCATTATCGCGTTGAGATACAGTTGTGTTTTTCAAACTATCAATATCTAGTAGCCATGCACATAAAAAGCTAATGGCGATCATGGCATATAATACAAATGTTCTTAAGTTTGATTTTAATGGATTGTGAACCAATGCAACACAAAAAATAAGCGGAAAATAATATAAGTAATTTCCCACATTAGCTTCATATTGCTGAACTATAACAAAAATGGATATGCAAGTAGTTCCAACAAAAGTATATGTAGCAGCATTATAAAACCCTTTATAATTTAAAACTAAAACTGCTAATGCTGTAAAAACAGAAAATGTGGCAATAAATGTCGGGTACTTTGCGTTAATAAAAAAAACGGTTGTAATTCCTGCAACTGAACCAATAAACGCAATCCAGGCAAATAAATTAACCATCCTAGCTTCACGTTTTTCGTAAAATTCCATTTCGGGTTTTACGCCAAGGTTTATTAAGTTCCCAAGAATCATGCTAAAGATATAGTTCGTTTAAGGCTTCAATATACTCATTTTTTACAAATTAAAAGCCCTGTAAATGTTAATTACAGGGCTTTTATCAATTGTTTTACTAAAATAAATTATACCACCATGTTTACAATCTTCTTTGGAACAACAATTACCTTTTTAGGGTCTTTGCCATCTAAAAATTTTATGGTTTGTTCATTAGCTCTTACTATAGCTTCTACTTCTTGTGGTGTTAATGTTGCTGCTAATTCTAAAGTAAATTTCACTTTACCGTTAAACGATACGGGATAATTAACGCTATCATCTACTAAGTATTCTTCATTATGAATTGGGAATGGAGCAGTAGAAATACTTTCGTTATGACCTAATTGTTTCCATAATTCTTCGGTGATGTGAGGAGCGTATGGAGATAAACAAATTAATAATGGCTCAAGGATTGCACGCTTGTTACATTTAGCATCTGTTAACTCGTTTACACAAATCATAAAATTACTGATAGAAGTATTGAAAGAGAAACGCTCAATATCTTCTGCAATTTTTTTAATGGTTTTATGCAAGGTTTTTAATTCTGCTTTTGTTGGTTCGGCATCTGTAACTACTAATGAGCCTGTTCCATAAAATAGTTTCCATAATTTTTTTAGGAAGCCATGTACACCTGTAATACCATTGGTATTCCATGGTTTACTTTGTTCTAATGGCCCCAAGAACATTTCATATAAACGCAAAGTATCTGAACCAAATTTTTCTGCAATATCATCTGGTGTTACCACATTCCATTTTGATTTGGACATTTTTTCTACAACTGATTTTGTTTTAAAAACATCTGAACCTTCACGTTCTCTAGTAAAAACCCCTTTTTTCCAGTATCCACCTTGACAAATGAATTTATATTCAGCAAATTCAGGTCTCCATTTGATAAATCTTTCTATATCTAATTCAGAATTTTTTGTTAATGATATATCGACATTTCTTTCTGTAGGAGCAGGCCATCCTGCATATTCAGAATCAAATATTTCAAACGCATCAGCACTTACAAAATGATTATGACGTTCTGGATGTTTTAACTCTTCTTCCCATTGTTCATCTGTTCCACCAAAACGAGGTTGAGTCATATATGTATTACATATCATTTCAGAAGTCCCTTGTATCATTCCTTGATTAATCAATTTCTTAGCAGGTTCATCAATGGCAATATATCCTAGGTCTTTTAAAAACTTCGTCCAAAAGCGTACATACAATAAATGCCCGGTTGCATGTTCGCTACCACCAATGTATAAATCTACCTGTTGCCAGTAATCGGTTAATTGTTTTGAGGCAAATTCACTACCGTTAGCAGCATCCATGTAACGTAAAAAATACCAAGAGCTACCTGCCCAACCTGGCATGGTGCTGTGTTCGTAATCGTACTTGCCATCATATTTCCAAGAAGAAGCGGCACGTGCCAAAGGCGGTTCACCATCTTCAGTTGGTAAATATTTATCTACCTCAGGTAATACTAATGGCAATTCGTTTTCGTTCAGTGCATAAGGAATATCATTTTTGTAGTAAACAGGAATTGGTTCTCCCCAATAACGTTGTCTTCCAAAAACCGCGTCACGTAAACGGTAATTTACTTTTCCCTTTCCTAAGCCTCTTGCTTCAATTTCAGCAATGGCTTTTTTCATCGCATCCTTAACATCTAATCCATTTAAGAAATCAGAGTTAACCAATTTACCTTCTTTAGCATCATAAGACCCTTCGACTTCGCTCAGGGTGCCATTTGCTGAACCTGCTACTACTTCTAAAATTGGTAAACCAAAGTGTTTAGCAAAACCGTAATCTCTGCTATCATGCGCAGGAACTGCCATTACAGCGCCTGTTCCGTATCCTGCTAACACATAGTCTCCAATCCAAATAGGCACTTGTTTTCCGGTAAATGGATGTAATACATAAGAACCTGTAAATACACCTGTAATTTTATTTACATCAGCTTGGCGTTCGCGTTCACTTCTATTTTTTGCTTGTGTTACATAAGCTTCAACAGCTGCTTTATTATCTGCTGTAGTTAAGCTTTCCACTAATTCGTGTTCCGGTGCAAGAGTTACAAACGAAACACCAAACACCGTATCAGGACGTGTGGTGAATACTTCTATTGAACTTTCAGAACCTTGGACTTTAAACTTCAATGATGTTCCCTCAGAACGACCAATCCAATTACGTTGCGCTTCTTTTAAACTTTCTGTCCAGTCTAGTGTATCTAATCCATCTAACAGTCTTTGAGCATAGGCAGTAATACGCATGCTCCATTGTTTCATTAATTTTCGCTCTACAGGATAACCACCACGCTCACTTACACCATCTTTAATTTCATCGTTTGCTAATACAGTTCCTAATTGTGGGCACCAGTTTACAAACGATTCACCTAAATACGCTAAACGAAAATTCATTAAAATATCGCTTTTCTTTTTTTCGTCAAACGATTTCCATTCGTCAGCAGTGAATGGCTCTAGGTCTTTTTCGATATCTCCAGTTAAAGTATCATCTAGTTTGCTATTGAAACCTTTCGTTTCAAATACCTTAATTAGTGTTTCAATAGGCTCAGCCTTATCTGTGCTTTTGTTGTACCAACTATTAAATATTTGAATAAAAATCCATTGAGTCCATTTGTAATACTCAGGGTTTGATGTTCTAACTTCTCTATCCCAATCAAATGAAAAACCAATTTTATCTAGTTGCTCACGGTAGCGTGCAATATTTTGCTCTGTTGTAATTTTTGGATGTTGCCCGGTTTGAATAGCATATTGCTCAGCAGGCAAGCCAAAGCTATCGTAACCCATTGGGTGCAATACATTAAATCCTTTATGACGTTTGTATCTCGCAACAATATCAGAAGCAATATACCCCAAAGGATGCCCTACATGTAAACCGGCACCGGATGGATATGGGAACATATCCAATACGTAGTACTTTGGTTTATCTCCACCATCTTTTGCAGCAAAGGTTTTATTAGTAGCCCAATATTTTTGCCAATTGCTTTCTATCTCTTTAAAATTGTATTCCATAATGCTTGATTTTGCGAGGTGTAAAGATAAGATTTAACCGCAAAGGGCACAATGTTTTTTCGCAAAGAATGAATTGGAAATAATAAAAAAGCCACAAAATACTTTGCGTACTCTGTGGCTTTCTTTAGCACCTATTTTCGTTAATCATCTATTTCAAACAATTTATTTGTTATTAGAATAGCTTAATACAGACGAGAATGGTGTACAATTATTCTTTGATAAATTTAGCTGTTTTCCCATCCGACATTTGGATAAAATAAACACCTTGTTTAAAATTGTGAGTATCTATCAAGTTCGATCCTATGTTTAATTTTTCGGTATGTAGAACTTCTCCCAATAAATTTATAATCACAACATCTGTAGCTTTTTTAATATCAATATGTAAAGTATTAGTTACAGGGTTAGGATACACTTCTATATTTGAATTTAGTTGTATTTGATTGTTTATGCCGGTAGTTGTATTACCATATAAAGTTGTTACTTCAGCCTGAGATAAAACTTTATTATATATTCTTAACTCGTCAAGATACGCATCTAAACGTTGAACATTAGAGCAAATAGATCCGTCCCATTTTAAATAGGTGCCTATCCCTATACACGAAGCCCCATTTTGCATGCCCACATTCATTCCACTTCCTGCTGTAGCTGTCTGACTGAGTGTTTCCTGATTTCCGTTTAGAAATAAATTAAATTTGGAAACACCGGTTCCTCCCAAATGGTTGTAAGTTAATACAACATGGTACCATTGTGATGCCGACAAAGTTGAACTTCCTACAGCAGTAATAGAGTTTCCTGAAGTTAATGTACCATAGGCATCTAATTGTATTTTTCCACTGTTGTTAATTCTCAATAAAAATTGGCGATCGTTCCCACTACATCCTGCATCTGCCGATTTTGCTAAAATTATTTGATAGGCATTAGTTCCGCTTGGAATAGTTTTGAAATTTACCCAAAAGGAGTACGATATTTTTCTATTATTTGCATCATTTACATCGGCACTAAAGTTATCATATGAATCAAGTAAATTTAAATGTGTACTACCTGCAGCAATATCCAAACAACTATTCCCGTTGCCATTTCTGTCGGTTGCATAGGATACATTTGTCCCAATAGCATCATTGTAATTTAAAGTATCTTTTAAATCAGTAGTTCCCATATCAAAGGGATAATAAGATACTAAGCCGTTTACAATGGGGTTTGGTTCATTATATAAGCTTTGAACCTCAGATAGAGTCAAGGCTCTGTTATATAATTTTACATCATCAATACTTCCTTTCATATTACGAGTACCGGCAGTTGGATCTTGTGTGCCTATGTATACAGGAACAGAAACAGTACTTTGGTTTATTGTCTTGAAATTTGATAAAACAGTACTTGTATTTTGAACGCCGTTTATATATATAGTATGTCTCCCTGATGTATCCCAGGTTGCAACTATGTGATACCATTGAAATGTTGACAGCAATGAACCACTTGAAGTAATACCATTTGCCGAATTTCCGGGTGAACCCACAGCAAACTGAACACGATTATTACTGTTGATAAACAATATATATTGATCAAGGTTCATGCTGTTTGCCCACTTGGATATTATTGCTTTCTCCCCACCACCATTGTGATTAATCCAAGCTGAAATAGTTAATCCCGTTGAAAAATTTAATTTAGGACTGTTACCTAAGTTTACATGTGAATTAGTTGAGCCACCATTAAAAACATAAGCAGCTCCCGGATTATTAAAATGATCATTTGCTGTAGAAATGTTGGCTTCAGTTGCTGTTATTTTAGGCTGAATAGCATCTATGGCTCTACCAGTAGAAAAGTTCCACGAACTAACCAAACCATTAGTTGGTATTTGAGCAAAATACTGTAAATAGCAAATTGTTGCTAAAATTGAAAGTAGATTTTTTTTCATATTTAAAGATTTTATAACAAATATCTGCATATAAAAAAAAAGTACTTTGAATAGTTCACGAATCGTCGTTTTTAATTCATAAACGACAATTTACTTACGAGTTTGGAGTTCTACAAGTTGATAATGCCATTAAATTTTATTTTTTAAAGACAATTATGTAATACTAAGGATTGTATTAGATGTAAGAATATATCAGGCCTATACCATCGTTTCTTACATACTAGTCAATACAAATGAAATGATATTCGAAAAAATTTTGATTTTTAGATATCAGTTATAATAGTTATTCAAACACTACTTTGCCGGTTTCAACAACCTCTTTATTATTTAGAACATTAAAGGAGTAGATTCCTTTAGATAAATTCCTTCTTAAATAGTGGGTTTCTTTATCTACAATCGATACTTTATCAACTTCTTGTCCCAATGCATTGTATAGTAAAAACTCCATTCCGGTTTTTGGTTCGTTTACTTTAATTACTAAAACTTCAGCAGAAGGATTTGGGTATATGTTAACGTATTTTGTTTTATGCGAATCTACATTTACAGCGGAGTTTTGTTGAGCAGAATTTGTTGTTTGTGCTTTTACAGAAACAACTAAAAATAATAATCCGATAATTGATAAGTATCTCTTCATTTTCTTAATACGTTTTTAGTAAAAATAAATGAAAAGGACAACAAACAAAATTTGTTGTGATATTAAAATCTGATAAAATGAGATAAATGAGAACACCTCAAATACCCTTTAAATAAAGGTATTTCGCAGTATTAAACATTGCTTGTTGAAAAAATAAACTGTAGAAAAGTTGAAATTATTTTCTTCAGTAATCAAAAATTCTTCTGGAAAAGACCAATTAATATTTTATTCCTGAAACACCAATATTTTCAATGGGGTGCCAAGTTGTTTTTACTTCTTGTAAGTCGGTAATAAAATATGGACCCTGTTCTGATTCTTTTGTCCAGTCATTTGTCCAGTTAAATACACGTTTTACATTTAACGAAGCATTTTCTCCAATGGTTTTATTAAAGTCTTTTTCGGTATTAGAATTTACAATGGCATTTACATCCATGTGAGATGAAAAATGAGCATGTAATTCTTTTCGATTCCCTGTTACAATATTTACTACACCTGCAGGAACATCACTCGTAGCAATGACTTCAGCAAAGGTGATAGAACAAGTTGGTTTACTTTCGGATGCTAAAACAATACATGTGTTTCCACCTGCGATACATGGAGCAACGATAGACACTAAGCCTAATAAAGCACTCGATTCGTCAGCCATCATCGCTACAACACCCATTGGTTCCGGTACTGAGAAATTGAAATGAGAACTTGCAACCGGATTAACGGCACTAAATAGCTGTTGGTATTTATCACACCATCCGGCATAGTATACTAAACGGTCGATACTCATCTCTACTTCTTTTTTAGCTGCAGAAGCGGAATAACCTAATTGTTTTAATTCTTCAAGGAATTGTTCTTTACGACCTTCCAGCATTTCTGCAATGCGATATAATATTTGTCCGCGATTAAATGCTGCTCTGCTGCTCCACCCGCTAAATGCACCACGCGCTGCTACTACAGCATTTCTAAAATCTTTACGAGAAGATAAACTTACGTTTACTGTCATATTGTTTTTTAATTTTAAAGGGTAATAGCGTCCGCTCTCAGTGCGAGGAAATTGACCGCCAATAAATATTTTATATGTTTTTAAAACTTCTATTCTTTCCATGTTATTCTTTTTGATTACGAATTTTTACGAATGTACGAATCTGTGTATGATAGGCTTGTAAGGCTGGATTCGTATATTTGTATTGATTCGTAATTATTATTTTAAAACTTTATATAAGGCATTAAACCATGTAAGCCACCTTCTCTTCCAAATCCACTTTCTTTGTAACCACCAAACGGCGAAGTAGGATCAAACTTATTATAAGTATTCGCCCAAACTACACCGGCACGCAATTTAGTTGTCATGTTAAAAATGCGAGAACCTTTATCTGTCCAAACACCTGCACTTAAGCCATAAGGAATATTATTTGCTTTTTCAATCATTTCTTCAATCGTACGGAATGTTTGAATAGCTAACACTGGACCGAAAATTTCTTCCTGCGAAATACGGTGTGATTGTGATGCATTTAAAAATAAAGTAGGTTTCACAAAGAATCCTTTTTTAGGAAGCGAACAAGAACTTTGGTATAACTCTGCGCCATCATTCACACCAATTTTTAAATACTCGTTGATTTTATTCAATTGCATTTTCGAGTTAATAGCGCCAATATCAGTGTTTTTATCTAATGGGTCACCAACAATTAATGTTTCTAATCTATCTTTTAGTTTTCTGATAACTTCATCAGCTACACTTTCTTGAACAAATAAACGAGAACCTGCGCAACATACATGTCCTTGATTAAAGAAGATACCGTTCACAACTCCTTCTACAGCTTGATTAATGGGAGCATCTTCAAAAATGATATTAGCAGCTTTGCCACCTAATTCAAGCGTTAATTTTTTATCAGTTCCCGCAACTGCTTTTTGAATCCATTTTCCAACACCTGTACTTCCTGTAAAAGCAACTTTGTTAACGTCTTTATGATTAACAATAGCTGCGCCGGTTGGCCCGAAACCGGTTACAAAGTTTACGACTCCATCAGGTAAACCCGACTCTTGAATAATTTCAGCTAACTTCAATGATGTTAATGGAGTTGTTTCGGCAGGTTTAATAACGATAGTATTTCCTGTAGCTAAAGCCGGAGCAATTTTCCATGCAGCCATTAGTAATGGAAAATTCCAAGGAATAATTTGACCTGCAACTCCTAATGATTGAGGATTACGATTTGGGAATGCGTATTCTAATTTATCTGCCCACCCGGCATAATAAAAGAAATGATTAGCCGCTAAAGGCACATCAATATCACGACTCTCGCGAATGGTTTTACCACCATCTAACGTTTCGATAACTGATAGTTCACGCGCACGCTCTTGTATTAAACGCGCAATACGATAAATGTATTTAGCCCGTTCTTTAGCAGGCATTTTTTTCCAGGTTTTGTCGTAAGCATTACGAGCAGCTTTTACAGCACTATCAACATCTTTTTCATTCGCATCAGCTACAGAAGCTATTTTTTCTTCGGTTGCGGGATTAATGGTGTCGAAATATTTACCAGAGTTTGGTTTTACAAATTTACCATTGATAAATAAATCGTATTGTTTTTGCAAACGTATATGATCGGTTGCCTCAGGCGATGGTGCGTATTTCCAATCGGTGAAGAACTCTAAATTTTTTGTTTCTTTTTTTGCCATGCAATATTTGATTATTAATTTAATTTATTCTTTTAATAGAATAGAAATAATTGGTTGATTTCCCAACATAAGATTGATTCCCATTTATAAATGGGTGGGAACCCCATGAACAATTAATAGAAAGAGTAAAGTTTGTATTGATAGGAACATCAGACAATTCAAGAGCTCTTATGGTATCTCTTATGGTATCTAATGTAGAAGGATAAGTTCCCCCAGTATACATTTTTATATTCCAAGGAAAATATAACTGACTTTTATCCAATAAAATAATATTAGAGCCTGTTTGGAAGCCTGCAATTTTAACAGGAATACCTTGACTCGCATCATACGTAGTTGGAATTTTTGTATACCCAGTTGATATTAATAAAGCAGGAACAGAATCTGTGTATTGGAAGTTCCCATATTCAGATGAAGTTACATTCCATGTTGACTTATTTGCTAATTGTAAAAAATTTGGAGAACTAAGAATTTCTCCATTAAAGTTATTAGCGGCATTAGCAGTGTACCCATTATAATTGGTAGTAGAAAATGGTAACCATGTGTGGGAAGAGCCGATTATTTTTTCATATTTCCCCTCAAAAATAAAACTTGTATCAAAACTGCTACCATTCCTAGTCAGCATAAAATTTGTCCTAAGATTAGCACCATATAAAGTTTCTTGAGGAGTACTAGGTTCTGAGGTAGTATTATTGCTTTGTTCTTTCTTTTTACAAGAAATAATGGTGGTTGCTAATAGAATGTATAAAAAGTATCTAGTCATATAATTTTAATCAATCGATATATAATCTTTACTATAATAAACTCCCTTAGCTTCTTTTTCTAATTGTAAAATTAAATCGTTAGCTAAAGAGCTAGCACCAAAGCGCCACCATTTATTATCTAACCAGGCGTTTCCTAAAGTTTCATGTAACATCACTAAATATTGTAAAGCGCCTTTAGCCGTGCTAATACCACCAGCAGGCTTCATGCCAACTTGTATTCCGGTTTTGTAATAGTAATCTCTAATTGCGTCAAGCATTACTAAGGTAACAGGCATAGTTGCGGCTACACCAATTTTTCCGGTAGATGTTTTAATAAAATCTGCACCGGCATATATTGCTATATCGCTTGCTCTACGAACATTATCTAATGTAGAAATTTCTCCTGTTTCAAAAATTACTTTTAATCGAGCTTCATATTTTTTGCATAAATCTTTAATAGCAGCGATTTCGTCAAATACAAAATTGTAGTTGCCTTTTAAAAATTCACCACGACTAATCACCATATCAATTTCATCAGCACCATTATCCAAAGCAAATTTTGTATCCAATAATTTAATTTGCATAGTGGAGTTTCCGCTAGGGAAGGCTGTAGAAACAGAAGCCACTTTTACATTGCTGCCTTTTAAAGCATCTTTAGCAGTTTTTACCATGGTTGGATACACACACACGGCGGCTGTTGTTGGCAAACCAGGCAAAGCATCATGCGGATGCATAGCTTTATAACACATTTGCTTTACTTTACCTTCTGTATCTTTACCTTCAAGAGTCGTTAAATCAATCATGTTAAGAGCAAGTTTCAGTGCTTGAACCTTGCTTCCTTTTTTAATACTGCGTGTATTAAAACGAGCCACTCGTTCTTCAATCCCTACTTGGTCAACCACGGGGCTTTGTCTAAAATCGTATGCCATGTTAATCTTTATTAAAACAGGTTATTTCCTTCAAAAGTAAGATATTTAATTGTATTTTTAAATTCTAAATAGGATAAATCTGAGTCATTCAAATCACATATTTTCTAATCAATCAGAATTGGTTTCAAGTGCTGATAAAGAGAATTTATTGTCTCATAAAGGTTTGGTTATTTGGATGACAGGTTATTCTGGTTCAGGAAAAACAACTTTAGCATATCAGTTAGAAAGACGTTTACACGACGAAGGAATTTTAACAAAAGTCTTGGATGGAGATGTATTAAGACAAGGAATTAACAAAGGACTTGGTTTTAGTATGGAAGATAGAACTGAAAACATAAGACGTACTGCAGAGTTAGCGAAACAATTGTGTAGCTGCGGAGTAGTTGTAATATGTAGTTTAATTACTCCAACCAATGAGCTGAGAAGATTAGCAGAAAAAATAATTGGAGAACAACACTTCATTTTATACCATATTGCCACACCACTTGACGTTTGTGAGAAGAGAGATGTTAAAGGACACTATGCCAAAGCAAGAAGTGGTGAAATTAAAGAGTTTACTGGGATCTCAAATCCTTTTGAAACACCAAATAATGCGATTTTTAGTATTGATACTTCTGAACTTTCTATTGATGAGAGTGTTGTAATGATGTTTGATGACATTTTTCCTTTATTAGCAATTTGATGTTTATACTCTGCGATAAAATACTTAGTAAGAATATTTTAAAACCAAATAGAAAATTATTTGGTAACTATACTTTTACTTGTTTTGATGACATAAATAATGTTCCAGAGGAAGAATGGACTAAAGCGATGAAAAACAAGAACGTATTTTTATCGCACTCGTACTTAAGTGTTTTACATAAAGAAAAGTCAGAACATTTTCGTTTTAGATATGTGATTATCTATAATAGAAAAAACCCAATTGGTGTTGTATACTTTCAAATAAATGATTTCCCGGCATCTTTGTTTGGTGAGTTAATAGAAAAACAGATTACTGAGTTGAAAAGTAAAAGAGCTTCTATTTTTCAAAGGTATATCGACCATAATGAAGATGAAACGATCATGAGATTGGTAACATGCGGAAATAATTTTATTAGCGGCGAACATGGTTTTTGTATTGATGTTAATAGTAAGAAAACAACTTTCAAATTAGTGGAAGGGGTTATTGATTGCGTATCGAGAGCGGAAAAACTAAGAGGAAAGATATCAGCTATTTTGGTTAAAGATTTTTACGAAGAAGGTTTTGGTGATAAAGATTGTTGGTATTGTACAAAGTTCAAACACTTTAATGTAGAGCCTAATATGATTATTGATTTACCTTCTGGTTTATCAAGCATTACAGACTATTTAGCTACGTTTTCTAAAAAATACCGTAATAGAGCAAAGGGAATATTTAAATCCAGCGCGCCCTTAACCAAACGTCGTTTATCAGCCGAGGAAATTTCTAAATACAAAAACACCATGCATGATTTATACATGCAAGTGTTTAATCAGGCTAAGTTTAAGTTAGTGCATTTGTCGCCAAATTATTTTGAAGATGTAATCAATGCAGGAACAAATTCGTTTTATGTGGATGCCTGGTTTTTAGAAGATAAAATGTTATCGTTTGCTTGTGGCTTTTGTTTGGAAAATGAAGTAGAAGCACATTATATTGGATTTGATTACGCATACAATAAAGAGTATGAATTATACCAAACCATTTTGTATAGTTTTATTGAGCAAGCTATTTTAATGCGTAAAACCAAAATTAATTTAGGGCGCACCGCTTCTGAAATTAAATCAACAGTAGGAGCTAAAGCACATGAGTTATTGTGTTATATAAAGCCACAAAACACAGTTTCTAAATTAATTATGAAACCATTTATGCAATTTTTACAACCTTCGGAGTGGATTCCTAGAAATCCATTTAAGGAAGAATAAAAAAGCCCACATTTTTTGCGGACTTTTTTTATTCTATAATTTAGTCGTCAGTTGGTTCGGGCGCTACCTTTGCAGCTGCTTTTTTAGGTTTTATTTTTTTAGGCCACAATACATTAATCATTTCGTTATGAACGGTTAGCATTGTTTCACTAATCCCGTTTATAATATCCACGTCTTTATTATCGTATTCCTTTTTCCAAGTACGTGTAACCTCTTCGTAAGTATTGTCTTCTTTAATAATATAAAACTTAACTAACTTTTTCTTTCTTACTTCAGCTTTACCACTCCAGCAATTAGCCTTAGATCCAATACGAGAAGTAATGATAACATCTTCATAAATTCCATCTTCAACTTCATCCGCTCCGCGTTGTTCAAATTTAATTGACCATTTATTATAACAGTTTAATTCTCTTGGTTCTTCATTTTGCGCTTTAATAGCAGTAATGGATAAAGATAAAGCAAAAGCTAAAAGTATTTTTTTAATCATGGCTCTGTTTTTAGAATTATAAATATATAGTTTCTGACCTGTAAAGGCAAATAATTTCTGCAATTATAAAAAAATTAATTTTTATTAATTACAATAAAAATATATATAATATATTTTTAACACGCTAAAAAGCCTATGAATAAATAAAATGCTACAAAATATAGCAAACTGACGCTTGTTTTTGTTGTTAATTTGCCAAAAATTATTTTGCATGTTAGTTAAAACTTTTGGTAGCGCAGTACACGGAATTAATGCAACAACAGTAACTGTTGAGGTGCATATTGGACAAGGAATTAATTTTTATTTAGTGGGATTGCCCGACAGCGCAGTGAAAGAGAGTCACCAGAGAATAGATGCAGCTTTAAAGAACAATGGATTAAAAATCCCAGGAAAACAAATCACCATCAATATGGCTCCGGCTGATATCCGAAAAGAAGGTTCAGCGTATGATTTAACGATAGCAGTAGGTATTTTAGCTGCTTCGGAAGCCATTAAAGCAGATGAAATATCAAAGTATATCATCATGGGAGAATTGTCCTTAGACGGAGAATTAAGACCCATTAAAGGAACTTTGCCTATTGCCATAAAGGCAAAACAAGAAGGGTTTAAAGGAATTATTTTACCCGATGCTAACGCGAAAGAAGCTGCCGTTGTTGATGGATTGGAAGTGTATGGCGTTTCTACAATTCGTCAAGTGATTGATTTTTTTAACGAAACGAATCCTTTAGAAAAAACAACGATTGATATTGAACAAGAATTTTTAACACGTTTGGATGAGATTGAATTTGATTTTGCAGATGTAAAAGGTCAAGAAAATATTAAACGAGCATTAGAAATAGCAGCTTCCGGAGGACATAATGTGATTTTAATTGGACCTCCCGGTGCGGGAAAAACCATGTTGAGTAAACGAATGCCGTCTATTTTGCCACCGCTTACTTTAGACGAAGCATTAGAAACAACCAAAATTCATAGTGTGGCAGGAAGAACAACCAAAACAATGGGCTTAGTTACAAAGCGTCCCTTCAGGAGTCCGCATCATACTATTTCTGATGTTGCTTTAGTTGGAGGAGGCATGAATGCTCAACCGGGCGAAATATCCTTGGCACACAATGGCGTTTTGTTTTTAGATGAACTACCTGAATTTAAACGTACCGTTTTAGAGGTGATGCGTCAACCTTTGGAAGATAGAATAGTTACCATTTCAAGAGCTAGATTTAGTGTAGAGTATCCTGCCAGTTTTATGCTAATGGCTAGTATGAATCCTTGTCCTTGTGGTTACTACAATCATCCCGAAAAAGATTGTGTGTGTGCTCCGGGCGTTGTACAAAAATATTTAAATAAAATTTCAGGGCCTTTGTTAGATAGAATTGATTTGCATGTTGAGGTAACGCCTGTTCCGTTTAGCGAATTAAGCAAAGCTCAAAGTTCAGAAAGCAGCAAAGACATCAGAGAGCGAGTAATAAAAGCCAGACAGATCCAAACAGAACGTTACAAATCCTCAGATGGAATTTATTGTAATGCACAAATGCGTAGCAAGGATTTAAGAACGTATTGTCATTTAGATGATGCAAGCAGTAACTTATTAAAAACTGCTATGGAGCGTTTGGGATTATCAGCCAGGGCCTATGATCGTATTTTAAAAGTAGCGAGAACAATTGCAGATTTAGACAATTCAGAAAACATTAAAACTAATCATATAGCAGAGGCTATACAATATAGAAGTCTGGATAGAGAAGGTTGGGCGGGGTAATCATAAAAGAGACTGTCCAAAAAACTGTGTAAAGGTAATGTCCGCTTATCTGCGTAAAG
>DAORKG010000024.1:0-54376 GCA_035439445.1 Bacteroidia bacterium
TATACACCATTATTTAAAATGAGCTCAGGATTGGAGGGAATGTAATTTTGTTATAATTTTAGACATGCAAAAAACACTCATTATACTTTTCTTTCTGCAAATTTCTTTTATGAATTTTGCACAAGACAAGACATTTAATAATTGGAATTTCGGTAAATACACCTCTATAACATTTAACACAAATCCCCCATCTTATACTCAAAATAGCTCATTAAATTCATGGGAATCGTGTGCCTCAATTTCTGATACTTCAGGCTCACTATTATTTTACACTGATGGAATACAAGTGTGGAATAAAAATAATATTCAAATGCCTAATGGCTTTGGATTAAAGGCAGATAATTCTACTACTCAGGGTGCTATTATTGTTCCATATCCAAATCACCCAAATTTATTTTTCATTTTTACCCTAGATAGTGAAAATGGATATTTTGGTGGTTGTGGATGTTTGGCATATTCAGTGGTAGATATAAGTTTGCAAGGAGGACTAGGTGACGTAACCTTTAAAAACACAACCTTGTATACAGGAATTACAGAAAAGCTTTCCGTTACAAAACACCAAAATGACACAAGCTATTGGATAGTTGCGCGTGGTTATAATATGTTTTATTTATCTTATTTACTAAGTCCAAATGGCATAAGCTCATCACCTGTAATTTCTAATGCACCAGTTTTGCTTTGCTGTGAATCATTTCCATGGAGTGTAGGTGGACAAATGAAAATATCGCCTGATAGTAAAAAGATCGCAGGAATATCAGTAGGCAATAGAACGATTGAGCTATCAGATTTCAATTCACAGACCGGACAAATTACTAATAGTAAAATAATAAATACTGGCATAAAATGGCCATATGGTTTGGAATTTTCACCTAATTCTAAGCTATTGTATATCACCGATGCTAACCCACCTGATGCTTCTCTGTTCCAATTCAATATTTCTTCAAATAATACTGCAACAATAACAAATTCAAAGACAAAGATTTATCAAGTTCCTGATACTGTAAGTCGGCTTGGGCAATTGCAATTGGGACCTGACAATAAAATATACTGCGCAAATGTTTTCAATAATTCCTTGGATGTAATTGATAAACCAAATAAAATTGGAACTTCCTGTAATTTTATATATGGAGCCATACCATTAAGCCTACAAAGTGGAACCTACTATAGTATTTATGGGCTTCCTAATCGAATATCTAATCATTATTACGATCCGTTTATTGATTATTCTGATGACTTAATAGACACTATTTGTGAAAATTTTGATATACCTAATGTTATTACACCCAATAATGACAATGTAAATGATATGTTATACATTACTTGTGAAAACAAAAGGTATATTCCAGAAGATTTAATAATATATAACCGTTGGGGTACTGAAGTTTATAATGAATCCAAAAAACTAAATATGTTTAATAATGTACCAAATGGTACGTATTTTTACATATTTACTTTTCAAGACAATAAGTATAAAGGCTTTATAGAATTATTTCATTAATACATGCCAAAAAAAGTTACAGAATACCAATTATTGCCTTTGATGCACAAGTTTATAAATGAAGCAAAAAAAGGTAAGCATTGTCTCTTTCAGCGGGCAAGCAGATTCACGTTTCGAACCAGTTTATAAGTGATTTGATGCAAATTATTGATTATCAAACGACTCTTAAACGAAATGGTAAGCTTGGAATTAAGAAGTAGCATTACTACAACTTTAATTATTTGGCCAATTTTAGAATTCTTAATGCCCCTTTCGCGACAAGAATGAATACTATTGTGCCAATAACCAAATCAGGATATTTTGAATTAGTAAAATATACTAAGACTCCAGCAACAATAACGCTAAGATTAACGATTACATCATTACTTGTGAAAATCATGCTTGCCTTCATGTGTGCCTCTTCACTTTTTGATCTTTGCAGGAGAAACAAACATATTGCATTTCCAATAAGGGCAAATAAAGAAACAATGATCATGGTTTCAAAATTTGGTGCTTGTTCATAACCAAGAAATCTCCGTAAGACCTCTCCAAAACCTAAAATAGCAAGTCCAAACTGAAAATATCCGCTTAATCTGGCAACTTTCTTTTTTTTTGCAGCGATATGACCTACGGCATAAAGACTAAGTCCATAAACGATTGCGTCCGCAAACATATCAAGACTATCAGCCACCAATCCCATTGAACGAGAAAAAAAGCCAGTAATTATTTCAATTACAAAAAATCCAAAATTGATAATTAAAACAGTCCATAGAAGGTTCTTTTCTTTTGTGTGATCAGCTTCATCAAATTTTTCGAACGATTCTTCAGAGTATGTTAAGGATGTGCCCAAATTCAATTCTGTCAAGGCAGCATAAATAGGATCAACTGCTCCTTCATGGAAAACAAATAAATTTCTATTAGTAATATCAAACTCCAGTTTTTTAAATGGGATTCCATCCAGTTTCATTCGGATCATATTTTCTTCCGAAGGACAATCCATTTTGGATATATGAAAAGAGGTTTTTTTCACGTTGTAAAATTACGAAACACAAAGTATAGAATTGCTCAAGAAAACAAAAAAGAAGGTGTGTTAATCACCTTCTTTTTACAACAATTTGCCAATGTTTACTTTTATTGACGTTGGCGGGCAAGCAGATTTACGTTTCGAACCACTTTATAACCGATTTGATGCAAATAATTGATTATCTGAAAAATAAGAACCATCGGAAACAGATATTTTAGCAACAAGATTTTCCTGTTTCCTGAATTGGTGGGCAAGGAACTGATCCGTAGCTACAATAAACGCAGCAATCACCTTGTTTGGGTTTCAGTCTTGCTTTACAATTCTCACATTCATAAAAGAATTGACAAGAATCTGTCGGCATAATTTCCTCCTTTTTATGCCCGCAATTCGGACAAGTAATAGTTGAGCTTAGGATCACTTTTTTATTTTTCATAACATTAAAGAGTTTAGTTTCATAATAGTTCATAATACTTGTTATCATTAATCCTACCATCCCGATGTACATTGTATTATAGCTTTCGGCATCATAGAAATAGTTGTAGAAAATCATTAAAGCACTAATCAATGCAATGATAAGAGGTAGGACTTTCTTATTATAGGCGTATGAGAAAATCGCTCCAACAAGTGACAAAACCACAAAGGCCAAGAATACATACATAGTTATTCCGCCAAATAGTTCAAATGACCCAAAACCAAGAGCAGACAATGCAATGCCAAATAAAGGAAAACAGCAAGGAGAGGTAATCGCAGTCAATATAATGCCAAAAATTCCAATTTTTTCTATGTACGAGGTGTTTTTCATGCTGGGATTTCAGAGTCATTTAGATGCTTAAAAAAAGGCTTTAAGATCTTCATGTGTTCAGGATTAAGGGAATAAAATATCGTTTGACCTGTCTTCTTAGTTTCTACAATATTTCCATCTTTCAACTTTCTCAAATGTTGTGATACAGCAGGAATGGACATTCCCAGTATATCAGAAAGATCACAAGGACATAGGTGCTTTTCTTCATGAAGCAGATAGAGTATTTTCAACCGTACTTCATTTCCAGAAAGCGAAAGAACATTTGATAGCTGAACGAAGGAACTTTCATTCGTTTTAATTTTTTCTCTGCAATCCTTAATCTGAACTGGATCAGCAAAAACGCGAATACAAGACATTTGACTCATTCTATTACTTTAAGCAAAAATACGAATATTTGCATATTTAAGCAAATGCTTAAATAAATAGAAGAAAAAACGGTGCTTAAAAGTTAAGCACCGTTAATAAAAGGTAATTAAGGTCAATAAGCGGAGACAAAGGGATTCGAACTCTTTAAAATCTTCATATACCAAAGATATTACATTTTTTCCGCTTTTTCTGAATGTCTTTCGCTACATTCTGGCTCTTTGCTAAAAACATCCACAGGATGTTTTATTTACGCAAAGCCCTGGTACACCGAAGTTTTTACAAAATCGGTTAAAATATCATCAAAAAAATTGGTCCTATAAAAATTGCGGTTAAAACAACTTAGGCAAAAATCTACCAACTGTTTTTTGATAGTCTTTGTAATCAGGATATTTAGAAGCAGAAATGTTTTCAGAAAAATCGGAAGAGCCTTGGAACAAAATCAACAACAATAAACATCCCGCCATGCTCCAATTAATAGCGTGTCCAGTAGCAACAACCGAGAAGATATAAAACACAATCCAGATAGCTTGCTCACAAGCATAATTGGGATGGCGAACAACAGCCCATAAACCGGTGTGTGTAAATCCTTTTTTGTAGATTCCTTCAGGAGTAATATTAGCTTTTAAACGCCTATGCTTTTCATTTTGATAATTCCATTGTTGTTGGTCGGCAATGGTTTCAATCACTACTAATACAATAAATACCAAAGCTAAAATATATTCAATCACGGTTAATGGTTGCCCAATACTCTTATAGGCCACTAACATGGGAAGTGTAAATAATAAAATTAATCCATTTTGATATAATGAAATGAAAAACAAATTAAACAAGCTCCATTTCAATCGTCCTTTTAAAGCCGGTGTTTGACGTAATATTTCCCAACGGTAATCTTCTTCTCCTGTCCAAAATTTTAATTTATAAGCACCACGACGAGAAAAATTATACGTTAAACGTACTCCCCAAATAGTTGCTAAAACAGCCATTAATACTAAGCGAGTATCAAAGGAACCTTTATAAGCCATGTACCACACATAAAAAATAGGGATAATGCTCCATAGCTTATCTACCTGAGAACAATTACCTGTTAGCTCACTAACTGTATAGCATAACAATGCTACAATAAGTGCACCTATCAATAAATGTTGTAATACTTCTTTTTGCAAAGGCATTAAAGGATCATCCAAATAAAACGTTACTACAGGAATGACAATTAAAGTGAAAATTAAAAGAAAGATGGTTTTTACTAAGCCGTTCATAAAGAATAATATTTTTTATAGAAACGTTAAAGTACATTTTTTGTTTAATAATATAAAACAAAAAAGCCTGAGTATATACTCAGGCTTTTTGTATGTATTTAATTTTGCTTATTAAGCTGGAGTAACAGTAGACAATACATTATTCATACTTCTAACTGCATCTGCACTCTTAGCAAATAATGCTTTTTCTTCGTCGTTTAATTTAAAGTCAACGATTCTTTCCCAACCGTTTTTACCAATAATTACAGGAACACCCATGCAAATATCAGATTGGCCATATTCTCCTTCTAACAATACGCTGCAAGGAATTAATTTCTTTTGATCGTTTAAGATAGCATCAACAATTGTAGCAACTGCTGCACCTGGTGCATACCAAGCAGAAGTTCCTAACATACCAGTTAATGTAGCACCACCAACCATTGTATCAGCAGCAATTTTTTTCAAAGTATCTGCATCTAATGTTTGAGAAACAGGAACACCATTATGAGTAGCTAAACGAGTTAAAGGAATCATAGTTGTGTCACCATGTCCACCAATAACAACACCTTGCACATCACTTGCAGGAGCACCTAATGCTTGAGATAAGTAGCAGTTGAAACGTGCGCTATCTAAAGCACCACCCATACCAATAATACGGTTTTTAGGTAATTTGCTTCCTTTTAATGCTAAGTATGTCATTGTATCCATTGGGTTAGATACGATGATGATGATTGCATTAGGAGAATGTTTTAATACATTTTCAGTAACAGTTTTCACAATTCCTGCATTGATACCAATTAACTCTTCACGAGTCATACCCGGTTTACGAGGAATACCAGACGTTACAACAACTACATCTGAACCAGCAGTTTTAGAATAATCGTTTGTGCTTCCGCTGATACGAGTATTGAATCCGTTTAATGATGCAGTTTGCATTAAATCTAATGCTTTACCTTCTGCAAAGTTTTCTTTGATATCTAAAATTACAACTTCACTTGCAATTCTTCTTTGTGCAATATATTCTGCACATGTAGCGCCTACGTTTCCTGCGCCGATAACTGATACTTTTGTCATGATTACTTTATGTTTTTTATGTTTTTAATTTTTATTTCTTATGTCAGTTCGAGCGAAGTCGAGAAACTTTTATTGACGTCTCGACTTCGCTCGACGAGACAATCAACTCTTTATTTATTACGCATCAATTTTTGCATACTTCGCATTTTGCTCAATAAACTCTCTGCGAGGCGGCACTTCATCTCCCATCAACATCGCAAATACTCTATCTGCTTCTGCAGCACTGTCAATTGTTACCTGACGCAAAGTACGAGTTTCAGGATTTAAAGTTGTTTCCCATAATTGAATCGCATTCATCTCTCCTAAACCTTTGTATCGTTGAATGTTTACACTCTCCGGTTTATCGCCACCTAATAATTTTACTTGCTCAGCTCTATCAGTTTCATTCCAGCAATACACTTGGTCTTTTCCTTTTTTCACCAAATATAAAGGAGGTGCCGCAATATAAACATGACCTTTCTCAACTAATTCTTTCATATGACGATAGAAGAACGTTAAAATTAACGTTGTAATATGAGAACCATCTACGTCGGCATCACACATAATCACAATTTTATGGTAACGTAATTTGTCCATATTCAAAGCACGATCATCTTCCTTAGTACCACGGAAAACTCCTAATGCCGTAAAAATATTTTTAATTTCTTCGTTTTCGTAAATTTTGTATTCTAATGCTTTTTCTACGTTTAATATTTTACCTCTTAATGGTAAAATAGCCTGAAAATCACGATTACGACCTTGTTTAGCTGTTCCACCCGCAGAATCACCCTCAACTAAGAATAATTCACATGCTTCCGGATCACTATTAGCACAATCCGCTAATTTACCAGGTAAACCAGAACCGGTCATTACCGATTTACGTTGTACCATTTCACGAGCCTTACGAGCTGCATGACGAGCCGTTGCCGCTAAAACCACTTTATCTACAATTAATTTAGCTTGCTTAGGATTTTCTTCTAAATAATATCCTAATGCTTCACTTATGGCTTGATCAACAGCTCCGGTAACTTCACTATTACCTAATTTAGTTTTTGTTTGTCCTTCAAATTGTGGCTCTTGAACTTTTACAGAAACAACAGCTGTTAGGCCCTCTCTAAAGTCATCACCGCTAATTTCAAATTTTACTTTCGCTAATAAACCATTTTTCTCAGCGTAATTTTTCAAGGTACGAGTTAAACCTCTGCGGAAACCTGCTAAATGTGTTCCACCTTCGTGTGTATTAATATTGTTTACATAACTCTGAATGCTCTCGCTGTAAGAGTTATTATATAACATTGCTACTTCAACCGGAATACCATTTTTTTCGCCCTCAATATGGATAACATCTTCCATCAACTTCTCTTTACCACCATCGATGTACTGAACGAATTCTTTTAATCCACCTTCACTGAAAAAAGTTTCTTGATAAGGAACACCATTTTCATCTTTATTTCTATCGTCTAATAAATGAATTGTAATTCCTCTATTTAAGAACGCTAATTCTCTCATACGATTAGCTAGAGTAGCAAAATTATACTCACCTACTGTAAAGATGCTTAAATCAGGCTGAAACGTTTGAATTGTACCACGATCGGTTGTATCTCCGGTAATCTTAGCAGAATATAAAGGCTTACCTTCACTAAATTCTTGTACTGTAATTTTTCCATCACGGTGAACTTCCGTTTTCATGTGAGAAGAAAGAGCGTTTACACAACTCATACCTACACCATGTAAACCACCGGAAACTTTATAGGTATCTTTATCAAACTTACCTCCGGCGTGCAATACAGTCATTACAACCTCTAAAGCACTAATTCCTAATTTAGGATGAATACCTGTAGGAATACCACGACCATTATCTCTTACACGAATGGCGTTATTTTCTAAAATGGTTACTGTGATAGTATTACAATGCCCAGCTAAAGCCTCATCAATAGAGTTATCAACTATTTCATAAACCAAATGGTGTAATCCTTTTACTCCAATATCGCCAATATACATGGCAGGTCTTTTTCTAACCGCTTCTAATCCTTCTAAAACTTGAATATTATCGGCTCCGTAATTCGTCTTATCTATCGCTGTGTTTTCTTCCATAAATCGTGAGATCTTCTTTTTATTATATAATCATTAAATATACTGATTTTATTGGGTTTTTAGGTAATTTATTTGAATGATTTTACTAACAAATGTTAATAAAATAATGCATGAAAATATTAAAAAAAACATCAAAAAATTTGCTGGTATGCGATATAGCATTACCAGAAAAACAAGTCCAATATTAAAGTATATAATTCCTATTTTTACACCATAATTTTAACTAATGTCAGACCTATTTTCTACCGAAGCATTACTAAGTTTAATTCCATTAACCTTAATGGAAATTTTATTGGGCATTGACAATGTGATTTTTGTCTCAATTATTTTAAGCCGATTAGACAAAAGCAAAACAAAGCAAGCCGGTGTAATTTGGATGATTACCGGTATTATCATGCGCTTGTTGTTTTTATTTATTTTAGGTCATCTGATAAAAGGAGAACAGGAGTTATTCATCATTTTTAACCATTCCGTTGCCTTAAAAGATTTGATTATGTTGGCAGGAGGTTTATTTTTATTAGTTAATTCTACATTAGAAATACACAATAAACTAGAAGGTGAAGATCCGGATGAACAATTAGAAAAAGAAAAAAAGAAAACCGTATCGTATAAGTCTATTATTATACAAATGATTTTAGTAGATATGGTATTTAGTATTGATGGCGTTGTTACAGCTATTGGTATGGCCAATAATATTGTGATTATGATGATTGCTGTTATTATCAGTATGGCAGTCATGTTTTATTTTGCTCCAAAAATTTCCGCCTTCATTCATAAACACCCTACGTTTAAAGTGTTGGCTCTTTCTTTTTTAGTTTTAATTGCTGTACTATTAGTAGTAGAGGGTGTTCATGTAGATAAAATAGAAATCCCTAAAGGCTACATTTACTTTGCCATGGCATTTTCATTTGCCGTAGAACTAATTAACCTAAAAATTCGCAAACAGCACAAACCCGTTGAATTACGTTCGCCTACATTAAAAGATGAGGAAGAAAAAAATTAGACCATATATATAAGGTATAGAAAACTATCCAACACTTTTAATCAAAACCCTAAATCCTGTTAAAAAATCAAAATAAAATACACATTCCTCTATTTTTTATTATACCTTTGTAGTCGAAATGAAACTAAACAAGTCAACATATTTTTCACTATTCTTCTTGTTTTGCTTTCTTGCATCATTTTCAGCTAATACATATAAAAGTATAAGCACACTTCCTACTAAATCAATTTTTAAAAACAGTAAAAGCATTGTTATATCTTCAAAAGAAGAGGCTTCTACAAATGTTAACGATTTTTTATTCGAAGAAAATGAAACTGAAAACGAGAACGATTTTCAGGCTCAGTCATTTTTATTACCCTTTTTTATTGCATATTTCCAGTACGAGGTTTTTCAACCTAAATTTTTTTCTGCAAAACCTTTAGCAGAAAAATTAACAAATCCTATTTACATCAAGGTTTGTAATTTCCGTATCTGATTTCTTTTCTAACGTACAGTTTTTCTGCACGTTGTTATTACGATATAACTTCTCATGTTATATCCTTTCATCATCAATTTAATCAATTATTATCTCATTAACCTAAATTAATTATGCGAAAAAGTATCGTATTAATTGGAATCTTCGCAACACTGTTACATACAGGCTGCGAACATGCAGAACACGAAAAAGAAGAAGAAACAAAATTTTTGGTAACAAGTCCCTTAAAAAAAGACACCTTAATAACCAGAGATTATGTTTGTCAAATACATGCCATACAACATATTGAGTTAAGAGCCATGGAAAGGGGTTACTTAGAAAATATCTTTGTGGATGAAGGGCAGTTTGTAAAAAAAGGGCAACAGATGTTTAAAATTATGCCTCAGATATATAATGCAGAATTACAAAAAGCACAGGCTGAAACAAATTTCGCAGAAATTGAATATCAAAATACAAAACAGCTATCTGAAAAAAATGTTGTGTCGCCCAATGAATTAGCTTTAGCTAAAGCCAAATTAGATAAAGCCAAAGCGGAGCAAGCCTTAGCTCAAACACACTTACAATTTACAGACATTAAAGCTCCATTTGATGGAATTATGGATCATTTTCAAGTAAGATTAGGCAGTCTTGTAAATGAAGGCGACCTTATGACAACTTTATCAGATAACAGTGAAATGTGGGTTTATTTTAATGTTCCTGAAGCAGAGTATTTAAATTATAAAGCTCACGCAACAGAAGAAAATTTATTAAAAGTAAATTTATTAATGGCCAACGGTAGCGTATTTGAATATCCCGGAGTAGTAACAGCTATTGAGGCAGATTTTAATAACGAGACTGGTAACATTGCATTCAGAGCAACTTTCAAAAATCCAAAAGGACTTTTAAGACACGGAGAAACAGGAAACATACAAATGGGTATTCCTCTTAAAAATGCCATCATTATTCCACAAAAAGCTACTTACGAAATATTAGAAAAAAAATATGTTTTTGTAGTTGATAAAAATAATGTTGTTCATTCCAAAGAAATTACAATTGCTTCTGAGATGCCCGATTTATATATCATTAAAGACGGTGTTAACGAAAATGATAAAATCCTATTGGAAGGAATTCGCAAGGTAAAAGATAACGATAAAATTACTTTTACTTATGAAGATCCTAAATCTGTTCTTCCGAAATTAAAAGTTTATGTTGAGTAGTATTAATCACTAAAAACAAAAAACTATGTTTAATAAATTCATTCAAAGGCCAGTATTGGCTATTGTTATATCACTTGTAATTTTATTTATAGGGGCACTAGCAATTAAAACATTACCAACATCTCAATTCCCGGAAGTTGCACCACCTGTAGTAATGGTAAGCGCATCATATCCTGGTGCCAGTGCAAAATCGTTGGCAGAATCTGTAATTATTCCTTTAGAACAATCCATTAACGGAGCTTGGGGAATGCGCTACATGACCTCAGATGCAACCAGTGCCGGTGAAGCAAACATACAAGTTGTATTTGAACCTGGTACTGATATTAATCAGGCCTTAGTACAAGTATCAAATCGTGTGCAACAGGTAACAAACCGTTTACCAATTTTAGTACAACGCGAAGGTGTTGTTATCACACCCGTTATTCCAAGCATGTTGATGTATGTCAATCTTTACAGTAAAGATAAAAACGCTAACATGAAATATTTGTTCAATTATGCGGGTGTTAATATGGTTCCTGAACTTCAACGTATTAATGGTATTGGACAAGTAAGAATTTTGGGTAGCCGTCAATATGCAATGCGTGTTTGGCTCAATCCGGATCGTATGCGCGCATACAAAGTTTCTCCCGACGAAGTAATGGAGGCTTTAAATGATCAAAGTATTATTGGTAAACCAGGCCGTATTGGTAGAGGTGATAGTAAACAAGCCGAAGCTTTAGAATACGTATTAACTTACACCGACCGTTTTAATGACCCAAAACAATATGAAGATGTAATCATAAGATCAAATCCTAACGGAGAAAATCTAAGATTAAAAGATGTGGCCACTGTTTCGCTAGGAAGTGAGTACTATGACATTTACTCTAGTATGAATGGGCATCCATCTGCCGCTTTGGTATTAAAACAAACCTACGGAAGTAATGCCAGCGAAGTAATTGAAAAAGTAAAGGATAAGTTAGAAGATTTAAAAAAATCTTTTCCTCCGGGAATGGAATACGAAATCAGTTACGACGTTTCTAATTTCTTGGATGCCTCTATTGAAAATGTGGTTCATACTTTACGAGATGCTTTTATCCTAGTAGCCCTAGTAGTATTTGTGTTCTTAGGTGATTGGCGTTCAACGTTAATTCCCACATTAGCCGTTCCAATTTCATTGATCGGTGCATTTTTCTTCATGCAACTCTTTGGACTTACTATAAACATGGTAACGCTCTTTGCCCTTGTATTAGCAATTGGTATTGTGGTGGATGATGCCATCGTCGTCGTGGAAGCCGTGCATGCCAAAATGGAAGAAGAACATCTCTCGCCCTATAATGCCGTAAGAAAAGTTATTGGAGAAATTAGTGGAGCCGTAATTGCCATTACCTTATTAATGGTATCGGTTTTCGTTCCCGTATCATTTATGACGGGGCCAGTTGGAACGTTTTATAGACAATTCTCTATTACCATGGCATCATCTATTGTACTTTCAGGTATTGTAGCGTTAACCGTAACACCTGTTTTATGTGCTATGATTTTAAAAAATACACATGGACAACCAAGAAAGAAAACATG
The DNA here is from genome assembly GCA_035439445.1 of Bacteroidia bacterium. Lineage (GTDB taxonomy): Bacteria > Bacteroidota > Bacteroidia > B-17B0 > Aurantibacillaceae > UBA4416. The sequence continues at coordinate 12,280 of DAORKG010000024.1, forward strand.
GATGAACCGATTTTTAGATAGCTTTAACAGAGGCTTCGAAAAATTAACAGGTAAATATGTTTGGGTATTGAAATTAATTGCTCATAGAAGATTAGTAACCATTGGATTATTTGTAGTATTTGCTTTAGGAATTGTTGGAATCAGTAATAGTTTACCATCAGGCTTTATTCCAAGCGAAGACCAAGGAATGCTATATGCCATCTTACAAACACCTCCGGGTTCAACACTTGAAAGAACGAATGACCTTTCTGAAAAATTGGTGAAAGTTATCAATTCAGTAGAAGGTGTAAAATCAGTTTCGTCTATTGCAGGTTATGAAGTATTAACTGAAGGACGCGGATCGAATGCAGGAACTTGTTTAATTAACCTTAAACCATGGTCTGACAGAAAGCATAGCGTTCATGAAATAATTGAAGAGTTAGAACAAAAAGCAAAAGAAATACCAGGCGCTACTATCGAGTTTTTTGATCCACCAGCAGTTCCTGGATTTGGTGCAGCCGGCGGTTTTGCCTTACAGTTATTAGATAAAACAAATAGCGGTGATTATAAACAACTTGAGAGAGTAACAACTGATTTCATGAATGAAATGAGAAAACGTAAAGAGATTACTGGTTTGTTTACATTCTTTAGTGCTAATTATCCTCAATATGAGATAGAAATTGATAATCAGGCTGCCATGCAAAAAGGAGTAACCATTGGTAATGCTATGAATACACTTTCAATTTTTGTTGGTAGTACTTACGAATTAGGTTTTATTAAATACCAACGTTTCTTCAAAGTGTTTGTGCAAGCGGCTCCTGAGTTCAGAAAATTACCAACAGATATTATGAATTTGTATGTAAAAAATGATCGTGATGAAATGGTTCCGTTTTCTGCATTCATGAAAATTCATAAGAAACAGGGCGCAAACGAAATCAATCGCTACAACATGTATAACACAGCGGCTATCAGAGGTGGACCTGCAACTGGTTATAGTAGTGGTGAAGCTATTGCAGCTGTAAAAGAAGTAGCCGCAAAAACATTACCACATGGCTATGATATTGATTGGGCAGCATTATCATATGATGAAACAAGAAGAGGTAATGAAGCTATTTACATTTTCATTATTGTATTAGTGTTTGTTTATTTTGTATTGGCAGCACAATATGAGAGCTTTATTATCCCTTTATCAGTTGTATTCTCATTACCAGCAGGTGTATTTGGTTCTTTCTTACTGATCAAAGGATTTGGATTAGCTAATGATATTTATGCTCAGGTTGGTTTGGTTATGTTGGTTGGTTTGCTTGGTAAAAATGCCGTGTTAATTGTTGAGTTTGCTGTTCAAAAACATCGAGAAGGCGCTACAGTTTTAGAAGCAGCAATTGAAGGTGCCAGAGTACGTTTCAGACCAATTTTAATGACCTCTTTTGCATTTATTGCCGGATTAATTCCGTTAGTTCTTGCTCATGGTGCAGGTGCTATTGGAAATAAAACCATTGGTGCATCTGCATTAGGCGGTATGTTATTCGGAACTATATTCGGTGTGATTATCGTTCCAGGTTTATATTACATCTTTGGTTCATTAGCACAAGGTCGCAAGTTAATAAAAAATGAAGAGGACAGTTCTTTAACCGAAGACCTAGTTCATCAAATGGATAATTTCCCACAAACTCAAGAAAATGAAAATAATGATGAGAAATAAAATAGCAATATATCTTGGGATAACAGGCTTATCATTTATATACACAGCCTGTATGGGACCGTCTGCTATTAAACGAGCAGAAAACAAAAACGTTCCAACAAGCTTTTATAGTGGCACAAAAGATACTTTAAATTCCGCAACTATAAAATGGAAAACGTTTTTCACAGATCAAAATTTGGTAGCATTAATTGATACTGCATTAAAAAATAATCAGGAATTGAATATTATAATGCAAGAAATCAATATAGCTAAGAATGATGTAAGAGCCAAGAAAGGTGCTTACATTCCAAATTTGGAAGTGGGAATAGAAGCTGGCGTAGATAAATCGAGTCGCTATACAATTAAAGGAGCTAATGAAGAAGCAAATGATATTGTTGCAGGGCAAAAAAATCCTGAATCATTAGCCAATTACCTTTTAGGAGCTAATATTTCTTGGGAAATAGATATTTGGGGGAAATTGCGTAATGCGAAAAAAGCAGCTGTCTTCAAATATCTTTCGAGCATTGATGGGAAAAATTTTATGGTAACACATTTAGTTGCTGAAATTGCAAACTCCTATTACGAATTATTAGCATTGGATAATCAATTGGACATTCTTAAAAAGAATATTGAGTTATATCAAAACTCTCTTGAAATTGTGAAACTTGAGAAAAATGCAGCAAGAGTTACTGAATTAGCTGTTCGCAGGTTTGAAGCAGAAGTTCTTAAAAATCAAAGCCGACAATTTTATATTGAACAGCAAATTGTTATGACAGAAAATCACATTAATTACTTATTAGGTAGATTTCCTCAACCAATAACAAGAAGCTCAAGTTCTTTTCTTAATCAACCTATTGATACTATACACTCAGGAATTCCGTCTCAACTTTTAGAAAACAGGCCTGATATCAAAAAAGCAGAACGCGAATTGATAGCTGCCAAACTGGATGTAAAATCTGCCAAGGCAGAATTTTATCCAGCTCTAAAGATAACGGCAGGAGCCGGATATAGCGCATTTAATCCTCAATACATTATTGAAACGCCTCTTTCTTTGATTTATAATGTTGCTGGAAATTTGGTGGCACCACTTATCAACAGAAATGCAATTAAGGCAAATTATCTATCATCCACTTCAAAACAAGTGCAAGCTATGTATAATTACGAACGCACTATTTTAAATGCACACATTGAAGTAGCAAATCAAATTTCAAATATCAGTAATCTAAAAAAGAGTTTCGAGCTAAAAAACAAGCAAATTCAAACTCTTACTGAGTCTATTGATATTTCAAATACATTATTTAAATCTGCCAGAGCAGATTATATGGAAGTTTTACTAACCCAACGAGATGCATTGGAATCAAAATTTGAATTAATTGAAACAAAGAAACAACAAATGAATGCCATGGTTAATGTTTTTGAAGCATTAGGTGGTGGTTGGAGATAACCAACTCCACTCTAAAAGAAGCTTGCTTACCTTAGTCTAAAGAATCGGCATTTTTATTTCATAGTTTTTATGCCGCCTATGAAGACTAAGGTTTAGCAAGACCATTTTTAAATAATAATACAATGAAAAGCAATATTGATAAAACCAAATTATCATTGTTGTTCTTCGCTCTCTTTATAAACTATCTTTTACAGTCTCAACAAAATTTCATTAATGTTCCTTCTTCTGAGGCAACTACCAAACATAAACTGTTTTTTCAACAACAGATAAATTTTAATGAAATAATTCAATCAAATACAACCTTAGATTTTGGTTTAGGAAAAGGATTTGAAATTGGAGCTAATGTACTAGGTTTAAACTTCAGCGAAAAAAACAAGTCATTTATTAAAAATGACACCAATGATATTGATCCTTATAATCCTTTAGTTATGCTTAATGGCCTTAAACAATTTGAGTTATCAGAGAATATTTCTATCTCTACAGGTACTCAATTAGGCCTTAATTTCAGAGACAATAAAAAAAACACTGAGGCGAGTCTGATATATGGCAATTTACTCTTAAAAAACTTACTTATTAAAAACAGCTCGCTGGTAGCAGGAACCTATTATAACTCCTTACATTATGGAGGAAGAAATGGTAATAGAGTTGGAGCCTGGATTGGAACTGAATTACCAATCATTAACAAAATACATATTGTTGCAGAAAGTGTTATTGGTAACAATGCCCTCTCCTACACTTCCCTAGGACTTATTTATTATCCAAAAAAAAGAATCCCCATTACTGTGGGGATTCAAATTCCAAATGTAAAAAGTAATGCTTATTCTATTGTTTTTGAATTAACATTTGTTCCCTAACTAAAAAGGAATAAACGTTAACCCAGCCATTAAATTAAATCTTTGACTAGGGTATTTTTCCCAGCGGTAATAACGAGTATTAGCAATATTATTAAAGTTAATGAAGAAAGATAACATTTTACTGTAGCGATATTCTGCCCCTAAATTAATATCAACTATACCTTTCATTAACTTTGGTTCAGTTGTATATACAAATCCATCTGATTGCACCTGAGTTAAAGCAAACTGATTACCTATTACAAATACATCTCCTTTTAAAATAATCTTACTCTTTAAATTATAAACTGCAGAAAATGTCAAATCAAAATCCGGCTTATGATAAGCGCGAGTTAGAATTTTTGTCTTGTACATATAATAATTTCCTTTAGCAATAAAATGGATTTTTTCTTTATACTGATACTTAACTTGTCCAGAAACATTAAATAGGTTAGTATTATCATACAATACCTTGTATTGATTATCTAAAGTTCCATTTTGGGTATAATCAACCACAAAAAAGTGCATACTATCTACAATACTATAACTCGCTTTAGCGTCATAACTTGTTTTAGAACTCAAATTACCTTTTAAACCTCCAAACACATTAAATTTTGTATTTGTATTTTTATAATTAATGTTTGACGTAATAAATGGGTTTTCATTTGACAAACTTCTTAGAGAATTTTTCTGTAAACCTCCATTAATTCCGGCATAAGGAATAATGATACTTTCATATATATCAAATTGTGCATTTAATTGAGGGTAAAAATAAAATTTAGCCGACTTTTGTGAAAACGCATCTAATGTTGCCGCCAAGCCTATATCAACCATCCATTTTTTACCATGAGTTTCAAAATAAGGATTTAGCTTCACAATCACATCATTAAAAGTGTCATTTGGTAATTTGTGATTATAGTAATCAGCATCAAACGCTACAAACAATCTTTCTTTATTAATGAAAGTATTAAATACTGTATTTAACTTAATGTTATTTTCAGCTACATGATAAATATCTGTCAGATTATAGTAACCTAATTTTATTGAATGATTTATTTTAGAGCTATCAGTATAGTGGCTTTGCAATTTAACAACAGGTTCAAATAATTGATAACGCTGTTTAGCATAATCTTTAGTTAATTCGTTTTTAGTTGTATCGTAACCATAAAAATTAATTACATTTCTTTTATAATTAAACTCTCCGGTTAATGTATGCTTTTTATAAAATTTCTTTCCAAAAACTTCCCCTTCATTATCGCTATATCCACTATAACCAACATCTTTTAAATGTGACGAAGAAGATATATGTTTTAAATGTGCACCATATGCAAGTTCTCTGGTTCTTAAACTATTTATCCAAAACTCACCATAAGGAGTAGTATACGTTCCCATTCCAACTTTTAATAAAGAATAATATAATTTAGACAATGGTTCGTTTTGCATTTTTGCCGCATCTATAGGTATTACCTCATATTTTGAAACTAAAGGAGTAGATACTATACCATAATTTATATTAGATATTTTTTTAACAGTATCTTTTATTTCAGGTAAGTCTCCTAACTTTACGGCGTCTTTAATAGTAGGTTCAAATTCACTTGTAGCCTTTAATTCGATATCTTTCATCCCGCCAGTTTGAGCTAAAGTAGCTGCCACATAACCAAATATCAACAACAAAACAAAAAACCATTGAAGTTTTTTTATTCTTCTTTTTTGAATTTGCTGCTCTTGTTCGTACATAAACGAATTACCATACTTACTAGAAGAAAGTATTGTATCGCTATTGTATTGTCTAGTTTCTCTCATATTTTCTTTTTACAAAAAATCTTAGTTATTATTTTTCAATGAATCCATTTTAGCTTCGTAAAGCTGATCAAATAAATCTTTATCACCTTTAGGCTCCTTAAATTCAACTTTCATATCACTTCCGGATGATTGCTCTTGAATCATACGTGCAGATTTTTTCGCTTTTAATTTTTCTAATTTCGCAGTAGCCTCATCCACATATTCCTGTCTTGGTTTTCCATCAATAACTGTTTGTAACATTAATTCTGCATCTGCATCATCGCCTTTGGCAATATATGAATCTGCTAATAACAATAAACCTTTAGTATTCCAATCATCATTTGAATATTCATATCCCACCAATGTGGTTATTGTTTTTTCCACCGCTGTATAATCTTGTTTCGCTAATTGAATTTTGGCTATGTGATATAAAGCCTCTGCTCCTGTGATATTTTTTGCAGACTTATGTATAGCTCTAAATTCAATTAAAGCATCATCAAAACGCCCTAACTCGAACAAGGATTTAGCTTTGTCGTATTTAGCCTCGTTGGTTTGTTGAGGAGTAATTTTTTCAGTATTTAAAACCTTATTGGCAAACTCAAGTACTATTTCATAGCTTTTCAAATTGTATGCACTACGCATTGCCCCTATCCTTCCGCTTAGTTTGTTAGAAGGAGTTTCTGCATACTCTTCTAATTTTTGATATAATGGCAATGCTTCTTCATACTTTTTATCTTTATATAAAATATATGTTAATTTCAATAAAGATGTTTCCGAATAAATACTTCTGGATTTATTAACTATAAATTGATAAGATGGTTGTGCTTTATCATACTGACTATTACTATAAGCGCATTCTGCATAACAAAAGTGAGCTTCAGAAATATATTTACCATCAGGATACTTATTAATGTAACTTTCAAACTTTGCCATAGCCACATCACAATTCTTTTGATTATAATAGGCTTCTTTAGCCGCATCATACAAAGATGACTCAAGCTCAGTTGTATTTAAAGGGTTTCCAACGGAAGCAAAATAAGATTCCATTTCATCAATTTTACCCTGAGCTTCAAAAATCTTTTTAATCATTGGTAAAACTTCTCGAGCTTCTGTGCCTTTAGGATCCTTTTTTACAATTTGATCAAAATAAGAAAAAGCTTTATCATCTTCTTTTTTATTGTAATGAACTAAACCAATGCCAGCTAATGAAGCGTTGACGTAAGATGAATTAGGATAATTATCTAATATTTTTTGATAATAAATAATTGCATTTTCTCCATCTCCTAAATCTTTATTATAGGTTTCTGCTGTTTCAAATATTGCTGCAGCTAGATAATTAGATTTTGGATATTTAGAAGCTAACAACTTTAAATCATTTATTTTTTCCTGATTATTCTTTAATAAACCACTACACAAAGCTTTTTGATAAATACAATAATCAACGTCCATTTGATTTAATGCAATGGCAGTCTCATAATAATCTGCAGCCTGCGGATATATATTATTCATAAAATAACTGTCAGCTGTTCTGATATTGGCGTCAGCTATCTTTTTAGAATCATATGAATTCTTTGTCATTAAAAACTTTCTGAAAGCGATATTAGCATTTTCATAATCCTTCTTGCTTTTTAATTGAAAATAAGCATAACCAATATTATAGTTTGATAAATCATATTCCTTTAAACTAATTGCTCCTTCATTTAACTGAAATGATTTCCATGTTTCAATAGCGGTTAGGTAATCTTTCTTGATATAGGAAATTTCACCTAACCAATATTGTGACAAGGCATTAAACATTTTATCAAAATTAACGGCTAATGATTTTTTGAAATAACGGGCAGCACTATCTAAATCTATATTATTAAAAAACTCTACTCCTTTAAAATAAATTAACTTTTGATAGGTAATTTTTAGAATAGGATCCAATGGTTGTATTTTTTCAATAGAAGCTATTGCTTGAGAATAGTTTTTAGTTGTAGAGTATACATTTACTAAATATTGGTAAGCTTCTGCTTTTCTTGGCGACTCAGGATAATCTTTAATGTATTTTTGAAATGCCACTACAGCATCATTGTATGGCGCAAAAGATAATTCATAACACAACTTGGCATAACTAAACAAGGCATCTTCTGTAATTTTAGGATCAAATTGAGAAGTTGAAGCGGCATAAAAGGCATTGCGTGCTTTAGTTTTACTGTTGTTTTTCACGTGACAGTCTGCTAAATGATACCAAGCATTCTGAGCTAAACTATCTTTTTGTTCAGTAGCTTTTTCAAAATTTAGAATGGCATTTTTGTAATCATTTATTTGATAATAACAATAGCCTATTTCATAACTACCTTGTGCGTTAAAACCACTTCCTTTAATTTGTGACTTTTGAAAATATGAAAGTGCATTTTTAAAATCTTTTAAATTAAAATAAGACTCACCTATCATTCTATTAACCTCACCCTCTTTTTGAACATGAGTGGTATCATCTAACAAAGCAGGTGCATTTTTCACTACTTCTGTATATTTACCTTGTATAAAATAAATCTGTGTGATATAGTATGGAACAACAGCACCAAATGTTTCATTACTAAGTAAGCGATTAAACCCTTGTAAAGCAGTTTCGTAATTCTTTTCCTGGTATGCAATATGTGAGTAATAGTAGCATGCAGGATACGCATACTTATTATCCACATCTTTTATTTCAAATAAATCTAGCTTTGATTTTTCAAAATTCCCTGTAATAAAATAGCTGTAACCTCTTTTGAAATAAAGCTCGGCTAAATTTTCTTTGTTCAATTCATAAATATCTACCTTCTCCAAAAACTGAATTGACTCTTCATATTTTTTCTTTCTGAAATTAGATTTCCCTAAATAAAAGTAAGCCCATTTCACTTTATTACTTTCAGGATGACGTTCAATAAATTCTTTCATTCTCCACTCTCCGTCCTTGTGAAATAATTCCACTCCACATGCTGCAGCATAATATTCAGCATCTGTCTTAAGGAGAGTATTTCCTTTAACAGATGCCATATAATCTATAAAAGATTTTTGAGCCGCTGTGTATTGCTTTTTATCAAACAGCTCTAATCCGGTTTTATATGCAGCATCTTTGTCTAAATAAATTTGTGTTTTTTGCGAGAACAATAAGCCTGAAACAATCAGAAACAGAAGGCTTATGAAATATTTTTTCATCATCATATCGTGTATAATCGTATATAAAAAATTTGTTACAATAAATTTTCTTAAAAAAAATTACTGCAACTTTTAACTACAAAATCTGCTCTTAAAAATAACTGACAAATAAACTCACTTAACACGCTGATTATGTAGTTATTAACCCTTAAGTGTTAAAACTTGAAACAATATCTAAGAAATCTAAAAACAATAACTCGTTAACTTCACAACACAATTATCAATTATGACTAACGACTCTGTTATTGAATTTAAAGACGCTACTATTTTTCAGGGAGATGTTCCTGTGATTACAAATTTAAATCTAACCTTAAACAAAGGGGAATTTGTGTATTTACTTGGTAAGACAGGCAGCGGTAAGAGTAGTTTATTAAAAACCATATACGGAGATTTGGAACTAACTCAAGGCTTTGGTGAAGTAGCTGGATTTAAATTACATAACTTAAAGCGGAAAGAAATCCCTTTCCTGCGCCGTAAGCTCGGAATTGTGTTTCAAGATTTCCAATTGTTAAGCGATAGAAATGTATTTGAAAACCTTCGTTTTGTAATGAAAGCTACCGGATGGACTGATGAAGTGAAAATAAAAATGCGTGTAAAAGACGTATTATCAAAAGTTGGATTGGAGAGTAAAGAACAAGCGATGTCATTTCAATTATCCGGTGGAGAACAACAACGAATTAGTATTGCCAGAGCTTTAATTAATGAACCTGAGATTATTTTAGCGGATGAGCCTACAGGAAACTTAGACCCTGATACATCTGAAGAGATTATGAAAATATTACTAGATATAAGTAAACAAGGGCGTTGCATTTTATTTGCTACTCATGATTTACTATTATATAGCAAGTTTCCGGCTCGAACATTAATGTGTGAAAACAATAAAATTGCAGATAGTGTTTCATTGAAATAAATGAAAGATTCTTTTGATATTTCTTATTATGAGTCACCAATAGGATTAATACAAATCAAAAGTATTAATCAAAAAATATGTTCTGTCTTATTTGTAGATAAAGAAACCGAACCGTTTACTATAGATACAGCTTTAAATAAAGAATGCATCAAACAATTAAAAGAATATTTCGCAGGCACTCGCCAAAAATTTGAAATTCCCCATTACCAAATCGGAACTGATTTCCAACAAAAAGTTTGGAATGAAGTGGAAAAAATAGCTTATGGAGATACAGCCACTTATGGTGTTCTTGCCTACAAAATTGGCGATACCAAGAGCGTAAGAGCTGTTGGTACAAGTAATGGAAAAAACCAATTAGCTATTATTGTTCCTTGCCACCGCGTTATTGGTTCTGACGGTCATTTAACCGGTTACGCCTGGGGGCTTGATAAAAAAGAATGGTTGTTAAAGCATGAAATAGAACATGCAGGACCTGTTGAAGGTAGGTTGTTTTAATTTACGTCAGTTCGAGTGATTTTTCGTCTGCCTCTTACGAAAAATTTTATCGAGAACTTTTTCTCACATCTCGATACGGATTTGAAAAGAGACACAAATCCTACTCGATGTGACAAACTATTTTTATTTCACCTTAACCAACCTCACATACACATTTCTATCCAAAGAAATTGTTTTTGATTTCTTGTTTAGATTAATACTTTGCCATTGAGTTGTTGGCTTAATTAAAATTTCTTTATCAGTTTTGATTTTAATCGGCATATTAAATTCAGCTAAGCAATTTGTATATCTGTATGATAATTTATTGTTTTTTATTTTGTATTCAAGTGTTGGTATTTGAGTTGTTCGCAAATACTGATTAAACATCGAAGTGAAATCAACACCTGTAAATTGATTGATAAATGACTCCAACTCTTTTGAAGATACTGTTTTATGATAATAGATCTTATTTAGCTCTCTTAGTAACAATCTAAATTTCTCGTCATCATTCATTACTTGCCTTACCATATGCACTACCTGGCTTCCTTTATTATACATATCTCCACTACCCTCTTCATGTACACTATACTTCCCAATAACCGGAATATCATTATTAATAGATTTCTTAACACCTTCGCAGTAATCATTACCTGCCTCTTTTCCAAATTCACATTCGGTAAATAATACCTCAGCGTAAGATGTAAATCCTTCATGAATCCAATTATCAGCTACATCACTAGCCGTGATATTATTCCCAAACCATTCATGTCCACTCTCGTGTACCACAATAAAATCCCATTTTAAACCCCAACCCGTATTTGACAAATCTCTACCCGCATAACCGTTTAAATAATAATTACCATAAGCCACATTGCTTTGATGTTCCATTCCTAAATAAGGTGCTTCCACAATTTTATAGGAATCTTCATAAAACGGATAAGGTCCAAACCAATGTTCAAAGCATTTAATAGTTTTAGTAACATTAGGCTTTAAATGAGCTATTGCTTTTTGTTTGTGGTAATTCAATACCCAATAATCAGTTACTAATTTTCCTTTTTCGCCTTCAATAGAATCGTGTAATAAAGTATATTTTCCGATATATGGAATGATATTGTAGTTATTAATAGAATTTGTTGTTCTCCATAAATAAGACATCCAACCTTTTTGATTGATATGTTTACTGATTAATTGTCCGTTACCAATAGCAGTTAAAGTATCTGGGACGTGAATTTCTAATAGTGCTCCTTCATCAGACTCATCACTTTGTAAATCTTTGCATGGATACCAAATACTAGGTCCATTACCCTGACAAGCTACACTCATCCATGGATTACCCAATGAATCTTTTTTCCATACCCAGCCGCCATCCCAGGGTGGATTTTTAGCTATACTTGGTCTGCCATGATAAAAAACTTGAATATAATTTTCTGATTTTTTTTTATGAGTTGGAAGTTGCAGCATCCATCTGTTAGATATTCTTTTGAAATCATTAATTTTTGCTCTATTAAAAAAAATAGAATCAATAATTAACGGACTTTGCAAATCAAGCTGCATAATAAAAGGTAAACTATCAGACACAACAGAATATGTAATAATGTTATATCCTAAAATAGTTTTTTCTTCAAAATCTGGTTTAATTGAAAGATGATAATGCTTTACATCCCACCATGATCGATAAGCATGGTTACAACCTAATAAAGTATCTTCCTTAGTGAAAGTCTTGGATTGTGCCAATCCAATTACTGAAAACAATAAAAAAAACAATACTGCAATTTGTCTCATAACGATTTACTTAAAGTGTTTTTTAAATGCTCATCAAACTCGCCAAAAACTTCCTTATTCAGTAATTCATAATCTTTAGGAAGATAACTCTTTGCAAAATTTTTATTTTTCAAATGATGAATTTGATGACAGAGCCCAAATAAAGGTTCAATAATGTGAGAAGCAATAAATATTGTTTTCCCTTTTTTGTTTAATAATTCAATAATATACTGTAATGATTTATTTGACTCAATATCCAGGCCGTTAAAGGGTTCATCAAAAATAAATAATTGCTTATCTTGTTTTAATTGAGATAGAATCAACAATTTTTTCTTCATTCCTGTAGAATAATTTTCAATAAACTCATCTAAAGGCAAATTAAAAACATGTGCTAACTCTGTCTCATTAAAATTGCTATTCGTTTTAGGAAACACCGATAAAAATTCAGCAGCTGTAAGTTTAGGGTAGAAAAAAGATTCTGCATCGATGTACGCAATATTCTTCTTCAAAACCTCAGCATTATCAAATAAGATAGTCCCATTATCAGGAGCTAAAAATCCGGCTAATACATTAAAGAAAGTCGTTTTACCACTTCCATTCAAACCTACTATTCCATGAATATGGTTAACTTCAAAAGAAATATTTATATCTTTTAAAATCGGTTCTTCATTATAACTAAACGACAAATCTTTAATTGACAACATCTAAATAATTACTTAAATTTTTAATGGCACCTGCTCGTGATTGTATGTAAAATATTATAGCAAGTGGAAATAAGTATGGAATAAACAATCCTAATATTATCACAATTAATTTTATTTGATGATTGTTTACTAAATTTTTGTATTGATAGTTCTCATATTTTAATGCAATCACAGTAGCTAATATCAATATATTGTAAGCCAAAAAATACATGTTAAACAATAACAAATCTGTATTAAATAATGAATTGATAAATAATATCGGAAAATTTACCATTATCATTTTTCCGGCTCCCGAACTCAAAGAGGATGCCATTAATTGCTTAGGGGTTTGCTCTGAGGCTTGAAGCATTTGAATACACTCATTAATTTCATAAAATGAGAACAAAATATTATTAAATAAAAACAACGCAACCAGCGGAAACAATTTCAAAGGACTAAGAACCAATGCCAATAAAAACAGAATAATTAATAGCAATAAATTTCTTCTAACTCCTGAAATAAAAACATAATCATTCTTAAACAAACGGGTAACAAACTCATATTTAAATTGAATTTTAGTTTTAATGTCAATAAATGGCAATAGAAAAGTAAAAATATGCAGTACAAAAAAGCAATACCAATAAGCGGTAAACAAGCAGGGAATTGAAAAGGGCAACAAAAATAACTGATACTCAACTACAATTTGAATAGTAGCATTTTCAAAATGCTTATTAACAAAAGCTGTATCTCGTCTGTTTTTATGATAGTTATAAAACAAATACAGAATTATACATACTGCGTATAAGCCAATTTGTTTTTGATAATTAAAAATTAAAAAAGAAACGCATGATGCTAGAGCAACTATTACAAAAAATAAAAAACCTAAATCTCTTTTTAATTGAAAGTATCTTATTTTAAGAAGTTGGTTCATTTGAAACTATTTCCCTTCCTTAGCTTTTTGCATAGGATTACCTCCGGTGCTTTGTCCACGACCAACAGTTTTTCCTTTAAATACATCAAAACGACTTGGAGCTTCTTTTACATTCCATGTATTATTCTTTTCGTCAATATCGCAGGTTTCTTTATATGGGTCTAAAACAATAGAAGTAACTTCTTTATTCTTAGCATAAGTCTTTACAACATTCTTTTCGTTTTTACGCCACACATAAGCATTTACTCTATCAATCTCTGAAGTACCATCTTTAAAATTCCATTGAATAATTAATGGTGTTACACAACCACCTTTATTGGTAAAATAAAGTTCATAATAGTATTTCCCTTTAATACTGGCAAAAGATGAATCTGATACTGATTCTAAATTTTCATTACGATTAATTGGTTTCTTCTCTATAGTTGTTTTAACTTCAGGTTTATAATGGAAATAGAAATCTCTTAAAGTTGTGTCCACATCCACTAAAAACTTCAAGCCTTGTTCTCTGTTTCTAATTTTTGAAATAGGCTCAAATGTATCTTTAGCTCTTGGATAAATTCTCATTGTATCCATTTTCACAGGAACTTCCTTGTTGTTTATTAAAGTATAAGCTTTTACAGAATCTACTGATACATCAACCGGTTCAATATCATAAAACCAAGCTCTCCAATACCAATCTAAATCAACAGCACTTGCATCTTCCATCGTTCTGAAAAAATCAGCAGGAGTTGGATGTTTAAATGCCCAACGTGTACAATATTGCTTAAATGCAAAATCAAATAACTCACGTCCCATCACTGTTTCACGCAAAATATTTAAAGCTGTACAAGGTTTCCCATAAGCGTTAGCACCAAAATTATTGATATTCTCACTGTTGGTCATAATAGGCTCTAACTGATCTTTTGGTAAACGCATATAGTCAACCATTTTATGAGCCGGCCCGCGATTAGATGGATAGTTATTATCAAACTCCTGCTCTGTTAAAAACTGAACAAATGTATTTAAGCCTTCATCTAACCAACTCCATTGACGCTCATCACTATTAATAATCATTGGAAAGAAGTTATGACCAACTTCGTGAATAATAACGCCTAACATCCCGTATTTAGTACCTTCAGTATAAGTGCCGTCTTTTTCGGTTCTACCAAAATTAAAACAAATCATAGGATACTCCATTCCATTTGAAGCTTCGATACTTTGAGCTACGGGATAAGTATACGGAATAGTAAATTTCGAATACGTTTTAATAGTGTGTGCAACTGTTTTAGTAGAATATTTTCTATATAAACCATGAGCTTCTTTACCATAAAAACTCATGCACATTACTTTTTTTCCATCCACTTTAATTGGCATTGCATCCCACATAAATTTACGAGACGAACCCCAAGCGAAATCTCTCACGCTATCTGCTTTAAAAATCCATGTTTTAGTAGCAGTAGCTTTATTTTTTTCGGCAGCAGTACACTCATCTAATGTTACAATTTCTGTTACATCACTATAATTAGCATTTGCCTTTGTCCAACGAGCCATTTGTGTTGGATTTAAAACTTGTGCGTAGTTTTGGCATTCACCAGTAGAGCAAACAATATGATCTGCTGGTACTGTCATTTTTACGGTATAATCACCAAACGCTAAAGCAAATTCTCCACGACCTGTAAATTGTTTGTTTTGCCATCCTTGAAAATCGCTATACACACACATACGCGGATACCATTGTGTCATCGTAAATAAATAGTTGCCATCTTCTTTAAAATACTCGTAGCCGCCACGTCCACCAATTTCCATACGGTTCCCCATCTTGTATTGCCATTTTACAATAAATTTAACTTTTGTATTTGGATTCAATGTTTTTGGTAAATCAATACGCATCATTGTTTGATTGATAGTATATTTTAAAGGTTTTCCTAACTCATCGGTCACCGATAAAATTTGGTCTCCTAATCCTTTTAAGCGCTCATTTACATCTAAAGCTTTAGCAGCTCCCTCATCATAAGGAGCGCCCATTTTATTACTATCAAAAAAGTTAGCATCATTAGCTGGGTTATGTTGATTTTCATCCAACTGTAACCATAAATAATCTAATTTATCAGGAGAGTAGTTATGATAAGTCACTACTTCTTTTCCAATTAACATTAAATTCTTTTCATCTAATGTAGCCTCGATATTATAGTCTGCTTTTTGTTGCCAGTACTTAGCACCAGGAGCTCCAGAAGCAGTTCTTTGCTCATTAGGAGTAGGTAAAATAGTACCTAGTTGCTCAAATTTATTACCATGATTTGACATGGGATTATTTTTAATGTTTTGAGCAACAATTGCTGATACTGAAAAACAAACAACTGAGGTTAATTTTAAAAATCGATTCATGCTATATAATGTTTAATCGTTGTATAAATAATAAAGTTGAAATCAATAAGACTGATAAGGAAACCGCTAGTACCTCATCTCGTTTTTTGATTCTGGTAAATCTAGTTAAAAAAACAGAAACTAAAAGCATTGAAATGACGATAATTACCTGCCCTAATTCCAATCCTAAATTAAATGATAGCAAAGGGAATACGACATTTTCTTCCTTACCTAACATTGATTTTAACAAATACGAAAACCCCATCCCGTGGATAAACCCAAAAACCAATGCCAATGTATAATTAAGCTTATAATTTATTTTGTTTTCTATTAAAACGTCACGCTGAGCGGTCCCGATAGCTATCGGGACGAAGCGTCGATACAGAATATTAACAATACAAGTACTCATAATCGTTAAAGGAATCAATACCTCAATTAAAGATTGTTTTACCACAACTATATCCAAAGCACTCATTGCCAAAGTTAAAGAATGCCCTATAGTAAAAGCAGTAACTAACACCAATAATTTCTTCCAATGTTTAACAGTAAACAGAACGCATAGGGCAACCACGTATAAGATATGGTCATAGCCATTCCAGTCTAAAATATGCTGGAAACCATTACTAAACCAAATCCAAAAATCGTTCATTTAAAATTGCTATTTTTGCCTGTGTTAAATTTAAAAAATAGAACCTCATTATTTAGAAGTATTACACCTGCGGCAAAATACTTGTTTTTTGGGCTAATCCTAATTTTAGGTTCTTCTTTCTATTATTTAAAACACCCTTATTACATCAGTGTTATTGATATTAAACATAATGCTCCTCAAAAATCGCTTCAAATCAGCACGCGCTTTTTTACTAATGATTTGGAGGATGCTCTAGATAAATTAAATCATAAAAAAATAGATGTTTTAAATCCGAAAAATAAAGCTGAAGTTGATTCTATTATATTTAAATATATCAAACAACGATTTTCTGTTTCCGTTAATTCAAAAACACAATCCCTTCAATTTGTTGGTTATGAAAGAGAAGAGGAATCTATTTGGGCTTATTTAGAAATTAAAAAAGTTAATACTCCTAAAACACTTTCAATCAACACAAAACTATTATATGATTATCTTCCTTCGCAAGTAAACATTGTGCATGCTGAAGTTAACGGAAATAAAAAAAGCAGTAAAGTTACCAACCCTGACAGTAAAGTAGAATTTAGTTTTTAAATTGAAAAAGAACCTCATAGTTATTGCCGGACCAACAGCAGTTGGCAAAACAGCATTGTCTATTGAACTGGCCAAGTTTTACAATTGCCCAGTTATTTCTGCCGACTCACGACAGTTTTACAAAGAAATGAGTATTGGTACAGCTAAGCCTACTGTTGAGGAAATGCAGGATGTTCCGCATTATTTCATTAATAACATAAGTATTCATGATGTATATAATGTTGGTCAATTTGAACGTGAAGCAATTGAACTAATTGAATCATTATTTAAAACTCACGAGTATTTAATTTTAGTTGGAGGTTCAGGATTATATATCAACGCTATACTGAATGGCGTTGATGAGTTTGAAGAAATTCCTGCGCACATAAGAGATCAATTAATAAAAGACTATGAAGAAAAAGGAATAACTTATCTTCAAGAAGAATTAAAATTAAAAGACGAAGTTTATTATAATCAGGTAGATTTAAATAATCCTCAGCGCATCATGCGTGCTTTAGAAGTTTGCATTCATACTCAAAAACCCTACTCTAGTTTCAGAACCAAAGAAAAAAAGCAACGTTCGTTTAATACCATTAATATTTTAATTAATACCGAGAGAGAAGCTTTATACGCTCGAATTAATAAGCGAGTGGATATTATGATGCAAAACGGTTTATTAGAAGAAGTAAAAGGACTTTATCCATTCAAACATTTAAATGCATTAAATACGGTTGGATATAAAGAGTTATTTGACTTTATAGATGGTAAATGTTCTCTAGAAGAAGCTGTTAATTTAATTAAGCAAAATAGCCGCAGATATGCCAAACGACAATTGACCTGGTTTAATCACCAAGGAGAATTTGAAACATTTGAACCAACAGAATTAGAGAAAATTAAAGCCTATTTAGATATTGTTTCTCAGTACTTATAACCCTTCGACTCCGTTCAGGGTGACAAAAAATTATGTTCGCATTTTTAAAAGATTATAAAAAATTAAAGCCTGCTATCATGAACGTGATAGTGGCTGAATTCTTTATACAATTAGTAAATTCAACATTCATGCTTATTCTCCCCTTATATATGGATAGAAAAGGCTACTCAGAAGAAGAAATTGCCCTATTTATTACATTTCGTTTTTTAGGAGTTTTTGCCTTAGCATTACCTATTGGAAACATCATTAAGGGAAGAGTGATGAAACCATTTTTTGTCATGTCATCTTTATTTGTTCCATTGTTTGGCTTATGCATTGTGCTTTGTGTCAATTTACAATTAACCACACTTATTTATGTTTCGCTTTTGCTATGGGGAGCCTCGTTTACTTTTATGCAAATCCCCATTACTCCTTACATCTTAAGAAACGAACGCAAAGAAGAACATACATCTGGTATTGCACTAAGCTATAGTACATGGAGTTTTGCAGGAATTGCCAGTGGAGTTATTATCGCTTTCTTAGACAAAATAAATCCTTGGTATTTTGATGAAGAAAAAATATTAATTCTATTTTCTTTACTAGGTTTTGGCGGACTTTATTTTATGAGTAAAGTAGACTTGAAAGAAAATATAGATGAGGATAAACAAAATACAAAAAAAACGAAAACTCACAAGAACGATTGGTTTTTAATTTTTAAGGGCTTGGTTCCTACACTTATTATTGCTACAGGAGCAGGCTTAACTATTCCTTTTATCAGCTTGTTCTTTGATAAAGTGCATCACATGGGTAAAGGTGATTTTTCATTTGTAAGTGCTATTGCAGCCGTACTAGTAGTTTGGGGCGCCTTAATGGTTCCTCGCATAAAAGCAAATATTGGTTATAAAATTGCTATACCGACTACACAATCATTAGCGGTTATTTCATTAGTGGCATTAGCTACTACTCAATTTTATAGTCAATATAGCATTGCTGTTTACATTGCAATTGTATGTTATTTATTACGCCAACCATTAATGAATATGGCAGGGCCCATGACATCTGAACTTGTGATGAATTATGTTGGAGAAAAAAACAGAGAAATTACCAGTGCCTTAACCGCTGCCATTTGGAGTGGTAGTTGGGTAATTAGCGGTTACATGGTAAAAGTAATGTTCAGCCAAGGTTTCCCATATGTCAACATTTTTTTAATCACCGCTGGACTTTATGCCTTTGGTGTATTAATGTATTATTTTTTAATTGTTGATTACGGTAAACGAGAAAAGAAAGGATTAATAAAATCCTAAAATATTAATGTAAATTCAACTACTGAAGACGAATTCCAGTTTTTCATTGTATTTAATGCTTCTTTAATTTTATCAGAACATCCTTCGCAGTATTCTTTCGTAATTTGAGTGATTGAAGTTACTTTTAATTCACCTTTATTATTTACATTACCAATAACCTTGTATTTTCCTTTAAGAATAATAGAAGATGAATGTTCTTTCAAATAATTAACAATATACTCTTTGATGGCTGTTTCTCCTCCAGTATAATAAGCCGTTTGATTTGATTGTTCTTGAGTTGAAGAATAAGCGGGCACAGCAGCTGCTTTATTTGCAGTAGTTACAGCACTTTTTTCGGCTGCTGCTTTTTCTTTAGACAATTTTTTAGACTCTTCGTTTTTAGTTACTCTATAATCTGCGTCGACTTTATATGCCACAGTTCCTTGAGTAACGGCATTTGCATCTGTTACGCTTTTACTTTCCACCGTAACAGTTTTATCCAATTCTGAATCGCCTGCATTCCCTTTTTCCTTTTGCTTAGCCTCCGCTTTTTTATCGATGGCAACCGAAGGAGAATTTAACTCGTCCATATTTCCTTCATTTCTATTTTTCAAAATATCCTTTGATACATCAGCTAATCTTGTTGTTCCTGCAGCTACCTGATTTTCCGACACAACAATAGACTCACTTGTTACCTGCTTAAATCCAGGTCCTGCTTGAGTATTTTTAGAAGTAACAACTTCCTCCGATTTGATATTATTAGTCAAAGGTTTTGTCTCGCCAGAGCTTACTCCTGAATTAGTAGTCTCTTCTGTTGGTTTTAGAGGCTCTGTTAAAACAGGTGTTGTATTAGATTCTTTAGTTTCATTTAAAGCTAAATTAGTAATAGAATCATCCTTGGTTTGTTTAAGGAAAAATACAGAAACAATAATAATCAAAACAATAGATGCAGCAGCACTAAACCAAATAATCCTGTTTTTTTGTCCACCTTTTTCTTCAGATACTTTTTTAGATATAGCCATATTCAACTCTTCTGTCAAAGCCTTAGCCTTTTCAGGAGTTGAATGTGCTGAAAAACCTTCCAATGCATCTTTTTCAAAATCATCCATACCATCAAAATCAGTCTCATTATTAGATTGCTTATCTAATAACTGAAACAATTCTTCAGAACTTAATGGTTTATGTTTATTCGGGTTGTTCACTGTTTTTCTCTAATTTTATTTTCAAATTTCTTTTTCCGTTTTGTATAAAGCTTTTTACTTCATTTAAAGTATAACCTGTTTCATCAGCGATCTCATTGTATGATCTTTCTTTAAGATAAAACAGCTTTATACATTTCCGCTGGTCTTCATTTAACTCTTCGATCGCTTTTTCTAATTTGGTATATTGAATTTCTTTTTCAATAACGGTATTAGGATGCGAGCTTGATTCTGTTTCCATAAATGAATCCGCATGTATTTGCAAATCCATCTCTTTCTTTAGTTTTGATTGTTTGGTTCTGATAATCATCAAACAATGATTTTTTGAAAAAGAATAAAGCCAGCTTTTAAAATACTCTATATTAAATTTTAACAAATCCGACAAAAGCTTTTCAAAAATTTGCATCACTGCATCTTTGGCCTCATCTTCATCTTTAAGATACTTTAACGAAAGACCCAAGACCAAATGAGAATAGCGTTTATACAATATCCCAACCAACACATTATTTTTTGTGATTTTATACTCCGTAATTAACTCGTTATCAGAGAAATGCTTATATTTTTCGTTGTATATCAAAAACTGTAATCCTTCATAAATATAGTGTATTTCATTAATAAGTTATAAACAAAAAAATTACTTTGTTTCCTATTTTGTTAATGTTATATTTGTTGGTTCAGGAACAATGGCAAACTATTTGTTTATTTGACCCAGATAATTGAAAAACTTAATAAAATATAGTCTTCTTGTTGTCTTAGCTTTTTCAAGCGTAAGCTTCCAGCAGCCTTTTGATTCCAATCAATTGGTTGCCCGTCAGAAGGCTGTATTCCTTTATAATTTTACAAAATATTTTGAATGGCCGGGTAAAATGAAATCCGGGAACTTTATTATACATGTTATTGGTAGTAATCCTAATATAAATGGTGAGCTCAATAAAATGGCTTCCTCAAAACAAGTTGGTAACCAAAAAATTGAAATAAAAGCCTCTAATGCTATAGATGGTTCTATTCAACCTCATATTATTTTCCTTTTGAATGAGTCATCTGAACTTTTAAAAGATATTTCTTCAAAATTTAAAGGAAAAGGCGCGCTTATTGTAACAGAAAAAAGTGGATTAGCGAAATCAGGATCTGCCATTAACTTTGTGGCAGTGGACAGTAAATTAAAATTTGAATATAGTAAAGCAAATGCAGTAAAAGCTGGACTTAAAACTAGTGAAGAACTAAAAAGTTTAGCTATTGCTGTTGATTAAATAAATTATTAATTTTGTATAAGGTGTTAAGAGACTCAAAATCATATCATTACCTAAAAGGCATCCTTAGTCTTTTAATGATAGTTTTTTGCCATAGTTATTATGCGCAAAATGATTTATTATTTGAAGCTCAAAAATTATGTAATGAAAAAAAATACGATCAGGCAATTCCAATGCTTGAAAAAATCATTATTCATCCTGAAACTAAAAACGATCCAGCATCTTGGCATATCCGCTCGTATGCATATCTTCAACTTTATAAACAAGCCGGTCCTGGAAACACCTCTAAAATTAGTCTTTTAGATACCTCTATGACTTCTGCGTTAGTTTCAATGAAATTAGATAGCGCAAAAGGATACTTAGAAAATAATACGGCGTTTGTGAAAAATGGAGCAGCTTCTTACTATAAAATTTGTACTGTTCTACTTCAAGATTCATTAAATAACAATAGATCTGAGATTTTCTTCTCAAAATATAAAAAGTATACTTCTATTATTAATCCATCTTTTGATTTCAAACCAAAAGATATTGAATACTACAATACAATGGGTAGCATTTTCGCTGACCTTTATATGAAGAATAACTTCAATCAAAAATATGGAGATGTTGCAAAATATGCTCTATTAAAAGTTTTAGAAATTGATAATAAAAACATTAGTGCTAATATTAACTTAGGTATTTTATATTACAATCAAGGCGCTACATTGATGCGTATGATGGATTACGATGTGGACTTAGCCCAATTGGATGTTATACAAGAAAATGCTAAAAAGTTATTTAAACAGTCTCTGCCTTTTATGATAAAGGTTTATGAATTAGATCCAAAAGCAGAAAAAGCATTAGAAAGTTTGCAAGGTATTTACTCAGCGTTGTTGGATGAAGAAAAGGCAAACGAGTTTAAGCAAAAGAAAGAGGCCTTAAATAAACAATAATAGGCTGATTATATGGCATTTAAATTTACCATTGGTAGAAAAATAGGAACAGGCTTTGGTGTTTTACTCTTGTTAACACTTATCGCTTTTATTTTTACCATTGTTACAATTACCAGAAGTAAACAACAAACAGATTCAGTTGTAGGGCAAGTTACACCATCAGTATCTGCCTTGAAAGAATACAACTTTATTCTTCAAAAATCTCAAACCCTAATTTCCAAATGGTTTTATGTTCAATCACCTAATGATGATCCTGCCAAAACAGAGTTACGAAACTTAATCAGTAAAGATTACCCTCACATTAAAGCGGAGATTAATGCCCTATCAAATGATTGGTCTAAAGAAGAAAAAGAAAAAGCAAAATCAATCATTGCTTTTAGTGATGGATTATTCAGACTTTATCAAGAAGAAATTATGACTCCCTTAAATTCTTGGGAAAGTTACCAAGATGCTACAATTAAGTTTACCGTAAATCAGCCATTTGAAGATAGTCAGGAAAAAATTAAAATGTTATATAATCAATTAAATGATTTAATAACTCAAAAAGAAAAGAATGCAGAAACCACAACTGAACAAATGTTTAGTTCGTTTAACTTTCTCGACAGGTTTGTAAAATTATTAGGTATAGGATTAATTATTGGTGGAATATTAATTGCCATTTTTACAACACGTTCAATTACCAAACCAATTCAGCAACTTAAAAAAATGCTGTTATCAATGGGCTTGGGTATTTTACCAAAAGAACGTATTAGTTACAGAACAGACGAAATTGGTGAAATGGGAATTGCCTTAAATAGTTTGGTTGAATCTATGGAAAGTACAACCGAGTTTGCCAAACAAACCGGTAAAGGTAATTTTGATGCTTACTATAAACCATTAAGTAAAGATGATAGTTTAGGGCATGCATTATTAAAAATGCGTGATAGCTTATCTGAAAATGAGAGAGTACTAGAACAAAAAGTAATTGAACGTACAGAACAGGTTGTAAAACAAAAAGAAGAAATTGAAGTAAAAACAAAAGAACTAGAAATACTTTTCAAACAAGTTACAGACAGTATTCATTATGCGAAACGTATTCAGGAAGCTATTTTACCTCCTAACAATTTAGTGAAACAAATCTTACCGGATTCGTTTGTTCTTTACAAACCCAAAGATATTGTAAGTGGTGATTTTTACTGGATAGATAAAAAAGGAGATTGGAGTTATTTTGCCGCAGTGGATTGTACAGGACACGGTGTACCTGGTGCTTTTATGAGTATTGTAGGATATAACTTATTAAAAGATATTCTAAAAAACACAGATAGTATTGAGCCATCTATCATTATGGATAAAATGAATGATGGAGTTGCAAATACTTTACATACAAATACCACTTCAGGCAAACAAACCAAGGATGGTATGGATATGACTCTTTGTGCTTTGAATTATAAAACATTAGAGTTACAATTCTCAGGGGCTTTTAATCCTTTATACATTATCAGAAACAATGAATTAATTCAATATAAAGCAGATAAGTTTCCTGTAGGAATGTTTATTGGTGAAAAACAAAATTTCACAAACAATACTATTCAATTACAAAAAGGAGATAGCATTTATATTTTCTCTGATGGTTATGCTGATCAGTTTGGTGGACCAAGAGGGAAGAAATTCATGGCAGGTAATTTCCGTCAATTACTTTTAGATGTTAGTAAATTACCAATCGAAAGACAAAAAACTGCCCTCAACCAAACTATTGAAGAATGGAGAGGAAATCTTGAGCAAGTAGATGATATGTTAATCATTGGCGTTCAAGTCTAATCAAATTAAACCTTCCACTTCGGAAGGTTTTTTATTTCTATTCTAATTAGTAAATTGCAGTATGGATTTCTCTTTACTATTAAACAATTTTGCTAAACACATTTCTTTAACAAAGACAGAAGAAAAATTCATTACATCATTGTTGGAGTATAAAATTATTAGAGCAAAAGATTTTTTAGTTCAGCAAGGAGAGGTCTCTAAATATTCAGCCTTTGTATTAAATGGTTGTTTAAGAGGATATACTATAGATAGTGACGGTACGGAGCACGTTCTTAGTTTTGCTCCAAAGGATTGGTGGATTGCAGATATGTACAGTTTGCTTTCTCAAAAGCCCGGAAACTTAAATATAGAAGCAATGGTTGATACAGAAGTTGCTTTAATTTCAAAAACAAACCAGGAGAAGATGTACGAAAAAGTTCCTAAACTTGAACGTTTCTTCCGAATCATTATTGAAAAGTCTCTAGTAGCCTACCAACAGCGATTAAATGATAATTTAAGCTTAACAGCTGAGGAGCGTTATTTAAAATTCTGTAAAGTTTACCCTCAACTCATTAACGAAATTCCTCAGAAGCAAATAGCAGCATATATTGGGGTAACACCTGAATTTTTAAGTAAACTTCGAGCAAAACAAGCTCGCGCAAAATAAAATCATTTCTTAAACTAGATTAAGTATTTTCTCCTTCTAACTAACTTACCTTTGTTCTGTAAATACAAATCGTTATGGACAGAAAAGAATTTTTAAAGAAAGGTTTGTTGGGCACAGGAATGTTTGTTGCCACAGCAGCTTTAGGAGATGTTATCAAGAATGACATTGACGATCCCGATAGCCATCGGGAAAAAGAACTCGACATTATTGGTTTTAATCATTTACCAAGTACAACATCAAACATTATGAAAAATACAATCTTACACAAATCCGAATCTCGTGGTGATGCAAACCACGGATGGTTACATAGTAAACATACCTTTAGTTTTGCAAACTATTATAATCCCGAAAGAATGCACTTTGGTGTATTAAGAGTTTTAAACGATGATACTGTTGCACCGGGAATGGGTTTTGGCACTCACCCTCACGATAACATGGAAATTATCAGCATTCCTCTTGAAGGAGATTTAGAACATAAAGATAGCATGGGAAATACCACGGTTATTAAAAACGGTGATATTCAAGTGATGAGCGCTGGAACTGGCATACAACATAGCGAGTATAACAAAAACAAAGACAAAGCTGTTAAGTTTTTACAAATTTGGGTATTCCCCAACAAAAAAAATGTAGCGCCTAGATATGATCAAATTACCTTAAAGTTAGAAGATAGACATAATAAACTACAACAAATTTTATCTCCTAATGCTGACGATGAAGGAGTTTGGATTCATCAAAACGCTTGGTTCCATTTAGGAAAGTTTGATAAAGGTATTGCCACGGACTATACCATAAAAGGAAAAGGAAATGGAGTATATATATTTAACTTAAACGGAACCTTAGAAGTAAATGGACAATTAGTAGAAACCCGAGATGGTTTTGGAATTTGGGATACAGACAAAATAAACATCAAAGCAAACTCTGACTCTGAATTTCTAATGATGGAAGTTCCTATGACAGCATAATTAAAAATTTTCGTCAGTTCGAGCGGTTCCGATAGCTATCGGAACGAGAACAAAAAAATAAATAAATAAATAAATAACTAAAAACAAATAAAACATGAGCACAACAAAATGGGCATTAGACCCAACACACAGCGAAATTAATTTCAAAATTAAACACATGATGATTTCTAACGTTACCGGAAGTTTCACCAACTTTAATGTAACCGCCGAAACAGATGGCGATAACTTTGCAAATTCAAAAGTATCGTTTAGTACGGATGTTAATTCTATTAATACAAATAACGAACAACGTGATGGACACTTAAAATCGGCTGATTTTTTTGATATGGAAAAATATCCTCAAATTAAATTTGAAGGAACTAAATTCGAAAAAGCTTCTGATGAAGAATATGCTTTACATGGTAACTTAACCATCAGAGATGTAACTAAACCGGTAAGCTTAAAAGTTGATTTTGGTGGTATTGCAAAAGACCCATACGGAAACATTAAAGCCGGATTTACATTAGACGGAAAAATTAATCGTAAAGATTTTGGTTTAACCTGGAATGCTGCTACTGAAGCCGGTGGTTTGTTAGTAGGTGAAGATTTAAAAATACAAGCTGAGATTCAATTAGTAAAACAAGCATAAGATTTTCAATTTTATAAAGGTGAATAAGGGAGGAAATCGAGCGTTTTCTCCCTTTTCTTTTTATAGATCTATTATCTGATTAAATTGTATTTTTATATAAAATGAAACAACACTGCTAAATGAAACCTCCTAAAAAATGGAAAATGGCTATTATTATTTGGCTAGCTATTTACCCACTAATTACAAGCATATTCGCCTTGTTAGGTAAACAATTAATCTTAATAGAACCATTACCTCTTCGGACATTAATTATAACCATTATTGCTGTTCCTATCATGGTATTTATATTAATACCAACTCTTCAAAAATTATTACACAATTGGTTAACAAAATAAGAAATCATGTTTAAAAAAATTCAATCCATACATACAGCTCCTGAAACCATGATGGGGCCCATAAAAATACGTCAGGCATTTCCATTAAGAGGAATTGAACAAGTGAGTCCCTTTATTCTATTACATCACTTTGATTTCACTTTTCTGCCTCACGAAAACAATTTCAATGTTCCTCCACATCCACATCGTGGTTTTAGTCCTGTAACATTTATGTTTGAAGGTTCGGTTGAGCACGAAGATTCTTTGGGAAATAAACACATTGTGTATGATAACGAAGTGCAATGGATTAATGCAGGAAGAGGTATTATACATAGTGAAAAGGCAGACAAAACATTTGCTGAAAGAGGTGGGCGCTCCCAAGGTATTCAGCTATGGATAAACACCCCTAAAGCCGAAAAAATGAACCCGCCTTCTTATCAGCCAATCACAAAAAACGAGATTGTGCTAATTGAAAAAGAAGGTGTTGAATTTAGATTAATATCTGGTAAATATGATGATAAAAAAGGTCCTGCAAAATCTGATGTAATAACAGCCATGTTGCGAATGAAAGCAAATAGTGAATTCTCATTACGTTTTCCTGCCGACCATAATGTAACGTTTTATGTATTGGAAGGAGAATTGACTTTAAACTCCAATCAAACCATTAAGCAATATGATTTAGTAGTATTTGAACAATCTGCTGATGAAATAATTTTAAATGCTAATGCTGATTCTAAATTATTAATCATGGCTGGTGTGCCTATTAATGAACCTATGGTAACACATGGTCCGTTTGTGATGAATTCTGAAACCGAAATTTTAGAAGCCATGCGTGATTATCAACAAGGTAAAATGGGATTTTTGTATTAAATTTATTTTATGATTAAAGCCATTATTAATCAAGAGCCTTATGTTACTGAAATTTCTTCGGAAACAAATTCACTTATTGCAGATGAACCTACATCGCTTGGAGGAAAATCTCAGGGTATGGCACCAATGGAATTGCTTGCTTCATCGCTAGCAGCTTGCACATGTATTACATTACGTATGTACGCTAACAGAAAACAATGGGATGTACAAACTATCGAAACCAACATTGATATTGAAAGTTTAGACACGCAAATTATTTTTGAAAGAAAAATTTCTTTTACGGGAACATTAAGTACCGAACAAACCGAACGTTTACTTCATATTGCCAATCATTGTCCTGTTCATAAACTATTAACTCATACTATAAAAATAAATACATCTATCAATGACTGAAATTACTAAGAAATATAGTAACGACGAGATTACTATTGTTTGGAAACCAAGTGTCTGTATCCACTCTACCCTATGTTGGAAAGGAGAAAAAGGATTAAGACAAGTATTTAATCCTGCCGAAAAACCCTGGATTAAACCAGAAGGTGGTACTACATCTGAAATTATTGAACGAGTTAATAATTGCCCATCTGGTGCCATTAGTTTTTATTATAATAATGAAGAAAACAAACCCATAGAAACTAAAGCTGAAAGTATTGTGGAAGCGATGCCTAACGGACCATTATTAGTTTACGGGAATATTGTTGTAAAAGATAAAGAAGGCAATCAAACACAAAAAAACAAAGTCACTGCTTTTTGCCGATGTGGAGCGTCATCTAACAAACCATATTGCGATGGAACACATACTAAAATTGGTTTTGAAGGTTAATTTTTTTGTGTTACTTTTCAATCTTAAAAAACTATGAAAAACTATGAGCAAAATAGAAAAAATATTTGAAAACAATAAAACTTGGATAGCGGAGAAATTAGCAATAGACGAAAATTATTTTGAAAATCTATCAAAAGGACAAAGCCCTGAATTTTTATACATCGGTTGTTCTGATAGTCGTGTAACTGCCGAAGATTTGATGGGCGTGCAACCAGGTGAAGTATTCATTCATCGTAATATTGCAAACCTCGTAAACAATGTGGATTTAAATGTCATGTCTGTTTTAAACTATGCGGTGCGCCATTTAAAAGTAAAACATATTGTAGTTTGCGGCCATTATAACTGCGGAGGTGTAAAAGCAGCTATGCAACCAAAAGACATGGGGATTTTAAATCCTTGGTTACGAAATATTAGAGATGTGTATAGAACTCATAAAGTAGAATTAAATGCCATTGAAAATGTAGACACTAGATATAACAGATTAGTTGAATTAAATGTACAAGAGCAATGCGTGAACTTAATTAAAACAGCAGCGGTGCAAGAAGCATACAATGAAAGAGGCATTACGGTTCATGGTTGGGTATTTGATATTCATACGGGAAAACTCATCGATTTAAATATTGATTTCCCTAAAATATTAGGAGATATTATGGAGATTTATAAACTCTATTAAAAGAAAAAAGGTGTTGATTTCTCAACACCTTTTTTTATAAATAAATAAAGATATTATTACTTCTTAAACTTCCCTTTCAAAGCTGCCAAAGCCGACATCATATCATTAGGGTCGTAAGCAGCAACTTCTTCTTTTTTAGGAGCTGGCTTTTTGTTTACAGTAACGCCTTCGCCTTTCATGGATAAAGCAATGCGTTTACGTTTCACGTCACACTCGGTTACATTTACCCAAACTTGCTGACCAACTTTTACTACTAAGTTTGGATCATCTACAAAAGTATCACTCAACTGGGAAATGTGAACTAAACCATCTTGATGCACTCCTACATCCACAAAAGCACCAAAATTTGTCACGTTTGTTACAATGCCCGGTAAGCGCATGCCTTCTCTTAAATCTTCAATGCTGTGCACGTTTTCATCAAAACTAAATACTTCAAACGATTTACGAGGGTCGCGTCCCGGCTTTTCCAATTCACTCATAATATCTTTTAAAGTTGGTAAACCAATCGCATCGGTTACATAAGACATTAAATTAATTTTCTTACGTAAATCTTTATCTTTTATCAAATCATCAATGCTGCAATTTAAATCACTTGCCATTTTCTCAACAATATGATAAGACTCGGGATGCACAGCACTTTTATCTAATGGATGAATACCATCTCTGATACGCAAGAATCCTGAACATTGTTCAAATACTTTATCGCCCATACGATTTACTTTTAATAAATCTTTACGAGATTTAAATGCTCCATGTTCGTTACGATAATCCACAATATTTTTTGCTAAGCTTTCGCCTATACCAGATACATAAGATAGTAATTGTTTAGAAGCAGTATTTAATTCAACCCCTACTCCATTTACACAACTCATTACCACATCATCCAATTTGTTTTTTAAAGCAGTTTGGTCAACATCATGCTGATATTGCCCAACACCAATCGATTTAGGATCTAACTTCACTAACTCTGCTAATGGATCGGCTAAACGGCGACCGATAGACACCGCGCCACGCACAGTTAAATCATATTCAGGAAACTCTTCACGCGCTACATCTGATGCCGAGTAAATAGAGGCGCCTGCTTCACTTACCATAATAACTGGAATTGTTTTTGGCAACACTTCAATGCTTCTGATAAATTGTTCAGTTTCGCGAGAAGCCGTACCGTTACCAATGGCAATCGCCTCTAATTCATATTTAGCACATAAAGCCATTACCACATGCTGCGAATCCATCACTCGACGTTGAGACTCATGCGGATAAATAACGGTTTCTTCTAACAATTTTCCTTGCGCATCTAAAGCAACTACTTTACAGCCTGTTCTAAATCCAGGATCGATAGCTAACATCGATTTTTGTCCTAATGGCGATGCTAATAATAACTCTCTTAAATTATCGGCAAAAACTTGAATGGCTTTTTCATCAGCTATTTGTTTAGTCATTAAACGCATTTCGGCTTCAATGCTTGGCTGTAACAAGCGTTTGTAACCATCAGCAATGGCCATTTCAATTTGCTCAGCACATTCGTTACGGGAGGTGATGAATTGTTTTTTTAATTGTTCGTGTGCCACTTCATCATCCACAATAATATCCAGAATTAAAAAATCTTCTTTCTCTCCTCGGCGCATGGCTAACATACGGTGGCTTGGGCAAGACATTAAAGGTTCTTCCCAATCAAAATAATCTTCAAACTTTTGTCCCTCTTCCTCTTTTCCTCTAATCACTTTGGTTTTGATGGTTGCCGATTTTTTGAATAAGGTTCTCATTCCTTCACGAGCAACCGCATCTTCACTAATGATCTCTGCAATAATATCTCTTGCACCGGCTAATGCATCATCAGGATGTTCAACACCTAATTCTTTATTAACGTATTGTAATGCTTCAGGGAATAACTCTTTGGTTTGTTGAGCCAAAATTAATTGAGCTAATGGCTCTAATCCTTTCTCGCGAGCTGCTGTAGCTTTAGTGCGGCGTTTTGGTTTGTATGGTAAGTATAAATCTTCTAAAGTTGATAAAGTTTCGGCAGCGGTAATTTTATCAGAAAGCTCCTGAGTTAACTTACCTTGCCCTTCAATTGATTTTAAGATACTTTCACGACGTTGTTCCAACTGACGTAAACGTTCGATTTCGTTTTTAATGGTAATAACCTGAACTTCATCTAAACTACCGGTTACCTCTTTACGGTAACGAGAAATAAATGGTACGGTAGCACCTTCGTCTAATAATTCAACAGTTGATTTTACTTGTTTTGCATCGATGTTTAGTTCGGCTGCAATTTTAAAAAATAAAGAAGCGTCAGTCATTATGTTTCTTGTTTAAGGTTTATTGTTTCTTTTATTGAGAAACAGCTTTAAACAAATATAATTCGATAAAAGGCTTGAAACACTAGCATTTATCAACAGTTAACATTTTTAACGCACTTATAAAACACTCACAATTAAAGACTTATAAAATCAAATGTTGAAAAAATAATTCAGAGTAATTTTACTCGATTCTTTCTTTAATTCTGTCAGTTCGATTAGAAAATTATGCCTCTTCTAATTTTCGTATCGAGAACAAAATCTATAGTCACTTCTCGATATATTTTTTGCAAGAGTCAGGCAAAAAACACTCGAAGTAACTAGATAAAAGAACCAAGAAAGAGATAAATCAAAAACCAGTTAAAATTCCTGAGTTTTTTCAAACACTTCTACCTCGGCCAAAGGGCTAAACAGATAAACCGAACCCGTGCTTATTTCCTTGCAACGGTAACGTTTACGAAGCTTTTCTCCTTTTTCAAAAATACGGGAACCATTGTATAAAAAGTGTGTGCGATAAGGTAAATGCTCTAATAAAATTAAATGACCATTTGTTAAATGAGTATCGTATAACTTTAAGGTACGCATTAAAGTAGCATCGCTACAACTTGCTGCAGCCGGGTTTTGCAAATACTTACGCAATGCATAAAACACATCTAAAGGTAAATGGTCGGGACTTAAAAAAGGTTGCATCAAGGTTCTAAAAGAATGCTTCCATTCTTCGCCATGAGGCGCCACAGTATTGCGATGTTTATTAAAAGTATGCAAATGTGCAATCTCATGCACTAGGGTTATAAAAAAAGAGTACTGATTTAAATTATGGTTAATGGTAATGGTGTGATTTAATCCATCGCGAGGTGGTGTATAATCTCCTAATTTTGTACTTCGCTCTTTGGTGATTTTTAGTTTAAAATCAAACTCAATAATCCAAATAGCTATTTGAGGAACAGCAAATTCAGGGATATATTTTTTTAATATTTCCGAGTTACGTTGTATTTGTTGTTCTCTCAGAGACATTTAAATATTTAATTAGGGCTTATACTTAGATTTTGATAAAATTTTCTGAGCGTCTTTTTCATTCATCAAATCTTCTAATGTCACATCTTCATTATGTCCCATATAAGACTTTACAATTTGTCGTCCAAGCCACATAGCAACTCTAGGAGGGCATTCTTTACTAATTGCTCTTGTAAAAGGACCGTCACTTGTAAATTCCGAAACTAACTTCATATCATTATCATATAATTTATTATCCTTTGCAAAAAAGCCCCAAACATTTTTCTCGTATTTGTCCAGATATTGCATTTGCGCTGTAGTGTAACCCATTTTTATAGAATCTTGAACATTAGGCAATAAGGCATCACATACATAAAAAATCTTACCATAAAAAATCATGTGATTTAATAAATTATTTACCGGATCTGCATTATCAAACTCTGTAATTACCCAACCACGAACCGCATCAGACAATACATGCTCTTTATTCATGGTTCTGGTTCTAAACTTAGGCAATTGCATCATGTT
This sequence comes from Bacteroidia bacterium, assembly GCA_035439445.1. Taxonomy (GTDB): domain Bacteria; phylum Bacteroidota; class Bacteroidia; order B-17B0; family Aurantibacillaceae; genus UBA4416. The sequence goes on from DAORKG010000024.1 coordinate 45,584, forward strand.
ATAAAACATATTATTACTACCTAAATACATATCTAAACCAATACCTAACGTAGAATCAACATACACTACATTGTATTGAAAACCACTCATGAAAGTCACAAATTGTTTTGGGGTTTTTCGTTTTGGAAAAAAGACCTTAAAACGTTTTACTGCCTCTGTCATATCGTCTCCAATTAATTCCACATCGTTGTCAGTATATATTTTTGTCAAATCATCATACGCATGTTTGATATCTTGATTATTAATAAATCTTAATAATGTTTGGGAATATAGTGAGTCTATCTGTCCACCATTATTTACTATAGAAGAAACATATCTTGTATAAAACGTAGAATATTTTTTTTGATACTCCATCATTTTTTGCTGACAATTCTCAGGAGTAAGAGCAAAAACATCTTTATCTAATCTTTTAAAAGTAATTGGTTCAAGGTTAACTTTACTAGTATCAATATCTAACTGGCTATTTTTACATCCTGTGAAAAAATTAACAAATAAAAAGACAGTAATAACTTTTAAATAGGTTTTCATACCAAAATTTATATTAATTTTACCATGTTAAATTATATAAAAAACAAAATACATGAAAAAGATTTTACTGATAGTTTCAAGCACATTACTGTTAGCTAATTCATTTTTAGCACAAGATAGTGATGATGATAAAAAATTCAGATTAGGTTTGAAAGTAGCGGCACAACCTACATGGTTCTCTTCTAAAGAAAGTACAACCTCAAAATTAGGAACAGGATTTGGATTTGGATTTGGCTTAGTTACTGAATTTAGACTTTCGAAAACAGCACAATTTGTAACAGGTATTGGTGGAGATTTTGAAAGCGGAAGTGTGAGATACAAGTACGACCCAAATTCAACATCACCATACTCAATTGGTTATTTAATGGATAATTCCGGAAATTTAAAAGAATTAAAAGATGGAGTAAATTCTGCAGATGTGCTACAAACAGGTGATACGTATTACGATGGAATTTATGAAAGAAAAATAAAAACAACCCATGTTACTCTTCCGATAGCATTAAAAATGACTACTAAAGAAATTGGTGGATTTAAATATTTTGGAGTGTTTGGTGGCGAAATCGGTGTGAGAGTAAAAGCAAGAGCAACGGATAAATATACTTTTAACTATACTCCAGGTAATATTTTCCCTGGTGGATCAGGAACTAATACGAATGTTAACATTAACAAAGATGGTTCCTTAATTCCAATTAGAGTAGGTATGAATGTTGGTTTAGGAGCTGAATACCGTTTATCAGGTTCTACATCTGCATTTATCAGTGTAAACTACTTCCGTTCATTTACAAACTTGATGAAAAATGAATCAAAATTTATGGTTTATGACTCAAATACAGATATTAATGGAAACATGACTTTCTTTAGACAAAAACAAGGATTATTTATGAATGCTATTCGTATTAATGTTGGAGTAATGTTCTAATAATTATTTATTTTTTAAATCAAAAAAATCCCGGTTAATCCCCGGGATTTTTTATTTTTATACTGTACGAAATATATTATGAAGCATCAAAAAATTATTACGCATATAGTAAATTGGTTAAAATCATATTCAGAAACCTCTAAAACCGAAGGATTTGTTGTTGGAATATCAGGAGGCATCGACTCTGCATTAACATCCACTCTGTGTGCATTAACCGGTAAAAAAGTAATCTGTTTAAACATGCCTATCAGGCAAAATAAAACTGAGTATGATAGAGGCAACGAACATATTGAGTGGTTGAAGAAAAACTATTCAAATGTAAGTAGCGCAGAAGTGAATTTAACTTCCATTTTGGAAGAAATTGAAAATACTTATGATAAAAACATTCAAGATTTTTTAACTATGGCCAATACAAGAGCCAGGTTGAGAATGACGACTTTGTATGCTTATGCCGGACATCATAAATTATTGGTTGCCGGAACAGGAAATAAAGTAGAAGATTTTGGAATCGGTTTTTATACAAAATACGGAGATGGAGGTGTTGATGTAAGTCCGATAGCTGATTTAATGAAATCGAAAGTTTATGAGCTAGCAGGATTTTTAGGTGTAACTCCAACTATTTTAAATGCAAGACCTACCGATGGTTTGTTTGCTGACGGTAGAACGGATGAAGATCAAATTGGAGCTACTTATGACGAGTTAGAATGGGCAATGGAATACATTGAAAACAAAGAGACTTACGAATTAAGCGAACGTCAGAGAGTTGCAATGCAGATTTACAAAAGCAGAAACAGAGCAAACAAACATAAGATGGAACCAATACCTGTTTGCTTAATTCCCAAAGATTTTTTAATTTAATTGTATGGAAAAAAGAAAATGTTTAGAATGTGGCGAAGCATTTAATGGGAGAGTTGACAAAAAGTTTTGTAGTGATTTATGCAGAAATGCCTACAATAACAAGTTAAACAGCGACAATGTAAACTACGTTCGTAACATCAATAACATTTTAAGAAAAAACAGAAGAATCTTAGAAGAACTTCTTCCGGACGATACAGCTAAAGTGTCTCAACAAAAATTAATCGATAAAGGATTTAACTTTAACTATCATACCAATATCTCAACAACCAAAACCGGTAAAACCTACACGTTTTGTTATGAGTATGGATATTTACCAATTGAAGGTAATTACTATTTGTTAGTGAAAAGAAAAACTGATTCTTAGTTCAATCATGAAATTTTCTGTCAGTTCGAGCGGAGTCGAGAACAAAGAAAATTTAAAAAAAAGCTTCTCGACTTCGCTCGAAGTGACAAATCTTTTTAAACGAAACTCTAATCCTCGATAATAATAGAAACCTTATCTACCGGCCCATTCATAGGCGGTAATAACTTAGTGATTTTCACTTTCGTTTCAATTAATTTTGGAAAAGCATGAATGATTCTGTCGTAAATTCTTTTCCCAACAGCTTCTATTAATTTTGAAGGAATAGCCATTTCAGCCTTGCAAATTTCAAATACAGTACAATAATCGATGGTTAAGTTTAAATCATCTTTAGCAGCCGCTTCATGAAAATCATAAACCATATAAACATCTACAATATACTCTCCTCCTACTTTTGTTTCCTCAGGCAAACATCCATGATAGGCATATAATCTGATTCCTTCTACGTTAATTTGATTTTTCATTTTTCTATATTTTTAACCGCAAAGACGCAGAGTTTTTTCGCAAAGAACGCTGAACATTGCCAGTATGATTTATTAAACTGTTATTTCCCCTCTTAAATTAGTTTCTAATAATTGTTTTGCATTAGCTAAAGATACTTTTTGTCCTAAAACAAACATTAGTTTTGTAATAGCACTTTCAAATGTAATATCATAACCACTAATAACACCTATTTTTTTAAGCGCGCTACTGGTTTCATACATACCCTGAATTACTTTACCTTCTGCACATTGAGTGACATTATAAATAATAATTCCTTTATCAATAGCAGTTTTTAAAGTTGTGATAAACCATTCTTCTGTACTTGCATTTCCGGCACCAAATGTTTCGATAATTACTGCTTTAATACCAGGAGTATTTAAGACTGACAATGTAATTTTTTTACTGATTCCCGGAAATAGTTTTAATACAGCTATATCATTCTCTAAGTGAGTATGAATTGACAAACTCTTTTTAGAAGGTTTTAATAATGCAGACGTATTGTATTGAATATCTACACCTGCCTCTGCCAAAGCAGGATAATTAGGTGATTTAAACGCATCAAAATGTGCAGAGTTATACTTATACGTTCTATTACCTCTGTACAATTTGTATTCAAAATACACGCATACTTCAGTGACGATAGGTTTTTTATTTTTTTGTGCAGCAGCAATTTCAATAGCTGTGATTAAGTTTTCTTTACCATCCGTTCTAATAATACCAATTGGTAATTGAGAACCTGTAAGAATAACCGGTTTTGACAAATTCTCCAGCATAAAACTTAAAGCACTAGCGGTGTAAGACATTGTATCTGAACCATGCAATATCACAAAACCATCATGCTTTTGGTAATTTGCTTTAATCATCTCTGCCAACTCAATCCACACACGAGGATGCATGTTAGAAGAATCGATGGGATGCTTGAAAGAAATAGATGATAATTGAATATCAAATTTTTCGAGCTCAGGAATTTGTTTGGATAAAGCTTTAAAGTTGAAGGGTTTTAACTCACCGGTGCGGGCATCCTGCATCATGCCGATAGTGCCGCCTGTGTATATAAGAAGAACTGAGGGTTTTGAATTTGCCATAAAGTAAAAAAGCCTAAGAATTTATCTTAGGCTTTATATTTCAAATTAATTAGAAAGGTAAATCGTCGTTATCAGAAATACTGCTATTAAATACAGGTGCAGCAGTATTTTCCTGCATTCCTGAATTGCCTTGAGCAGGAGCTGATGAAGAACCAACTTTTTCTATTCTCCAAGCTTCTAAAGTATTAAAATATCTAATGCCTTGAGGACCATTCCACTCACGACCACGTAAATTAAATTGTACTTTAATTTCATCTCCTTGATTAAAATTATCCAACATATTACATTTATCTTGAGTTACTTGAAAACTCACATATTGAGGATAAGGAGTGCTTAAATCTGTAGCTAAAACAAAATCTCTCTTTTGAAATTTTTCACTTACCTTTTGTGTGTCGTACTTTAATTTTAATTGACCTGTTACTTCCATTGTATATATATTTACGTTATTGATTTACAGTGTAATGTGTATGTAACAAATTTACAAAAAGTTAGAGGGAATTTTGAGTAAACTTAATTCACAAAATCAGTAATGTTTTAACAATTTAAGCAATTTTAGTCTAATTACACTCTAATACCAATCAATAAAACGTCATCCACTTGCTCTAAATCACCTTTCCAGGCTTCAAATTTTTCATCCAGTATTCTTTTCTGCTCTTCCATAGGTAATTTATAATTAGATACCAATAACTCTTCCAGTGGTTTATATTTAAACTTTTTTCCCTTTGGTCCGCCAAATTGGTCAGCATAACCATCGGTTAAAGAATAAACAACATCTCCTTTTTGCAACTCTACTTTTCTAAGAGTAAAAGGTTTTATATCGCTATGTTTTCCTACAGGCATTTTGTCGGCAGGACAAGAAATCAGCTCTCCATTTCTAACTATATAAAAACTATTATTTGCGGCAGCATACTCCAAGATATTGTTTGTAAAATCAAACGCACATAAAATACAATCCATACCATCTTTAGATTCCTCCTCGCTTCCTTCAGGATTTAATGAAGAAATAATTTCTTCTCTGATATGATCTAAAATCAAATTAGGACTTTCTATTTTTTTCTCAATAATTGACTCATTTAAATAGGAAATATTAAGCATACTCATAAATGCTCCCGGAACACCATGACCTGTGCAATCTGCCGTACATATATAAAATTTCTCAACACTGCTATTTGGGTGTTGATGAGCGATAGCGTAATAAAAATCTCCACTTACAATATCTTTAGGCTTATAAAGGATAAAGAATTTTCTAGAATCCAAAGTTGCATCCATCATATAAATCTATCACTTTTTAATGAGTTTATTTAAGTTCCCCTCAATATACTTTTCAGAAGTCAATAAAGCTCTTTGAATACGTCGAGCATAATAGATACTGTCCAGTATCTCTTTATTTTTTTCATGTAATTCAGCATAAGCCTCATCAACCTTTTCTTTTTGTCTTTGTATTTCCAACTTTTGTAAATGCAACAATGCATTCGCTTTTTTCTTTCCGCGATAAGCATATACCAAGAATATAGCAATAAACAGCATCAATATCACAATGCCAATGATAAAGCTATTGATACTTTTTTGTTTGGCTGTTTCGGCTTGCTGAAGTTTAATTTCTATTTCCTGCTCTTTACTTTTAAATTTAGTTTGCATTTCTGCTATGTTTCTATTGGATTCAGAGCTAAACAAACTATCTTTTAGTTGAGTATATTGCTCATAAACAAATAAAGCTTTTTCGTAATCTTTATTAAGTTTTAATACCGAAGATTTTATACGGAGACCTTCCATTAAAAAATCATAACGTTTTAAATCTTTTAGAATTTCAATTCCCTTATCCAAAAACTCAATTGATTTTTGATATTGGTTTAAATTCGAATAGATTTCACCTAAATTCACATAACAAGCTGCTACAGATCCTCTCTCATCTAACGCAATCATTAAATCCAAGGCCTTAAGTGTACTTTCTTCTGATAATTTAAATTTTTCTTGAGCAAGATAAATCACCCCCATATTCATTAATGTAATAGCTGCATCATAAGTAGAATTAAGTTTATAATTAATCAATAAAGCCTTATTGTAATAAAATAATGCCGAATCGTATGAGCCTAAATAATCAAAAGCCACACCATTAAGGTTATATAACTTTGCCTCTTCGTTTAAATACTTTGTAGCTTTTGTGATTAACAAACCTTTTCTTACATAATTCAAAGCCTCTTCAAAACGATTCATGTTTATAAGAACTTGAGCAATTTTACCATAACCTTTAGCAACGCCATTTTGATTATGTGCTAATTGAAAATTATCAACTGAGAGTAGAAAGTTTTGAAGTGCTTTATCCCAGGAAGCAGTTGAAGAAAGGTTTTCGCCAATATACAGATACGTAGAACCAATTCCATTATAAGATTTAATTTTCTTATAAAGCACAAAAGCACTATCTAAATAAATGGCAGCAGTATCTGTAATTGTTTTAAAAGAATAACATAAACCTATGTTTTGATAAGCGTTTGCTATTAAATTATTATTTTTTGATTTATTCGAAAACACAAGTGCATTTCGACCATAAACGAGTGCTTTATCTGTTTGTTTTTGAAGATAATAATCACACAAATCTAAATTTGCCTTTGCTATAACCGTGTCGATTTTGGAAGCATGTATTAACTTAACTAAAGAGTCTGGGTACGAATTTGATGAATAAATATTTTTAATAAAAAACAAGGTGCATATTAAAATAGCATATTTTTTATAAAACAATTTACACATACTTATAGATAACTAATACCCTAAACACAAAAATCAATTCTATTTTTACTTAATCAATTTCTCCAACTCAACTAATTTTGCAGTAGCAGTTGGATCATTTGGTTTGTATTTCAATGCCTCTTCATAAACAGGTTTAGCTTCCGCATAACGTTTCATTTTAAATAATTCATTAGCACGTTTAATCGTTTCAGGATATTTACTTGAACCAATCGCTTGAGGGATACTGTATTTAGCATCACCTGATCCAATTTTATCATTAGAAGACTCGGAACCTGAACTAATCGGAGTAATTAATTTTGGATCTTTATTTTCATTTGCCAATTTCTCGACTGTTGCTTTTTCGGCAGCAACCTTATCTGCCTCTGCTTTAGCTTTAGCAATTTTCTCAGCTTCTACTTTTTCTTTCTCAGCTTTTTCTTTTGCTAATTTTTGCTTCATTACTAATTCTTTCTCCTCATCTGCTTTTGCTTTAGCTGCAGCAGCTTTAGCTGCATTCTCCTTTGCAATTCTTTCTTTCTCAGCCTTCTCTTGAGCTGCTTTTTCTTCCGCTGCCTTCTTTGCTGCTAACTCCTCTGCTGCTTTTTTCTCAGCCTCCGCTTTGGCTTTGGCTGCGGACTCTGCTGCTAGTTTCTCTTGTGCTGCTTTTTCTTCTGCTACCTTTTTAGCTGCTAATTCCTCTGCAGCTTTTTTCTCAGCCTCCGCCTTAGCTTTGGCTACGGACTCAGCTGCTAGTTTGTCTTGTGCTGCTTTTTCTTCCGCTGCCTTTTTAGCTGCTAATTCCTCTGCAGCTTTTTTCTCAGCCTCCGCCTTAGCTTTGGCTACGGACTCAGCTGCTAGTTTCTCTTGTGCTGCTTTTTCTTCGGCTGCCTTCTTTGCTGCTAACTCCTCTGCTGCTTTTTTCTCAGCCTCCGCTTTGGCTTTGGCTGCGGACTCAGCTGCTAGTTTCTCTTGTGCTGCTTTTTCTTCTGCTGCCTTTTTAGCTGCTAATTCCTCTGCGGCTTTTTTCTCAGCCTCCGCTTTGGCTTTGGCTGCGGACTCAGCTGCTAGTTTCTCTTGTGCTGCTTTTTCTTCAGCTGCTAGTTTCTCTTGTGCTGCTTTTTCTTCGGCTGCCTTCTTTGCTGCTAACTCCTCTGCTGCTTTTTTCTCAGCCTCCGCTTTGGCTTTGGCTGCGGACTCAGCTGCTAGTTTCTCTTGTGCTGCTTTTTCTTCAGCTGCCTTCTTTGCTGCTAATTCTTCTGCCGCTTTTTTATCAGCCTCCGCTTTGGCTTTGGCTGCGGACTCAGCTGCTAATTTTTCTTGTGCCGCTTTTTCTTCTGCTGCCTTTTTTGCTGCTAACTCTTCAGCTGCTTTTTTATCAGCCTCCGCTTTGGCTTTGGCTGCGGACTCAGCTGCTAATTTTTCTTGTGCTGCTTTTTCTTCCGCTGCCTTTTTAGCTGCTAACTCTTCTGCCGCTTTCTTCTCAGCCTCCGCTTTGGCTTTGGCTGCGGACTCAGCTGCTAATTTTTCTTGTGCCGCTTTTTCTTCTGCTGCCTTTTTTGCTGCTAATTCTTCAGCTGCTTTCTTCTCAGCCTCCGCTTTAGCTTTGGCTGCGGACTCAGCTGCTAGTTTTTCTTGTGCTGCTTTTTCTTCCGCTGCCTTCTTTGCTGCTAACTCTTCTGCCGCTTTTTTATCAGCCTCCGCTTTAGCTTTGGCTGCGGACTCAGCTGCTAGTTTCTCTTGTGCTGCTTTTTCTTCTGCTGCCTTCTTTGCTGCTAACTCTTCTGCAGCTTTTTTCTCAGCCTCCGCTTTAGCTTTGGCTGCGGACTCAGCTGCTA